>CAYRMI010000063.1:0-1515 GCA_964425625.1 uncultured Candidatus Saccharibacteria bacterium | reverse complement strand
GCCACACGGACCAACGCTTCGCACGGCCTCAACCCGCCGGACCGTTGTACGCCACCGAAGAGAACGTCAGCACTTCGGCCAGCTGGCTGCGGCAATCCGGTACGCATTGCCAGCAACCGCCTCGGCTGACACTGAACCGCTGACCAATGGCCTGTGAACTCATGCGAACAAGCCTAATTGCCTTTGGGCCTCCGCAATCCGTGCTTCGGCAATCGCCACATACTCGGCCTCACGCTCGATGCCTATGAACTCAAAGCCTTCGAGCACTGCTGCCTTTCCGGTCGATCCGCTGCCAGTGAACGGGTCCAGCACAGTTCCGCCTGGCTGGGTTACTAACCGCACCAAGTAACGCATCAGCTCCGTTGGCTTCACGGTTGGATGTCCGTTGCTCTCGCCGCGATCGGACTTGCTGGCCTTTGCGCAGTAGAAGAAGCGGGCTGCGCTGCCGGTGTCGCCATTCCACATTTTTGGAGTTCGGTTGCTCTCCTTCCAGCCACCTGGATTTACGCGGTCGCCACCCTTGCATACCTGTCCGCTGCCGCTTGTGGTCTGCGGGAACATCCCCACCACCTCATCGCTGCCGTCGTGGATCAGGTTCGCGGGCCAGCGGCCATTTGCAGAAGGCACTTCGTACCCCAAACCCTTCGTATTGGTGCCGAACATGGATGTCCCTTTGTCGCTTCCTCGGTTCCCTCCATAGGTTCCGCCCTTCAGCAATCGGCAATCTTCTTCAAGCGGAACCCTGCACCCATCCACATTGATAGCCCCGGTCCCATGCTCCAGCACGTTCGCGGCAACAGTCCCAGAGAACGGCTTGCGGGCCATGGTGATTGGCTCCAGTGCCGGCTTAAGTGCAGTGCCCCAGCCGTCCCATTGGCGGGCGGCTTCGGTGGCGGGGGCGGTGATGTCAAACACCCCCGGCCACTTGTAGGCGTCATCGCTGAAAGTAGACCCGCCGTTGGGTTGAGCGGCCTTACCGGTGCGCCCCTTACCGCTGCCTACGACATCGCGCTCCGCACCTGCCGCCTTGTCGATGGCCTTGCTCACGTCTAGCGACTTGGGGAACCCCGAGCCATACACCCAAGCGATCATGTCGCGGATTTCAAACCCGGCGTCCTCGATGCGCACAGCCATGCGGTGCTGGGTGCGCGTGCCGGCGAATGCCAGTAGGTGTCCGCCCGGCTTCAGTACCCGAAGGCACTCGGCCCACACCTCCACGCTCGGCACATCGTAGTCCCACTTCTTGCCCATGAAGGAAAGGCCGTATGGCGGGTCCGTCACCACAGCATCCACGCTGTTTGCCTCCATGCCCTTCAGCACCTCTAAGGCGTCTCCATGTATGATCTCAAAGTCCATTGGTCAGCGGTTCAGAGATGAAAAGGCGGCGTACAACTACAGCTTGCCGCAATGCGCCCCGATACACAAGCCCACCGCACGGGCGCACTGCGGCAAGCTCCAACGTTAGGCCACATTCTCAGGAACACGCTGGCCGTAGTAGTTGCTATGTCTCGCCAC
>CAYRMI010000062.1:0-1569 GCA_964425625.1 uncultured Candidatus Saccharibacteria bacterium | reverse complement strand
CTGCGATTGCCGCCGGCGAAATTGTCGCTTTGATGGCTGATGGCTACGTTGACCCTGCCAACACGACCGATTTCACCGCTGCCTGCGTGATGGGCATTTCGCTACAGGCGGCGGCGGCGGGCGGGCGTGTCGATGTGGTGACACACGGGCCCGTCGTCTGTCTGCTGGACGCAACGCCTGCATCACTCATCTACGCAAGCGACACGGCGGGCGAACCGTCTGAGTCTGTCGGCACGAAAGATGTTCTTGTCGGGATTGCAGAGAGCGCAACCGTGCTTTTTGTGCGTCCTGAATTCATTGACCGCAGTTAAGGGAGGGCACTAACTATGTCTCTTGGGCCCCGGGATACTTCATCCCTTGTAATGTTGAGCGGTTGGGATGCTACCGAACTGCGCAAGTACGAATTGCAGGACGGTACCTCATTCGCTTCCATCGTTGCCAGTCTGAACGGCGCATTGACCGCTGTCTCTGGCGAACTCTACAACGACCCGATTTGGTCTGCGCTCGTTTCCTACACTGACCAGCCTGACCTGGAGTACCGTGTTGGCACGTCAAACGGCATGGAACGCTTCACGGAGTATGGGCGGCCTGATGCCAAGCGCAGTGACACGCAGGGGCACATGCTGCCGCTGAAGTCGTTTGACCGTGCGCTCGGCTGGACTTGGGATTACCTGCGCAAAGCTCGCATGCCGCAGATTGACGCCGACATCCAGGACGCCGTGAAGGATGTCCGTGACAAGTGGCGTGTCGAGTTGCTGACTCGCTTGCTGAAGCGTGGCGACGATAGCGGTACGGCTGACGGGCTTGGGTCTAGCGGCTACTCGCCTGGTTTCGCCACTACTGCCGCCTCGACTTCGGTCGATTTCACGCCGCCTGCGTATGGTGGCAACACGTTCACTAGCACGCATGAGCATTACGTCCCGATTGCGGGCGGTGCGTTCACGGCGGCTGTATTCCAGGACGCCAAAGCCGAACTGCTTGAGCACGGGCACCTACCGCCCTATGAGTTCGTCATCGGCATCAGCGACCAGACGACGGTTGAGGGTCTGACCGGCTTTGTGCCGACATCTCGCAGCCTTGTCACCTATGGCAGCACTCAGGATTTGGCCTCGTTTGGTCCAACCTACCTGATGAACGGCGCTTACGCCATCGGCACGATTCACGATTGCAAGGTTTGGGTTGTGCCGGGCGTGCCGCAGTACTACGGCTTTGCGTGGAAGAGCTACGGCGCTAACTCGCAGCGCAACCCGCTGCGCATCCGTGTGCAGAAGAACGCACCGCTTCGCCCGACGATTCAGGCTTTCCCTGACCCACGTTCCGGCGCTGGCGCTGTGTATCCGCTGCAATACATGATGTTCTTCACCGAGTTCGGTGTTGGCGTGGGCGACCGCACGAACGGCACGGCACGCTACGTCAACAATGCGATCTGGGCGGATGGCACTGCCAGCTAAGGGAGGGCGTCATGCGTAAGACAATGACGGGTGTCATTGTGGCGGTCGTGCTGATTCTGGTGCTGGTAGTTGGCGTGAATGCGCAAGCGGTGGCAACTAACTTCACGTGGGTTGTCAC
>CAYRMI010000061.1:0-1661 GCA_964425625.1 uncultured Candidatus Saccharibacteria bacterium | reverse complement strand
AACTCTTCGGAATCAAATTATGCGAAGAATGAAGAATGTCATAACACTCCTCATTCTTAATATCTTAGCCGATGTTATTAGAATACGTAGTAAGTACTAGAACTTCCGGTTCTTAAAATTCATTAGAAAGAGAATTTTAAGAACTACAGATTTTCCAAGACTCGCTACGCTCGTTAAGAAAATCAATAATGCGACGTCCAATTAAGAAACGACCAGTCGTTTCACCAGACGTAGTCTACAAATCTGTAGACGTCGAGCGCCTCATCAACTACATCATGCTTCGTGGTCAAAAGGAGACTGCGCGAAAGATCGTTTATGCAGCGTTTGAAGAAATCAAAAATGCGAAGGACGCCCAAGACCCACTAGAGGTATTTAATACCGCCGTAAGAAACGCCGGTCCAATGATGGAAGTGCGCTCCCGTCGAGTGGGAGGTGCCAACTATCAGGTGCCACGTGAAGTTCGACCAGAACGACGGATGGCTCTAGCTCTCCGTTGGATTATCTCTGGCGCACGCAAGCAAAAAGGCGTACCAATGCACAAAGCCTTAGCCGCTGAACTTAAGCTCGCGGCCAAGGAAGAAGGAGCCGCCGTCAAGAAGAAGGAAGATACGCACAAGATGGCGGAGGCGAACCGAGCGTTTGCCCACTTCGCCTGGTAGCAGACATTTTCGTTACGATACTGCGTTGAAAGGCCGAAAATTTGTTCACTGTACGTCTAAGTACAGCTCGCAAATTTTTCGGCCTTTCGCCTTGTCTCGTTTAGAAAATCTCAGCTACCAACGAGCATGGAGTTTTGTATTGTCATACTACGAAAAAAGACCCTCCTTGGACTCTTGTCCCGGTCGAGTCTTTTTTCTTGCTCGCCTCGTGACTCATTCAAATTTGGATGTTACAAATTCTGATATTGATTGCTCGCAAATTTTTCTGCCTTTCGCCTTATCTCGTTTAGAAAATCTCAGCTACTACCCATATAACTCACTATGGGTGCCAATCTGCAAAAAAGAAATAACGTTTTTTGTCTGCAGTAATTGAGCTCGGTAGTTCGCTGTGATATTGATGGTTTGTATCGGGTAATCTATGTCGGTTAGGGTATGAAGTTTAAGCAGTGGATGATGTTTATCTTCCATAAATAGCCCAAGCCGTTCGTCAAATTTTTCTTGAATCTTTTTGGGCAGTTTTTTATACTGCTTCTTTAATTCTTTTCTAAATTCTATTTCCATAGAATCGACTGTTACTTATTGAGCCAAGCTAGTGCATCTTTGGCGCTCTTGAAGCGCGGAGACATATTTACACCCGCTTTGACTTCTCTAATCGCTTCATTAATTTCTTTTATTACCTCTGGGCGTAGTTGTGGTTCACGAGTAACCGTAAATTCTCCAGATTCGATAAAAGCTTTTAGGTGAGCATTCACAATAGTTGAAAGGGGAATACCCATATGCTTGGCTAGTGCCTGAGCCCTTTCTTTTACCTCTTTATCGGTTTTAACATTTAAGACAGTTTTCATATATAACTATTGTATATACAACAGTTATATTGTCAATAATTAGGTGTAATGTCTAAACACATTTAGCATCTTATTTTCAAGTGATAGGAGGGGTTATATGTTCGCCGATTAGGTTGTTATTAATTTAGGGTGTGGCGATAGGTCTCCCAAACCACTT
>CAYRMI010000060.1:0-1709 GCA_964425625.1 uncultured Candidatus Saccharibacteria bacterium | reverse complement strand
TACCGAGATTACCAAACCGATAGGGAAGTGTAATGTTGGTGGATGTAGTAACCAGATTTGTTCGGATAAACCAGTTGGTGAGCTTATTACCACCTGCGAATACAAACCTGAGTATAGTTGCTACCAGACCGCAACGTGCGAACGACAATCAGACGGTCAGTGTGGCTGGACACAGACAACACCCCTACTTCAATGTTTAGCTGACTTTGGAAAAACCCTCACGCCAACATCATAAGCGTAAACTTGAAGATAACTCCTTCTTCAGCCGTATATCCAGGTGATGTTCTCACGTACAATCTCACCTCGACCGGTGCTAAGAGTTGTCGCCTCACTAGTGTACGAGAACCAATTGCAGGTACTCTCTATAAAGTGACTAAAACTTACCTTAGTTCGGCTGACAACAAGACGACATTCACAGATACCAGAGTGCATACACCAGGTAAGTATACTTTTAACGCCAAGTGCTTCAGTGAACTGGATGGTCGTGGAGCAAAAAAAGAAGTTACTAAGACTGTGACTGTGGCTTGTGTATCAGGTACAACCTGGAATGGATCAAGT
The DNA here is from genome assembly GCA_964425625.1 of uncultured Candidatus Saccharibacteria bacterium. Taxonomy (GTDB): domain Bacteria; phylum Patescibacteriota; class Minisyncoccia; order Phycocordibacterales; family UBA918; genus OLB19. The sequence continues at coordinate 1,151 of CAYRMI010000060.1, read as the reverse complement.
TGCGTAATAGGCACTACTAATACGCTCCTGCCCCAACGGCGAATTTATCCTTCACCTTTGATGATGGTAAGGGAGGAACTGCAACCAGTAAGACTACCAGCAAGACCATTAATGAAAAGTGTCGCATTCTCCCTGGGAAGTCTAATTGTTCAATCACAATTGGGTGGACCACTCAAAATGCTATTGATGCAGTTTTAAATTTTTCTGGACTTGATTCAAATCTTATCCAAAGCAATCCAGCCTTTAGTACCCGTGGTATTACAGGATCAAGAACCGTGCGTCTTGATAGACGGCCAGCGACACCACACCCAGGCTATAATATTGGTTGGCAGGAAATGGGGTTGACAGTTCAGGGCGAGGGCGATAAGACAGCACATTATTCTATTACACTCAATGCGCTCTGTGCTGAGGGTGAGTGGGACAAGGAAAACGGTGTATGCCCAGCTGAATAAATTATTAAGTGGTTTTAAACACTTTTCTTCTTCAAGTAAAAGCAACGCGTCAGTACTGATGCGTTGCTTTTATTACTCTTACTCAACTAGACAGATTGTACTAATAATCGTCTCTACTTCGTAAAACGTATTAAAGTCAAAGCTAGTCACTAGCTAATAGATTGATAGCTTCTTCGATTTTCTCAGCCCGATCTTTTTTCGGAAGACTTTCGCAACGGTTTATATGACCGAGGATGTATTGTTCGCTAGCGCGCTTGAGGGCACTACGAGCAGCTTTTATTTGGGTGATGAATTCTTTGCAGTTTTCGGTATCAGACTCCTCTAGCAGGTGACGCAGGGCACGAATCTGCCCTTCAGCGCGGTTGAGGCGGTTGATGATATTTTTTTGTAGATTTTTATCTATATTCATATAAATAGTTTATCAGAGAGATTAGTTGACCAAAGCTTTGAGCCTTGACTATTATATACCCCATGGGGTATATTGTAAACCTATGAAACATGTTGCTAGAGAAGTGATAGCAAGAAGCGGCTGGTTAGGGATAGCTTTATTAGGGTTGGCTGCCGTGGTTAGTGTGGTTCTGGTCGATGTGTCAGTTCAAGTCAGTGAGGAAGTAATCGCGAGCGCTAATACGTCGACACCTAAATCAGAACTTACTAGTTCTACAACCAAACTAAAGTACGTCGTGGTCGGCCAAGTCG
>CAYRMI010000059.1:0-1712 GCA_964425625.1 uncultured Candidatus Saccharibacteria bacterium | reverse complement strand
CAACCTTAGCTCTGCCGACCTTAGCTCTGCCGACCTTCGCTGTGCCGACCTTAGCTGTGCCGACCTTAGCTCTGCCAACCTTAGCTATGCCAACCTTAGCTCTGCCGACCTTCGCTATGCCAACCTTCGCTCTGCCGACCTTCGCTCTGCCGACCTTCGCTGTGCCGATCTTCGCTCTGCCGACCTTCGCGACACAAAACATAATGAAGCAACTGGATTCTTATTATTACAGTGTCCGCAAGAAGGAAGTTTTATTGGATGGAAAAAAGCACAAGGCAATATTATTAAATTAAGAATTACCGAATTAGCAAAAAGGAGTTCTGCTACAACATTAAAATGTAGATGTTCGGAGGCAGAGGTTCTTGACATTCAGGATATAGAAGGCAATTCTCTTGAAATACGAGAAATTGCATCAGATAAAGATAGCAATTTTATATACAAAGTTGGAGAAATTGTTAAAGTGGATGATTTTGATGAGGACAGATGGAATGAATGCTCAAGTGGAATACATTTCTTTATTGCGCGGGAAATGGCAGTACAATATGGGCTATAAATCGGCACTAAACACTTATTAGTGCCAAAAAATTGATAAATAATTTAAAGGACTAAAAAATGGAAACAAAATTCACACAAAAGGTAAGCATGAAATGTACCAAGGAGCAGTATGAGAAGCTTCTCAGAGATGAACTCCTTAAAATGGGGTACAAGGAGGATGAGGAAAATTTATCGAACTGGGGTTACGATGATGCTGAAAATAATAATTATATTTCTATTAATGTGTTTGTTTGTGGTGAAATTCTGCAAAGACCTTTAGATGGAATATTATTAGAAAGCTCTGAGAGACGCGCCTTTATCAGAGATTTTAACCCGGGTTATTTTCTTTATCTTGCTAAAAAGACAGCCAACTACCCAAGTGAATCAGAACCAACTTGTAATGTGAGATATGATTATAATGGGGCTATCACAGAGCTGGAGGCTATTGAATTTCTGAAAGGAAGAGGGTATGTAATAACTAAACAATTTTAACTATGAAAACAAAAGAATTATCACAAGAGGAAATGATTTTAAATTATCTGCAAAAAGGTAATAGGCTAACTCCGATTAAGGCATTATTAAAGTTCGATTGTATGCGACTATCGGGAAGGATTTTCGACCTACGATGCAAGGGCTGGAATATTGTAATGGAGATGGTAGAGAAGAACGGAAAGCGGTTTGCGGAATATAGATTATATGGTACTGAAAAGAAAAACATATGGCAAAGGTTAAAAGGATAAAAGATGCAGAAATTAAGGCCGATTTTTATGAAACCTGCGAGTATATCGTGCCAGACTTTACCAGCCTCTCCTTTGACAAGAGACCGATTTTAGGAAGATGTCTCTTCCAGGAACGAGCTTTACTATTGAGAAGTGCAAATTGTAAGAATTATAGAAAGAAATGATAATGTAAGCAACAGACATTAAGACGGCTCAGGATGCGCGAGACTACATTGAAGGGACTATTAACGACCTTCTTGACGGAGTAATGACCAAGGAAGAGGCAATTGAATCATTTGCCGACTATACTATAAGCATTTGCCAAATGGCAAATAAATTAGCGAACTAAATTAAATAAAGATGGAAAGATACAGACACAGAATTACCACAGAGGAGTTGGACTTCATTTGTGAGCTACGAGGAAATGGAAAAACACACATAGACTACCGATTTGAAGAG
>CAYRMI010000058.1:0-2016 GCA_964425625.1 uncultured Candidatus Saccharibacteria bacterium | reverse complement strand
GCCCACCACGTTGTGCAAAATGATCATGTTGGCAACGAGGTGGTTGTACTTGATGACCTTGCGCTGCTCGTGCCGAATGTTTTCGGCAATGATCCCCTCTCCCCCGAAAAACGACCATCCAGCAAAGCCGTTGAACTGCTCGCTCTTGTTAGTTTCGGCGTGGATCACCTTGCGCAGCCCTACGTCCCCGATGTAGCTCAGCAAAAACATGGTCCGGATGACTTTGCCGAGTTCGACGAACGCGAAGTACAGCTTGTTCTTGCGGCTGTAGGTGCCGAGCCGGCGTAGGATGGCCGACGGCGTGATCTTACCCGTCTTGATGGACACCGCCACCCGCAGCATCGCCGGCAGATGCAGTTCAATCAACTGCCAGTCGATCACGTCGCTGAACAGCGCATTGATGTTCTGGTACACGGTGCCCGCCTGCGGGCGATGGAATTTCAGGTCCTGGATGCCCCGGATGCGCGGCATGAGCTGGATCCCGAGCAGATGGGCCAGCGCAAAAACCGGGTAGCTCTGTGCCTGCGTGTCACCGTGGATCGTGTCGGGCCGAATGTCGGACTCGTTGCTCATCAGCCCATCGAGGATGTGGATGCCCTCATAGGTGCCACAAGAAATGAAGTGACTGAACAGCGCGATGAACTTGTCGGAGACATGGTAGTAGCCGATGCCGCCGTAACCACCATAGCGGATGTGGTGCTCGGACAATAGGTTTTGCTCGTACAGGTTCCACTTGGTGCCATCGGCCGACGCGTGTTTGCCTGTGCCCCAGTAACTGGGCAGTTCGAACTTGTTGTAGGCATTGATCACCTTGACGATGGCCTTGTCCGGAAGGTCTTCGCTGACGTATTTCAGGTTCAGCCAGGAAATCTGACGCCGGCTCAACCCTTTGATCGACTTGGCGGTCTGAACAGGACCCAGGTTGCAGCCATAGCAGAACAAGGTCGTGATCACGCGCATGCGCAAGTCCTCTAGGCGGCTGTCGGTCCCCGCCAGCGGACGAAACAGCTTGTGAAGGTCCAGCCAGCGCTCTGTGTCGATCATCACGTCCACGATGCTGGCCGCCTCCATCCGCTCGGTGATCATGCCGTCGATGCGCGCAGCGGCCTCGACGATGTCGGAGCGAGGCGGCTTTCTGAGGATCAGGCGCCCATCGACGATTTCTGCATGGGCGTTTTCCGGAAAACCGGCATCGATTTCCATGGCCCGCTGGGCCATGGACGATTTCAGCTTGGACACAAAGCTACTGGGGTCGGTCTCGATGCCCGTGACTTGACCATAGTCACCCAGCTCGCGTTCAAAGGTTTGGTCGTCAACCAACTGCTCGCGGTAGTCGTCATAGCGCTCTCCAAACTTGATGAAGAGGTCTCCAGACTTCAGGTCGTCCTTGACAGCGTGCATGACGGCCAGCTCAAAATACCGGCGACGAACAGCGCCCACGCGGCCTTTTCCCTCAGGTTTGACCAGCACAAGCTTTCTCCACTGGGCCGACATCCAACGCAAATCCGTGTCTTCACTCAGACCCAACATGTCCAACGGCACGGTGTCGGCGCGGTTGTCGCGCAGTTTGGATAGGGCCTCCATCAGCCGCTCTACCACCAGGTCCTCGCTGCTGGCCTTGGGCGACGCGATGTCGATGCAGTTGAGTAGCTGTGCTCGCACCATCTTGTACGGCTGCAGCAGGAACGGCAGGTGGTTGCGCCCGGCATAGGCCAGATGCTGTTCGCATTCGTTGAGCAGCTCGCCCACCTCGGCCACCAGGGTGGTGCTGATGGCTTCGACGCGTTGGGTGTCGGTCCCATCCAGCTGGTAGGCGCCCAGGATGTCCTTGAGCTGCCCGACCAGCATGTCGGTCTTGTGGACGCGCTCCTGCTGGAAGGAGAGCAATTTCTGCCTGGCATTGTTTTCCAGGTTCTGCATGAGGCGAATAAACAGATCCGCGGCATCATCCAGGGACTGGGCATGCTGCGCCCGGATGAAGATCACCGCCAGGGCGTAGCGCTTTTGCGGCTTGAG
>CAYRMI010000057.1:0-2063 GCA_964425625.1 uncultured Candidatus Saccharibacteria bacterium | reverse complement strand
TGGATGCCGTTAACAGTAGTTGATTCGGTCTGGAATCGTGAGTAGAACTCGAAGATCACCTGCTCAAGAAGTGAACGATTTAGGTGAGCCCCATCGCGAGATATCACGCTCCGCACTCAGCTTTGTATTGGCTTAACAGTTCAGCCACACGCCGACGCAGCATATTATTCGTGACCACACAAGAAATGGCCCCCACCCCAGCCCACTGCGGTGGGTTCAGAGTGAAGCTCCGGCCGATCATAATCGCATTAACGACCATGGTATCGAGGACTGTGCCAAAGAGGACAATATACGGTGCATTAGCACGATAGTGCCTGTGATAATAGAGGTGGCTCCGCTTCTTTGGACAGAATCTGTCACTTCTTAAGTGGTGCCTAGCCGTAAACGCCTACGCGGCCGTCGGCCGTGCAGGTAGGTTGTCCCAGTACACGCGATCGGGCGTGCATCCGTCAAGCGCGCGATGCGGCCTGATCTCATTATAAAAAGTCAGATAGCGTCCTACCCTCTGCTGCGCGTTGCGGACGTTCTCATAGGCATGGAGATAGACCTCTTCATATTTGAGACTCCGCCACAGCCGCTCGACGAAGACATTATCCCGCCACCGCCCGATCCCATCCATGCTGATCTGAATCCCCCGGTCTTTGAGAAACCCGGTGAATTCCTGGCTGGTGAACTGGCACCCTTGATCGGTGTTGAAGATCTCGGGACTCCCACACCGGGTGACAGCTTCTTGCACCGCCTCCACACAGAAGTCCGTCGTCAACGTGTTCGACAATCGCCAGGCCAGCACCCGTCGACTGGCCCAGTCCAGAATGGCACACAGATACACAAAGCCGCGTCGCATCGGAATGTAGGTGATATCGGCCGCCCAGACGTGATTCGGACGGGTGATCGTCAGCTGGCGGAGTAAGTACGGATAAATTCGGTGGGCGGGATGGCGCTGGCTCGTGCGCGGCCTACAATAGATTGCCGTGATGCCCATCCGGCGCATCAGCGTCGCGACCTGGCGCCGTCCCACGCCATACCCCTCCCGCCGGAGGACATCGCGTAACATCCGAGCACCAGCAAACGGATATTGCAGATGCAGCTCGTCAATCCGGCGCATCAGTCCCAGCGCCGTGTCGGTGACCGGTCGCGGTTGGTAGTACGCGGTGGACCGGGCTAGCCCAAGTAGCTGACATTGGCGTACAACAGCCAATTGGTGCGTCGGGTCGATCATCGCTTTGCGCTCAGCAAGCCCGCCTTGGTGAGCGCCCCTTCTAAAAAATCATTCTCCAGGGTCAGTTGGCCGATCTTCGCGTGCAGCGTCTTCAGATCAGGGGCATCCGACGGTCGGTTGGACCCGCCAAACACGTCCGCCGCTCGGGCCAGCAGTTGCTGCTTCCATTCGGTGATCTGGCTGGGATGAACGTGGAAGTGCTCCGCCAACTCGGCGAGCGTCTTGTCCCCTTTGACCGCGGCCAACGCCACCTGGGCCTTAAAGGTCGCTCCGTGATTCCGTCTCGTTCGTTTCATTGCCTCGCTCCTTTGTGTCACCACCGTTCGGTGGCTTCGGTGAAGCCAGGCTACCACTTATCACACTGTCCGAATTTTCGGAGCCCCCTCTAACCAGTCACCTCTTCAAGGCGACTTTTAGTTGGAGCACACGGGAAACTGTTGAAGGTTAACCGGCCATTAAAGGAGCCACTACTTGAGCCCAATTACGACCAGCTACAGACTTAAGGCGCCTAATAGGCCAACGATCATGTAACTTGCCACATGTTTCAAATCATCCATAGCCGTTCCTTCTGCAAGCCGTTAACGATGCTGATGATGATGGTGCGCCTCATTTTTCAAACCCTCGACCAATACCAAGCGCCACAGCCTTTCTTTTGACCTCCGGGTCATCCAACATCCCTTCAGTGAGTCCGTTTAGACCTTGTGCAAGCCGGTTGCCACCAAAAGCAACGAGCGGCACGGCGTTTTCTTCTCCCGGTTCAAACCTAGCGGATGCGCCTGCAGGAATGGCCAGCCGAAACCCAAACGCTGGTGCACGATCGAACTAGAGCGCGCGATTCGCTTCA
>CAYRMI010000056.1:0-2167 GCA_964425625.1 uncultured Candidatus Saccharibacteria bacterium | reverse complement strand
ATGCCTTTGCTCACCGCAAGGACAAGAAGAACGACTTCCGTCGTCTTTGGACCGTACGCATCAACGCCGCTCTGCTGGCCTTTGGTCTAAAGTACAGTCGCTTCATCAATACTCTCAAAACTAAGAATATTGAATTAGACCGCAAAGTCCTAGCTACTCTAGCCAAAGACCGACCGGAAGCCTTCGGAAGACTAGTAGAATCGGTTAAGTAAGCCAACGAGCAAAGCGACTATGGCGAACTTAGTTCTCGATTTGCCCTTCCTTAGGCAAATCGCTGGAACTGGAAGTCTAAAGTTTCTCTAAAGTTAATTTGGTAATACTGATAAAAATGCAAAAAAGCTCCAAAAATGGAGCTTTTTTGCCGTTTCTTGAGAATTTTGCAAGTCTTAGTGCATAAACTACAAAAAGATAGAGCCCTTACTCCGCGTAAACGCGAGATAAGGGCTCTGACCGGAGCCGTTGTGTCTAGCTCCAAGATGGTTTGGCATCACCAAAGGTGCCATAGCGGTCGAAGAGGGCGCGGGCGACGTCACCGTTTGTGTCGGTGACCGGCGATGTCTTGGGTGCGGACGGTTGGGCTGGCGGAGTTTGAGGCGCCGGCTTGTGCATGGTACTTTTTTCCATCTAGCTTCTCCAAATCTCAGTTGTGTCCGTTCCAATGAGACGAACCAGCAAAATATCAGATATTGCCGTTTTGCTGGTTCGTCTCATTTTATTAATCAGCGGACACTACGAAAATCTACTAATTTAATTAGAGCACACTTTATTGTCTTTTGCAAGTATTAAAATTCAATTTCTACTTCCTGATTTTCTTCCGGGGCTGTAGCGTTGAGACCGAGATAATCGCGTAGGCGCTGAGTCAAGAAAAGCGAAGAGCGTTCCTCTCCCATCGTCACGAATATCTGTTTAGCCTTATCGCCACCATGAGCCACTAACTCTACCAGCTGATCTCTATCGGCATGCCCAGAGAAACCCTGAATCATGGCAATCTCTGCTCTTACTTTTACTTTTTCTCCATCGATATTGACCGTCTTGGCACCGTCTTGCAGTAAGCGACCAACACTACCAACTGACTGATAACCTACGAGCAGAACTGTAGTATTGGTATCATCAAGATATTCTCTCTCGTGGCGACGAATCCGGCCCCCATGACTCATGCCCGAGCCAGCAATAATAATCTTGGCTCCCCGCTCGGCGTTTATGGCCTTGGACTCAGCCATGCTGGCGGTAAACTTTAGGCCAGAAAAGTTAAAAATATCGTCCCCTTGTTTGATTTGGTTTTGAATCTCGGGCCGAAGGTAGCTCGTGTTATTACGATATAAATCAGTAACAGTAATGGCCAAGGGTGAATCCAAAAATACCGGCAAAGACTTAATTGCACCCGATTCGACTAAGTTGTTTATCTCATACAACATCGCCTGAGTGCGCTCTAGAGAGAAGGCAGGGATTATGAGCGTACCATGCTTTCTTTGTGTCTCATCAATGTAGCGCTTTAACAATTCAGTTCGTTCAGCTACCTGCTCATGTAAGCGATCACCATAAACACTCTCCATCACGAGATAATCATAATCCTTAGGAACGACCGGCGCCGACAAAAGTGGCTGAGGGACATTACCAATATCACCAGTAAAGACAATTTTCTTATCGTTACGCGTGAGATGTATCATGCCCGAGCCAAGGATATGACCACTATCAGTGTACCAAGCGGTAATATTATCTTTTAGGCTAAACTTTTCTTCAAACCGCACTGTCTGCCAAGCACTTAAAGTCGCGTTGATATCTTCTTCTTCATACAAAGGCTCATAACCATAGCGCTTAGCCTCAAACTCCATTACCTTTAGTGCATCACGGAGCATGACAGCCGATAACTCCTTAGTCGCTGTAGTACTGAAGACAACACCCTTAAAACCATCTCTGATCAACTTTGGTATCCGGCCAATATGATCAGCATGAGCATGTGTTACCAACAAATAATCAATCGTCCCGGGGTCATAGACAAAAGGCTCGGCATTTTTGGTCATAGCAAAGCGATCTCCTTGCACCAAGCCACAATCAACCAAAATAGCCACCTCTCCCGTATCCAACATAAAGTTTGCTCCCGTTACCGATCCGACTCCACCATAAAAGCCTAAAGTTGTTTTCATAAGTATTACTGCTTTATTGTACG
>CAYRMI010000055.1:0-2275 GCA_964425625.1 uncultured Candidatus Saccharibacteria bacterium | reverse complement strand
TGTGCCTGTCGAACTTCTTATTATTGTAGAATGAAAGGAAGTCTTCACTAAAGCTGATGAAGATCGAGCGGTCAATAAAGTAAATGTTCCGTGTAAGAGCATAAGCATTGCAGCAATACCAGACAAATCCTTTGAGATATAAAAGGTTATTCTGTTCATTGCCTTCCGGGCTGATCCGGACACAGCAATCGGCCGGCAGGGAATCCTCAAATGCCTTTTCAGGAAGAGGCTTGTGTTTATGCGAATTATAAATAACCGGGCATCCTTCGTATTGCCTAAGCTGTTCCTTTGTTGCCTGTGATGAAGAAACAAGCCAGCTTTTAAGATTAAGAGATTTTATTCTGTCAGGATTATTACCATTAGTAACAAGAGTAACCTCATTACAGATTTTTTGAAAGGCAATTACTCCATACTCAAGATTTTCCCATAGGGATGGCTCGCCTCCGGTAAGCTCAATTACATCAAAATGAATTTCCCTTTCGATGCAGCTAGTGATAATCGCATTTATTTCGTCAATCGACATTTGGTAATGGCGATACATTTCCATGGTGTATGCCTGGGAACAGTTTGGACATTTAAGGTTGCAGTCGGAAGTAACCCATATGAGGAGACGTATTTTCATAATCCGTAGTATTTTTTCATCCAGTCGATAGTCTTATGAACTCCAGTTCTTAAATTGACTGTTTCTTTGAACCCAAGTGATTTTATCTTGTTATTATCAACAACTTTCTTTTTTGTGGTTTTAAATTCAGATGAAGAGTAATTTATCAGATCCCTTGATGCTCCGGTATATTCCCAAATCAGATTTGTAAGTGATTCAATTGTGTGAAGTTGGTCGCTTGCTATATTATAAACTCCCGGTACAAAATTTTCTGTGAATAAAATAAGGGCATCAATACAGTCCTCGATATAGGTACTTGTTCTCTGGTGTCCCTGGTATACTGTTACTGGATAACCTTTGAGAGCATGATAGCAAAATTTGCAGTTTACAGACCTGTATGGATGGTACCATTCACCCGGGCCATATGTATTGAAAAGCCTTACAATAACAGTATCCTGATTATGATTATAGATCTGAAGTTCATTGGCCCATTTACTGATTGCATAATCATTCATTTGCTTTATCGGAATGAAATCTAATATACGTTCAGTCATCCTTCCATTATAATCGCCATAAACTTCCGAACTACTAAAGTGAACAAGCCTGAAGTTATATTTCTCCTTCAATCGAAGAATATTCTTGAGCCCAATGACATTCGTTTTCCAGAGTTGTTCATAATAATCTTCACCATTCCATCTTCCAAATTCCGCGGCACAGTTATAAACGAGATCAAATCCTTTTTGAATAATCCTCTCAAGTTGACGGTAATCAGAAATATCACATCTGCTGTAATTATTCAAATGTCCCATTTGTTGAATAAAGCCCGCTTCTCCTTCAGCGTGATATAGGTCGATTCCGAAAACTTCATGACCTATAAGCTTATTCACCAGCCACGAACCAATTACACCCTTTGAACCTGTAACTAAAATTTTCATAGTTCCTGATTTATTAAATGGACGGCCCTATAATCCTCGGTTTTAACCAACTCATCATAAAGAGCTTTGTTATTTTTACCCAGCCTGGGAGCGATATAATGCCACTGATGATAAACAAAAGGATCGGCAGTTATTTCGATCTGAAGTCCGAGCTTCCGGATCTGATACAGGAAAAAGTTATCTTCATAATCTTTCCCGTCTTTAAATCTTTCATCAAACCCGTTCAACTTGCGAAGATTCTTCGCGGTTATTGCAGCACAGAAATGATACCCGACCGGTCGGTAAACCGGATGATTGTACCAGGCTGACTGTCCGTCATATCTGGCTCCCTCATTCCAGCGGATCGGCGGAGGGATGAGAGAATCTTTCGGAAGGGAATAGCATCCGAAGGAAATATAATTTTTATCCGTCAGATGTTTTTCGGCATAACCAATGATATCTCCGGCATGATAGCATTCAGCATTCTGGATGATCACTATATCCGGATCCTGCTCGAGTGCTTTGGGGAAAGCCCTGTTGTAGGCAATGCCTGAATTGAAATAGTCTTTAGGATCCGGATCCTTGTCGATAATTATAAAATAATCCTTGTCCTTGTATTGCTGGAAGGACTCAAGGGTCCTTCTCAACAATTCATCCCTGTTATAGGCTGTCATTACGATTGCAGTTTTCATATCATGAAGCGGTTTTTGTGTGAGCAGGAATTGTTTGCGGTCCGGTAATAATACTGTTCGTCTTCCGT
>CAYRMI010000054.1:0-2451 GCA_964425625.1 uncultured Candidatus Saccharibacteria bacterium | reverse complement strand
TAAGTAGGCTTCAAAACCGTTTTTCTCGAGAGTGTCGCTGATTTTTTTAACGGAGAGTGGAATTGATAACGCAGGAATCATACACAATGATTGTATGTGTAAATTGCCACTTTGTACACCGCAAGATGTATACATTCGAACTCTAAATTCATATAATTATAATATGAAAGAATTGGTTCAAGAAAAAAAGCGGGCGGTATTGCTTCGGAGAAAGGGTTATTCATACAACGATATTCTTAAAGAAGTAAAGGTAGCGAAGAGCTCTTTGTCACTTTGGCTCAAAGACCTACCACTTACTAGAGCCGAAAAGTCTTATCTTAGAACTCGATTGGATAAGAATATTTCGCGTGGAAGAATTAAGGCGGCCGCCGCACATCATGCTAATAAAATGCAAAGAGATCAAAAAACTATTCAAATTGCCAAGCAAGAATTTCAGAGTTTTAGAGAAGATCCTTTGTTTCAAACAGGCATCGGTCTATATTGGGCAGAGGGCGCTAAGCGCAGTACAACTTTTCAATTTACAAATTCTGACAGTGATATGGTTGAAGTTATATTGGCTTGGCTTGAAAAATATACTCAATATAAGCGTCAGGATATAGGTTTTCGATTGTTTCTTCATAATGCCTATGCCCATGAAAGTTGTGAAGAGAAGTGGGCTAAAAATCTATCTATTAAAATCGAACAATTTAAAAAAACTGTATATAAACCAAGTGCTTACAGATACAAAACTAGACCAGGTTATGAAGGATGTCTTCGAATAGAGGTACCACGCAGTGGTAGGCTTCTGCTCAAGATGAAGACTTGGATTTCAGCGTTAGCACTTGAATATAAGCAAAAATAATTGTATTATTCAAGGCTTAAATGCACCCGTGGTGAAGTGGATATCATTACTGTCTTCGGAACAGTCGTCCCAGGTTCGAGTCCTGGCGGGTGCACCCAAAATACAAAGAGTCGGCCTTTCGGCTGGCTTTTTGTATTTTAGGCCTAAGGATTCGAAGCCCGATTGAGCTACTTTGTGACTGAAAGGAACTAAAGTAGCCAATTGGGGTACTGACGCCATGACCCCCACCTGCTACGATAAAAGCGATGATGCTAATACATCATCGCTTTTATCAATTTAACCAAGCATATTATGTATACCCTTGGCATTGACCTGCACAAAAAATCAAGTGTGTGGGTCTTAATGGATGAACAGAGAACAGAACTCTGGAAAGAAGACGTGCCCTGCCATCCAACCTATATTATCACTGCCGTTAAAAAACTGCCTGTATCGCCTGATCAAATACAAGTAGCCATTGAACCCGTTGCCGGTTGGCGCTGGGTATCCGGACTGCTGGAAGAAAGTGGTATGGATGTGCATATAGCCCATCCAAGAAAGATACAGCTCATCGCTAAGAGTACCAAAAAGACCGACACTGAAGACGCTCGAACGCTGGCAAATTTGTTGTTGGCCGGGTACTTCCCTGAAGCCCACAAGGCTTCTGAATCTATCTATCAGCTACGACTATTGCTTCGGGAGCGGAACTTCATTATTCGGCAACGTACTAGTATCAAGAATCAAATTCATGGTATCGCTACCACTCAAGGACTCCACGAAATCAAGAGTGGTAATCCCATGTTTAAGAAAGGAAAAGAAGACATACTTAAAGGTAATAACTTTATACTGAAACAATTGCACCTGCTGGTAGAGGACTTTGAAAAACGAACCATTCCGTTTGATGAACAGTTAGTTAGACTATTGCCACAACATCCGACCGCAAGACTATTGATGACCTTTCCTGGAGTGGGGATTATCACTGCCCTAACTATTGTGGCCGAGGTTGATGATTTCACCCGGTTCGGAAACAGCAAGAAGCTCGCCAGTTTTGCCGGACTAGTCCCACGACAACGTTCTTCCGGAGAAGTGGTTAAGTATGGTGCCATTACCCACGCTGGTTCTGCACCACTACGGACTGTATTGGTAGAAACGGCGATGCGTATACGAGCTGGTAACGCTCCAGAACTCTATGCCTTCATCCAAAGACTGGCACCGATTTGTGGCGCTAAGAAAGCCCGAGTTGCCTTAGCTCGAAAGATACTCGGTATTATGTGGAAAATGGTCACTACCAATACTCCATACAAAAACAACATTCTGCCTTCTGTGGGCACTACGAACGTGAGTGATCTCGATACAGCTTCTGGTATCTAAATACCGTTGTACTGCCTGAGACACTCGAAAACACGCATATACGTCATGCGTCATTGAACGCGGATAGTTGCTTGAGTTATACAAAATACACAACCTCATTCTAGACGAGGAAATACTTCGTAGTGCGCACAGAGGATGGAATACTGTACCTAATGAGAGGGATTAATTAAAATATGGCTGTGAATAGTTCGGGGGTGGGGGTCATAGTTGAAACTGTAAGTTTCAAATCCCATCGCTCGCGCAAAGAAAAGTCTGACTTCATG
>CAYRMI010000053.1:0-2452 GCA_964425625.1 uncultured Candidatus Saccharibacteria bacterium | reverse complement strand
ACAAACACTTACAAACGACAGCAAGCACATCATGAAGAAGAAGCCATCCAAGTACTACACACTCCACTGGCGCGAGATCAAGCGGCCCAACAACACCGATTCGATCCGAGGCCGGTTCGCCGGGGATGTTGCCGACCTCCTGCTGGAGAAGGCCAACCGCCAATTCCCCCGATTCCTGCACTGGAAGGAGGAGATCGAGCAGCCGGTCGCCCAATGAAGCGTAGTGGCTTTAAGAAGCGCGGGAAGCCCATGAAACGCGGCGCCCCGCTGCGCAAGGTCAGCGACCGAAGGAGTGGACGGCCATCCGAGGTTGACCTGTTCGACGAGATCTGGGATGAGCGGCCGCACCGAAGCGAGGTGTCCGGGATCTTCCTGACCGACCGACCGCACAGCCGTGGTGATCACGACGCAATGCGGCAGTGGGTCCGGCAGTTCTCCCACCTTGTTCCCAAGGGCACCTACCCCTCCATGCGACTGCGCAAGGACAACATCGTGCTGAAGACGGCCTACGAACACGATCTTTGGCACAACACCCCCAAGCATGAGCTACTGAAGCTGCATCCTGGGTGGGAGGCGATCATCAAAAGGTATCACGAGCAACTGGCTGTTGCGCAGGAGGAGGTCCGGGAGCGGATCCTGTATCAGCAGCCGAAGCGGAGGAAGAGCAGATGAACTACCTGTCATTGTTCAGCGGAATAGAAGCCGCAAGTGTCGCGTGGAAGCCCCTTGGGTGGAAAGCCGTTGGCTTCTCGGAGATCGAGAAGTTCCCGTGCGCAGTACTGAGCCACCACTACCCCGAGATCACGAACTATGGGGATGTCACGAACTACAAATCCTGGAACATCAATGAGCGCGTTGACCTTGTTTGCGGAGGATCCCCATGTCAATCCTTCTCCGTCGCCGGACTCCGAAAAGGAATGGACGACCCGCGTGGCAACCTGTCCCTCGTCTTCCTTGGCGCTGTTGACCACTTCCGGCCCCGGTGGGTGGTATGGGAGAACGTCCCCGGCGTCCTGTCGAGTAACCGAGGACGGGATTTTGGAACCTTCCTCGGGGCGCTGTGGCAACTCGGGTATGGGTTCGCATACCGAGTTCTTGACGCTCAGTACTTCGGAGTGGCCCAAAGACGCAAGCGTGTGTTCGTTGTCGGATATCTTGGAGACTGGCGACGTGCCGCAGCGGTACTTTTTGAGCGCCACAGCCTCGAAGGGCATCCTGCGCCGAGCCGAGGCACGGGGGAAGTCGCTCCCACCATCCCTGCACGCAGCACTGGAGGCGGTGGCCTCGGGACGGACTTCGACTGCGACGGAGGGCTGATGATTGCGGCCACGGGCCAAGCATCAGCCGTTTCTGCCCCATCCGTAGGCATTTCGCCCAATCTGACGTGCAACCATGAAGCTCCCATCCTTGTCCGCATGAGGGATGGGAAAGAAGGCGGCGGCAAGGGCCCGCTGGTGAGCAAGAACCAGAGCCTAACGCTGGCCACGGCCAATGATCAGGTGCTTGCGCGTCCGATTGCATGGGATGAAGAGCTAAACCCGACCGAAGACATGGCCGGTACTTTAACACGCGGAGGCGATGGTGGCCACGGGTAGCCGACCGTGATGAGCAAGCACATACACACCGCCCCAAAGGGAACGCGCCAGCGGCTACTGGCGTTAGTACCTGCGGGGCATTTGTCATTTGCCCACTAGGCATCAAACAAAGAACGACCATGGCAGTAACGATTTGCATCGAAGAGAGTGGTACACGCTGCGAAGTGTATGTCAACGCGAAACACAAAGCGGTCGTGACCATAGGACCGGCACATGGCGAAGACCTCATAACGCAGGCGATCGAGATGAATGCTGAAGACCTGACCGCCTTTATCAAGATCTGCCGGGGCGTGCTCAAGCAACTGAACGAATCCAACAACCGATGAACGACCGTTCAACGCGCGTTCAACGTCCGCTGGAGTGGATGCGCTTCGACCCCGTCAAGTACAGCCTCCTGTGCGACGGCCTCACCTTCGCCCAAGTGGGGGCGCTCACCAAGGTCATGCTCCACCTGTGGCAGCGCGGCCCCATGCCCGAGGCAGACCTTCAGCGCATCGCCAAAGGTGAGTTCTCGGGTATCGTGGACCTGTTCAGCGCCCACGGCGATGGCTTGAGCCTGGATATGATCGAGGAAGCGCGTGCGTATGGGGCGGGTATGCAGAGCCGGGCTTCTGCTGCTGGTAAGGCATCGGCTGTTCAACGGTCGTTGAACAAGCGTTCAACTCGCGTTAAACGGACGTTGAGCGGACGTTCAACAAATGCTGAACGACTGTTGAACGGCAGTTCAACGAGTGTTCTATCTATGTCTATGTCTCCTTCTCTCTCTGAGTCTGGAGATGAAGAAGGCATTCTGAGTTCCTCCCATCAAGGAGTGAGTTCTGAGCATGATGGTAGCATAGCTGAGGTTCTTCCTACCG
>CAYRMI010000052.1:0-2489 GCA_964425625.1 uncultured Candidatus Saccharibacteria bacterium | reverse complement strand
TACTCTTTCGTCCTTTCGGACTCATCAGGCAAGATACACATCTTGCGAGAGTCTGGTGTGACGGAGGTTTGTTGCTCCGTCACACCAGTTCTTCCTTATACTGCGTAGTCAGCACTTGGAAGTAACATTGCCTCTAGGCAACGCGCAGAATGAGAGGATCAGTCTTTCTGCGTAGTCTGTGCTGTTATGTGTCTCACGGCACTAGCACTTTTGCTTGGCTGTTGAATCGTGAACAATTCCTGGACTAGAAAGAATTTCCTAGTTCATACATGATTCAACACTTCATCCTAAGCACCCGGGTCCTTACTATCACCGGTCTGGTTAAAAGTGGCTCTGATCAGCCAGAGGTCTGCGCACTACGTGCGATCACACAGGGACCCCTCCCTACATATCTGCCTTCAGCAAACTTGGCACCACCAAGTTTGTACCTATGCAGAATTAGTGTGATATTTTTCAAAGAACTTCCTCTAAAAGATTTCAAAATTGATTCAAAATCCTTATAAAGTGGGGAAGAGTAACGTCTTTACCCATGACGGTGATTTATTTGATACGGATCACTTTCCGCAAAGAGTCACCACCCCGGCATCAGTCGGTGGATGATCATGCATATTTCCTCTATGGGAATGTATGCAATTTCCTCCACATCTTCGCAACGGTAATCGTGGTATTTATGCAACTCGACATCAGTCGTGTTAAGCGCCACAACGTGACCCCTGAAGCTACCGCCCCGAGTACGAATCTCGACGCGTCCTCTCCCCTTGAGCGCCGAAAGCCGATCAAATGTGTTCATGCGATCTCCCCATGTTGTTGAAAAGAACTAATCTCTACGAGTCCACCACGACATTGTGATGAACTTGATAAAGATGGCGAGGAGGAATAGACACTCAACTCGCCAATGCACCGTTCACGGACAGGCGACCGGGTAGTTTGCGCGTATCTACCAGTGTTAGCGCTTGCCGCTTCTTTCCATGCTGTATGGAAGCGACTCACCTCGTGCCACCGTCTTTCTACGGACGTAGCACGTTGTGCAGGCCCTCGAGTTGGCCACCGCTAGTTAATTTTTAGACCGCAGTCAGCTAGCGCTGCGGCTTTGCGTCATCCTTTTGGCCCTGTGTGCCTGACGAGCTGGCCCGGTTTCTCGAGCCAATAGACAATCTCACCGTTGTTAAAGGTAATATCCAGCTCTTCCAGGTCGACATGGTCACCAATCTTGACTCTTGCAAGAATGTGGTGACAATCCATCACTTTACAGGTGATGCGCGTTCCATTTGGGACAACGAAGTACTCATGGGGCCACACAGCGTCATTCCCACTAATCGCAGCCGAGACCTTTGCGTTGTCGATAGAACCAAAAGCGTGCTTGCTCATAATTTCTCCTCACCCCAAGTTCTGTTACTCAATACGAGTCAGTCAACTGGGGAGCCTAAGTTTTAGGATAGAGCGAGGTATGCATTACTCACTCAATCCTAAAACTTAAGACAGAGAATCAAATTATTTCAAGGTTCGTGATAAGCGGTATTGCTTATCTTCTGCGGAATATAATACACCACACTTTACTTATTGTCAATAATGCTGTCTATATATTAGAAGTAAATGTGAACATTTTTATATATTATACGCTGATATATAATGGTTTTAATAATATGCACTTTATATTTGTCAGAATTGTTGACTATTTATTTAAATCAGTATAAAATAGGGTATAAACACATGAAAACTCACGTCTACATTGACGCTTCTAATCTTTTTTATGGTGGCAAAAAGTCACTTGGCTGGAGTGTGGACTATAAAAAGCTCTATCAGTACTTGATAGAAAAGTACCATGTTTCAAATGTATTTTTCTTCGGAGGAGTTGAGATTCATAAGTTCCCTTTTGATTACCTACAAAACGATACCGTCCCAATTCATGAACTAGAAACATATTTGGTCAACTTAGTAAAAACAAAAGGTGACTTCCTCTCTGATGCTGAGCTGAAATTACTAGACAGACATCTAAAGCGAGTTCGGTTTTATATAAAAATTGAAAAGTTTGGATTTACCCTGGTATTGAAGCCGGTTAAAACTTTCTACGATTCGGAAGGACTGCCCTTAAGAAAAGCAAACTGTGATGTTGATATGGCCTTTTATCTAATGAGTGACCGCGATACCTTTAATCGGGCACTAGTACTCTCTGGCGATGGTGATTTTTTACCTGTCTTGAAGTTTTTGAGACAGAATGGAAAAGAAGTACTAGTTCTCGCACGCGCCTCGCGTACAGCGCGAGAAATGAAACGTTTTGCTGGAGATAAATTTCTCGATTTCGAATATCTACGTGAACGGTTAAAGCGCACTGACCCGGGAGAAGACCTATAAAACAGCGAACGGCACCCATTTAGGATGCCGTTCAGGTCTGATACAAATATAATACCAAACTCGTTAAAACTGTCAATCCGTTTACTATCCCATATATTTATGGGACGGAGCCCGAAGGCATTGTATAAAAATCTTAA
>CAYRMI010000051.1:0-2610 GCA_964425625.1 uncultured Candidatus Saccharibacteria bacterium | reverse complement strand
CTGGCGAAATCAGCCCCTTATTACTTTCCGCCTACGGTGTTTCATATATTATTGTCGGGCACTCAGAACGGCGAGCTCTCGGCGAAACGGATGAACAGGTAAACAAAAAAATCCACACCATTTTAAAGCGTCGGTTGACACCGGTGGTGTGTGTGGGGGAGAAAGAGAGAGACCGCAATGGTAATTTCTTTAATGTAATTGAGGAGCAACTGCGATCTTTGTCACTTGGTCTCTCGTCTCTGCAAATACAAAAAGTGGTAATCGCCTACGAGCCAATTTGGGCGATTGGCACTGGTGCAACGGCTACACCAGAGGATGTAAAAGAGATGCAGATATTTATTATGAGTATATTGACCAAGCTCTATGATCGGAAGGTGGCCGGGAAAGTTAAGTTAATTTATGGTGGTTCGGTTAAGACTAGTAACGCCAGGGATTTATATGGACAGGGAGGTATGCAGGGATTTTTAGTTGGTGGCGCTAGTCTAGACGCCAAAGAGTTCGCGACGATAATAGGGGCGACACTATAAAATTTTAGTTTATATATAATATGAATTTACGTTCAATTACGGAAGCGGGTGATTTGCAAGGAAAGTATGTCATTGTCCGCTCCTCGTGCAACGTCCCCTTAAATAATGGTGTGGTAAGAAACGCCTTTCGTCTCAAGCGCGCTTTACCTACGCTCGAATTTCTCCGTCGGGCTGGAGCACGGACAATAATTATTTCTCACATTGGGCGAGACAAGGAAGAGTCACTTTATCCAGTTTTTGTTGCTTTGCGCGCTTTACTTGATATGGAATGGGCGGGGACTATTACTGAGCCAACTTTTGGTGATAAGCGACGAAATATGAATGATGGCGATATATTATTTTGTGAAAATTTACGCCAAGATGATCGAGAAGAACTAAACGACCATTCGCTAGTCCTAACTATTGCTCAGTATGGCGACTTGTATGTAAATGATGCTTTTGCGGAAGTGCATCGGGATCATGCCTCTACCTTGGGTCTAGCCGAACATTTGCCAGCCTATGCCGGCATCACCCTCGCGCAAGAGGTATTTGAATTATCTAAAGTCATGGATCCGAAAAGTCCCTCTCTGTTTTTATTGGGTGGGGCTAAGTTTGAAACCAAGATGCCTTTGGTGGAGAAATACCTAGATCTATATGACTTTGTCTTTATTGGTGGGGCTTTGACCAACGATGTCCTCAAAGCCAGAGGGCTTGAAACAGGTACATCACTGGTCTCGGATGTTTCACTCAAAGACGCACCGTTTTTGTGGAGTGAAAAACTACTAGTTCCTTTGGATGTGATAGTAGATGGTCCGCGTGGGGTAGTGACTTTGCCAGTCGATCAAGTTAGTCCAGATGAAAAAATTCTTGATTGCGGACCAAAGACAATACTGATGTTGGAAAAATATATAAACGAAGCCAAGACTATTCTATGGAATGGCCCGTTTGGTAATTACGAAGAAGGCTTTACCGAAGGGACAGAACAAACCGCAGATTTGATTGCTTCAGCAAAAGCTTTTTCGGTGATTGGTGGTGGGGACACCGTGGCCGCGGTAGAAAAACTGGGACTCAATGAAAAGTTTGGCTTTGTTTCAATTGGTGGAGGATCCATGCTCACCCTGCTTGAGCATGGTACAACACCAGCTTTAGAGGCACTTTGTCAGAATTAGAGCCTATCTACGCCAAGAGCACACTCATGTACAACCCCCGCGCCGGCTTTGCCGGCGCGGGGGTTATCTATTTAGCTAGTTTTATTTTCGTCGGTGTATCATACTCACCCTTTGTCTTCTCCCACAGTAGGTCATGAATTTCGCGGACAGCTTTGGCAAGTTCATAGCTTTCGATAATCAGCGCCTGCTTAGATTTCATAATGACGATGCGCACACCCCAAGCAAAGGACTCGATCGAACAATCAGCACTATAAATTTTTTCCGGTAGAAATTTGGCGCGAATCAATCCTTTACCATATTCGTCTTTACTCGTCAGGAAGCGGCCATACTCGGCCGATAGTTTCTCATCATCGACGGTGTAGCCACGCACACCGATATCATATTTTACTTTGTTTTCATTCCACGGGATGAAGACTTCCTGGTTGAGTCGGTCATCAAGTTCATCGGCCCGCGCAAAGAAGCCGACAATCTCTTTACCTTTAAAATCCTTTATCTTATAGTCATAGGCTTGTTTGAGTCCCTCGACACCCTCGAAGTACAGCACATTGGGCTTTTCACTTTGTTTGCGTTGGAGCGCCAAAAGCTCCGGTAAAACCTTCTTGGCGTCCGCCACTCGGGCTTCGACGTCTTCAATATAGCTCTCGGGGGAGCGGGCAATATACTGCTTCTTTTTTTCACCAGTCATTTGCACAATCAGGCCTTTTTCCACTAATTCCTCAGCAATTACATAAGCCGTCGGACGCTTGAGGCGTGAGCGCTTGGCTATCTTGTACGGGGTAGAAGGGCCAAGCTCCAGCAAAGCCAAATACACCCGCGCCTCCTTCTCGGTTAGGTTGAGTTTTTTTAGTTCTTGAATTAAAGATTCAGACATATTTTTACATTAAGATTTTTATACAATGCCTTCGGGCTCCGTCCCATAAATATATGGGATAGTA
>CAYRMI010000050.1:0-2681 GCA_964425625.1 uncultured Candidatus Saccharibacteria bacterium | reverse complement strand
GCCAAGTGAATAGCTCACGGGTGGCCCCCGATCTTGGATACCACGCCGGCCCACAATGCGGCCATGGCGCCGACGGCAATAGCGCCGATGATTGCCAACATGCCTTTATCGGCGGCCCGGCGCATGCTGGCGCTAAAGCGGAGATTTTCCCGGAACTGTTCCACTTCCTTTGGTACATCAACGTCGACCCCCAATATGGCAAAAACCTTCTTGACGGCTTCGTCGGCGGCTTCCTTGATGTGGGGGCAGTATTCCGGGGGAAGGCTGCACGCTTGTTTTTCTTCGGGCATGGCGCTTACTCGCTAGGGTTGATTAAACTTGATTTGGGGCGAACACATGAAGATTGCGCGGGGGTGCTTTTGTTTCGCGGCGTCATCCTTCACGTAGACGTCGAGCAACCAACCGGCTTCAAATGAGACATTCACGCGGCCAAACATTTTTACCCATCGGTATTGAAAGGCCCCGCGGCTGGATTTGATGGAAAAGAAGCCGTCGTTCCGCCGTTGCCGGACGGGCCGTCGCGCATGACAGCAAACAGGGGAAGGATTGGCGCAACCAGCATGCCAACGATATAAAAGACGATGAAGACCAGCAAGGACGCAAGGAAGCGAATCATTTTGCAATCATCCAAAGGTGTTGAGGCGTGACCCGGTGCAAGGCTTCGGGGCGGAAGAGTGGCGACCCGCCTTGGGAGAATGCCCAGGCGACCAACTCAGAACAAAACCAGGCGTCGGGCTTTTGCCAATCCCGATGCGTCAGAAGCCCGAAAAGGGCAGTAAGGTCGTAGGGTTTGCCCACTTGCGAACGGACGGCCGCAAGGACCGCGGCGTCGTCTTGGCAAGCCATTTCCACAATGCAATGCGCGGAGTGCTTGGCGATGATTTCAGCCAGCGGCGTAACGCGCACCGCGGGCCATGTGGCTTCTATGGCGTCTTCCCCGTCAATCAAAGCGACGTGGCTCCAATCGCTCCAAGTGATGGCACGAATAAGGACAGCCCCGGGCAGCTTTGAAGTGCAGAAGAGGACGCGCATGGCTGCTTACTCCCCGTAGATTTTCTGCCAGCCGCCGGAATAGTCATAGGCCGCCGGGTCGGCGCTGGCTTCCATAGCGACCCGGTGCGTTTCGGCGGCGGCAAAGATCGCTTGGTCGCTGGCGGCCACGGCTCCGAAGACGGACGTCGCAAGCGCTTGGGTCATGGTAACAAATGAGCCGTCCATGGTTTTCCATTGAAGCCCGGCGGGAATATTGACCCCCATCATGACCAAGCCAATTTGCTGGATACGGGAGCCGTCGTCGCTATGGAACCACTTTGTGCCAACCTTGACGCCCCCGGCCTTGCGGCGGTCGCGTTCGGCTTTGATGCCGTTCCAAGCAGTGGCCTGCAATTCGGCTTTGGTTGCGGCCGGTTTGGGAATAATTACAATTCGGCCGGCAACAACGCCCAAAGTATCCCCTGGGTTACGGGCCATTGCGGCGTCGAAGTCTTCTTGCGGGACTTCAATAATATCGGCCGGAAACTCCGTATACGCAATATCTTCCGGGTAAAAACATTTTGTACTATTTGAAAATCGCATGATCTACCCCTTAATTACCGATTGCCAGATATTTCATTAAAATGCTGGAAGAGTTATAAGTATTTTGGATTTTAGCTTGCGTCGTACTAATTGGCTCACCGGCACAACCGGGGGTCGCCGTATTTGTCATAGACGCATGTTGGCTTGTCACAAAAACGCCGAAACACGCGGTAGGAAATGCGATAGGGAAATTAACGGTAAGAATCGCGTTCGTGCTGACGTTTGCGCTATCCCATTGCAGAATAAGGCCCCCGGGCAATTTTTGATAACCCGTAGAGGAACGAGCCGCGACAAATGAGTTTGCTCCAAATCCGTCAATTATCACGTACCAACTGCCACCCGCACCCGTTGAAACTAACGTCAAGGTTTGTCCGGGCAGTACCGCATAAGTATTTGTGCCGCTAGCCGACCCTACCCCGATAAGTTCCGCGCCATTACCCTTTAGCGTAAAGCCATGCACCGCCTTAAAGGTATAGGTGACAAGCCCCGCAGGGCAAGAAGCTAACGTCGGTAAAGTAATGGTCAGCCCTGCCGCTAGTACTTCAAGCCAACACCCGGCTAAAGCTAGCGTGAGGGTTTGGCTAACGGATAGCCCTGTTCCACTTCCCGCTGGGAAGTGTAGCCCGGTTTGTTGAACGAACGCGGTCGTCGCCGTCTTGGTCGTGTTATCAAATTGGGGCGGGGTTTCGACTTCGTTCATGGCGCCGGCAATGTTCGTACCGTCGCCCCAAATGATGCGAGTACGGCCAGGCGTGACAACCACACCAGTTCCTGCCGCCGTCTTGGCGGTCACTGTGAATGCGCCCGTGCAGTTGTTGACGACGGTCCATTCCCCGGCCAGGTTCGGGAAAATCAAATTCAGGTTTGCGGTAAGTACGCCGGACAGCACGACGAAAGGCTTACCGTATTGCGCCGGGGTCAACGTAACGTTTGCCGACGTCATTGTGACCGCCGCGACCCCGTTTGTCAGGTCCGGAACCCATCCGGCAACTTGCGCCGCATTGACTGTGACCGACTCCGGGTCGACCGTGTTTCCGTCAATGGTGTTGAGCCAGTAGCCCAGGCCGTCCGAACGCAACACGCGGGCACCCTTTGGGTATCCGCCG
>CAYRMI010000049.1:0-2722 GCA_964425625.1 uncultured Candidatus Saccharibacteria bacterium | reverse complement strand
GAGCTAAGTATTGACTTTTATAATTAAATATTGTATTATACAATAACATCAATTGATGTCGCCTTTTCAAATGTGACAAGGTGAAACCCTAAGGCTCAAATGCGAGCAGAAGGTGAAGAAAATGGAAGAGTTTTTGAACGGTTTTAGCGTCACTCGTTCACAATGGACAATGCTTGATGCAATACTGCGTTCTTTGCGAGCACAATCTGAACTTGCCAATTGTGGTGTTCCTTGCATTACATTCAAGCAGGTTGCTCAATTTTTTGAGCCGATGACACCAGATAGCCCAAGACACCACGGTGGTTACACGGTCACTCGTAGCGAGGGTCAAGGCTACTTTACGATGATAGGCTCAAGGAAAAAGATTGGCCTCAAGGTGTTCTGCGAGGAGCTTCACACTAACGGCTTACTGCTCTGCGACAATGGTTACGAGTTTGTCGTTGATTACACGCACGCTGTCTTTGTTTCTTACCGACTCCCTGATGGCATTCGGCGAGTAATCAAGCTTGACGGACTTGAAGCAGACCCTGTAGTCGTGAAGTTTGGTGGCAAGAAGTTTGCCCCGCAAGTTGCAAATTAGAACACCAACCCACCAGGCAATTCCCGCTTCGGTGGGTTTTGCTTTTTACACTAACAAGTTCTGAACCACTCTATTTTCAAACACATCCAAAATCCCACTTTGCACCAATTCTCTTTGTATACGAACCCAATTTGCAGTTCTGAATGCGTCCACGAGCGGGAGCCAGACAGGACAAACAGGTACGAAAGTGCCTGTTTTTGCTTTTCTGTGCTCCATGAGAACCTGCAACACTCTCTAAGAAAAATATAATTTCTAATTTGATACAATACCTGTATATGATGTCAGATAATACTATCGAGCAAATGGCTGTAGAATTCGCGCGGGCGAATAAAAAGTCAATTGCTAATAAACTCACGTCTCTATCTAAATACCCAACCGAATCTCACCCGGTCTCAGTATTCATGGCTGGGTCACCAGGTGCTGGGAAGACAGAGGCTTCCCAGCGTCTAATTGAAAAATTCTCACTTAATGGTAGTGGGGTGCTTCGTATAGATAGCGATGAATTACGGACACTACTTCCTGGCTATACAGGAACTAACTCCTCGCTTTTTCAATCAGCCACATCCATCATTGCCGACAAGATGCAAGACTGCGCAATTGAACAACACCAGAGCTACGTATTTGACGGCACATTAACCAACGAGGTTAGAGCCAAAGAGAACATTACACGTTGCTTAAAACATGGGTTCTCAGTTTATATTCTTTACGTCTACCAAGACCCATTGCAAGCCTGGAGTTTTGTCAAAGCACGACAACTACGAGACGGACGAGTGGTACCTAAAGAAGCTTTTATTGATCAGTACTTTAAAGCTCGTGAGTGTGTAAATAATCTAAAGAAAAAATTCGGCAATAAGATTGAGGTTCACTCGATTGTAAAGAATTTAGACGGTACTGATTTTAGATATGAAGCAAACATACCTTTGATTGACAGTTATATACCTGAGACATATACTCGAGATAAGTTAAACACGATGATTGTGTAATATGAATATAAAAATATCACATTTTTTCAAAAAAAATGCTCCTCGAACAACAAACTCGAGTGATTTATCTGTATTTTTCCGCGAAGCCTCATCAAGCAAAAAGAAGCAGGTGTTCATGGATATTGCGCATAAAGCAAGCGCTGACCAACGACAAGTAATTGAAACTGCTCGTAAAATTACTACGACACCTGCTTAGTTTTCTGTATAAATTAGGCCGGACGGCCCTTAAAAAATAACCATATTTTTATGGCTATTTTTTATTCAGAGTTGATACCCCGAGAGGACGAGTTCGAACCTTGTGTTGACTAAGTTACTTTGTTTGTGTTTACTTCCTCCATCTTGCCACTTCGGCAAGTACATACAGGAGCAACCATGCACTTCACCGGACTTGTTCTTAAGACTCACCTCTACGTCAGTAGCACGCCCGATGTCAAAGAGGTCATGCTCTACAACGGCAGGAAGATTCACATTCGAGGAGCATCTTACGCACACCCGAGCAGCATTAATCCTGGTGACCTCATCGTCTTCTCGTGTGGCTACAACGATTTGGATATGGTTGAACTTGACCGACCACAACAGCCCAAGACTTTCTACAGAGTTAGCTGGGACTGGGCAGTCCGTATCACTGACGAGAACACGATTCGCTCATTCCTCATGAGTGCGCAGATACTCGGTGGTGGTGACTTGAACAGGAATCGCCACAGTCGTATTCGTTCCGCGACGACAATCCAAAACATGTCATGTCAGCCACTTCGCAAGGCCGCATGACACCAGCTCCGCTGGCGAAGACACTCCGGTAGTCTTCCCCGCCGGAGCTGTTCTTTTTTATACACAAGCGGTTCGCACCACCAGAGTATTTCCAAATTTATACTCCCTTCAGTCGTTAAATTATAGGTCAACATCCTTCACCCTGAAAAACAAAGAAAACGTACTATTATTTAAGAATGCTGCATAAGTTCACATACATTTGTCGCTCTTAGTAATTGAGAGACTATGCGAATCCGAAGCAATTTGCGAGGAACTAGGGGGTTTGTCACGGCCTATAATAGACTGATACGCTTTCGCTATATGATTAGCGAAAAAGCCAAAGATCGGGTTAGGGTCCTGACTAACCTCAGAAACATATTGCACTCACTTAATCAATTAAGTGATGAGAATT
>CAYRMI010000048.1:0-2774 GCA_964425625.1 uncultured Candidatus Saccharibacteria bacterium | reverse complement strand
AAGTCTTGATTCTGATAAAAGTTAGAAGGAATTGAAAAAATCATTCTTTTTGAAACGGTTGAAAAATTATGAATTATTTTTAGAAACTCTATGTCTTTAAAATGTTCAAGCAAGCCCTGCGAAATGATCAGATCATATTTTGGCAATTTACTAATAGCTTTTCTATCTAGAATATCAATATTATAAAACCCCTCAATGTTATGGGAGGCAACTTTTTTAACTTTTTTCAATAATAATTGATCAAGATCAAGTACTGATACTGCTGTTTTTGGACTGATATTTTTGATGAATAGTGAGTGTTGTGCTGGTCCGCAACCAATTTCTAAAATACGTTTTGGTCTGAAACTAATTGCTCTAAATAAATATGGGTAGTGTAGAAAAATGTTGGATAAGTTAAATTCTTGTTTAGCATAGTAATCGTTCCAAGTTTTATTGTTTTTAGTCATTATTTGTATGAAATAAAATATCCATTCATTATAGCAAGCGCTGGGGGTTTGACGAAGCGTCAGATAAACTTTTGCAATAGTATCTGTTTCCAGTCATAATACACTCATGGTTAAAACCATTTTGAGTCGTTCGAGTTGGCAGTTTGCGGGACTGGCTGTTGGTAAGTTACTCAGTATTGGACTTTTTATCTTATTTGCTCGAGTCTTATTACCAGAGCTATTCGGTCAATTTGTCCTCTTTATTACCATCATCCAGCTAGTAACGGCGCTTGCCAACATGGGGCTCAAGCCATGGTTCCAAACGCAGGCGGCTCAAAAAGATCCCAGCCTTGTCTTTGAGCAAGCGCTACATGCACGGCTACTTACCCTACTCATTTCATTCCTCTTCGTTCTCGGCTATCTGTTACTCGTACAGCCCTTCTCTCTCACCGTCAGCATCGTCCTACTGCTCATACTGCTTCCCGAAGCGCTCTCCTCACTCGCAGAAAGCTACTGGCTCCAGCAACATCAATCGGCTCGGGTGGGCTTTAAAACACCGCTGTTTTTTATCATTGTGTCCGTAATTTGGATGCTAAGCAGTATGACAACGTCACTCACTACGCTCAGTGTGATCTGGCTACTAGCTTCAATTGGCACTGTAATCTGGTTCTTCCCTTGGAAAAGCATTCGTTGGTCATCGCTCCGACGGCAAGAAAACACACTACTGCCCACGCTCAGACAAGCCCTCCCCTTCGCCTTTATTACTACTGCTGGTCTCATCTATTCTCGAGCCGATCAGCTGATCATCCAGTGGTTTCGCGGTTTCAGTGCTTTGGGAATCTATTCTGCAGCTTACCGATTGATTGATAGCATCAACCTCTTACCACAAGCGATTGCCGAAAACCTCTTCCCAGAGGCAGCTAAACAAGGTACCGTCACACTTCGTCATTTACTCAAAATTGAGTTAGTACTTGCTCTTATTGGTATATTCATTGCTGGTTGTCTTTATCTACTCTCCCCCTGGTTGGTGCCAACCCTACTTGGAACCGAGTATCTCTCTGCTATACCGTTAATAAATATATTTTGCGTGCTATTGTGGTTATTCTTTGTTAATGCACCCATGGCCAGCGTAGTTCAATCATCACCTTTAGTGAATCGTTTCTTACCGTTTGGCATCGCCAATACCGTACTGAACGTGGTATTGAATCTGTTACTTGTCCCGAGCTTCGGGTTAGCTGCAGCGGCATGGGTCATGGTCTTTTCTGAGGTGCTTGGTTTGGGTATTAATGTATACTTTGTTCGCCGCCTTTACCGGATATGAAAAAAACTGTTTCACTCATCATCGTTCATTGGAATACACTAGACTTATTAGAGACTCTTTTAGCCGGCTTAGGTACCTCAAAAGAAATAGAAATAATTGTCGTTGATAATCACTCTGATAATTTTCTATCTAAAACTCAACTAATAAAATATCCCGCTGTTACCTTTGTGATCAATCAAGAAAACAAAGGTTTTGCATCCGCCTGTAACCAAGGTGCTGCAAAAGCGACTGGCAAATGGTTGCTGTTTTTGAACCCCGATGTTCTAATTACTGGCTCAGAAGTGCTGGCAATGGTGGAATATGCAGAATCAAACCATCTGGATGCACTCTCCCCCAACCCAGATTCTAAAGCCTATGCCAAGCCCCTACCTTCACCGATGAGCTTACTACAAGAATTCACTCCACTGGGAAAACTACTACCAGCTTCAAAAACAATCAGAAAAACACTTGCGGGTGGTTGTTTACTGATAAAGAAAACTATTTTAGAGCAGATTGGCGGTTGGGATGAACAGTTCTTCTTGTGGTTTGAAGATTCAGATCTCACCAAACGCTTATACGATACAAAACATGCAGTGGGTTGGTACCCCAAGCCTATCTTTCACAAAGGTGCGGGATCAATAAAAAAACTTTCAGAAAGTAATCAAAAAAGAATGTTTTTTAACTCTATGAAGTTGTATGCAAGTAAGCATTTTACTCTTTTTGGACGTGTGATTGTCAGATTGATTGCCTCCTGGAATACCTGAACGAAAAGTGGCTCTAACATAGTACTTATGCTATACTATGACCTAGTATAATATATTATAGACACTATGTTAAACAGCGAACGATTTCGAAGAACAAAGCGACGCGTGGGCACAGCCCTTTCCTTTGTGGCAGTACTAGGAATGTTATCTAGCTGTGCAGATCCCTGGCCTTCTCCAAAAGCTAGTTCGGTACCTCCATCAGATGCCCCCTCGCATCTTGTCCAAGGCGACTATGGTGAGCAAAACCCCGAAACCGATAGTATCGCTGCTATTTTCGATGATCTC
>CAYRMI010000047.1:0-3470 GCA_964425625.1 uncultured Candidatus Saccharibacteria bacterium | reverse complement strand
CAAATACCGTCTTTCTACAAATTAACCATCAAAGTACGACCGAAGGTAGTAGCCGACGGACTTGATGATAGTAGCTTTGACGTGACTAATACTGGCGAGTATCTGACTGCCAAGGAGATGAATGACTACATCGATGATCCTGAAGCCGTGATAATAGATATGCGTAATGCCTACGAGAGTGAAATCGGTCACTTTGATAAGGCGATTAAGCCAGACGTCGATACTTTTCGTGAGGAGCTACAACTAGTCCCAGAGCTACTTAAGGTCCACAAAAATAAAAAAATTGCCCTCTACTGTACGGGTGGTATTCGCTGTGAGAAAGCTAGCGCTTGGCTCAAGCATCAAGGCTATGAGAATGTAAAACACCTAAAGGGTGGGGTGATTGATTATAAACATCAAGTTGAGCGAGAGCATTTACCAAACAAGTTCAAAGGCAAAAATTTTGTATTTGATGAACGTCTGGGTGAACGAGTGGGGGATGAAGTAATATCGTATTGTCACCTTTGCCGAAGCGAGAAAAGTGACGAGCATCATCATTGTAAGAATCAAGTTTGCCACGTGCTATTTCTCGGCTGTGCGGGGTGTGTGAAAAAATATGATGGGTATTGCTCCAAGTGGTGTCAGTTATTTGATCGACTACCGACCAAGACCAAGAAGCTCTACGCTCGCTACTACAACCGCTATTTCCGTAGTGCGCAGTTTAAGAAAACTAAGTTGCGTCCTGTTGCAAATTAAATCTAAACAAAACCGCCCTCATGGGCGGCTGATGGCTACGAAACAGTCGTAGGCAAAAAACGGTTCACCGAGTGGTATGTTGTAGGCATAGACTTCTTCATTCTTTAGTCTGACTAGCCGGCCAGTCTCGGCGTGCCGGTAGCCAAGAAGAACACCTGAGAGGTATGGACTAGGGAAGCCAGGGGTTTGCTTGATGTGGCTATAGATACAAAACTTCTCTCCGACCTGGGGGATAAAAGGGAATTCTTGTGCAGTGTTATATTCAGTCCAAAATGAGATATCTGGCTGACGGATACAAAGCACCAGATCCCCAATTCTGGACGCGATGGTGAGATTGCCAACTTGAGATTTCATTGCTTTCTCCGGTTGAGTCTAAGGGAACTGACTGATTTATAGATTAAGTCTAGTCTGTGTATTTGTAAAGCAGACAGGCCAGTCACTAGTAAAATAATCTAAAAAAGGACAAAATAAAACCTTTCGGTTCAATGAACTGAAAGGTTTTATTTTATTGTAGTTTCTGTAAGAAGAGGACTTGAATAGCCCCGCCTTTCCTCTGTTCTATGAAAACCGTTCATTGTGCCCAGGTGAAAAGTGCCTAAGCACTTTTGCAAGACTCATTGAGAATTTTTATGATTCGCCTCCGCCGGTTGGCGGATGGCGAAGAAATAAAGAGTCCAATGAGTAGACAGCCTCTGTAAGAAGAGGACTTGAACCTTACATGTTCGGTACATCTTTTGAGTACATTTCCTTTCAGTCAATACACCTCAAAAAATCCTGAAATAATCTAGAGAGATTATTTCAGCCTCCATGGGTCGCCCCGCATTTCTTCTGTTCTAGAAAACCGTTCATTGTGCCCAGGAGAGGACTTGAACCTCCATGGGTCGCCCCGCTTGCTCCTAAGGCAAGTGCGTCTACCAATTTCGCCACCTGGGCACAATAAAAGCTTTTCTATCAACTACTTTTAGTCTAGGATTATACCTCTTCAACACCTGCGTAAAATCAGGTGCCAAGAGTATAGCATAGTACAAAGAAGGTACAATATTTACCATCAGAGTCTTTTTTGCTATGCAACTTTTCTAAACGAAAAGCTATGCCTCCTCAAGGGGTCTCTCGCTCTACGAGCGCAGTACACCTTGTGGCTACATTTTCCCGTTGGTCAAATATAGCGCACAAGGTTTTCTCGCCGTGCTACGCTTTTCTAAACGAAAAGCTGCACCTTGAGGGGGTACAGCTATCGCTTCGCTCTATCTGTGCCCCCTCAAGGGCTCGAACCTTGGACCGTCTCCTTAAGAGGGAGCTGCTCTACCAACTGAGCTAAGAGGGCATTGGCAAATGTGGCTAGAGTGTACAAGAAAGGATGTGAATTGGCAAGATAGATTTGTCTACCTAACTGCTATGCTAGAGACTATATTTGGGCACATGGCGAAATTGGTAGACGCGCACGGTTCAGGTCCGTGAGTCGCAAGACATTGGAGGTTCGAGTCCTCTTGTGCCCACTACGAACAAAGTGAGTAGTGGGCACAAAGAAAGCCAACTGCTTGGCTTTCGTGAGGACAAGAAAACCGGAGCGATGCCGAAGGCGAGTGAGGTGGGGTAGCAGAAAATTTCTAAAAGAAATTTATCTGTGACCGAGTCCTCTTGTGCCCAGAGCGGACTCGATTCATACGGAATCAGTACCCCAATAGGCTAGTTTGCCTCGGTACGTTTCCAAATTAGCTGAATCGGGTTTCGCTTCCCGCTAGACAATATTAAAATCCTCTAACTAAAAAGTTAGAGGATTTTAATATTGTGCCCAGAGCGGGAATCGAACCCGCACGGCCTTGCGACCACAAAATTTTAAGTCTTGCGTGGCTACCTATTACACCATCTGGGCATTACTTTGTCAAGTAATGCCTGGCACAGTGCTATCTAATACATCTACTTGATTTTGGGAGTCGTTCACTCTCATGGCTATTTGCTTCGCCTTACGGTTCGCAATTAGCTCATTCGTTTGACCACAGCTCGTTGTCTCGTAACGCTTTAAAGGCGTTACTCACATCGCTCGCTTTTCAACTAACTGTGGGAGTTGTCCCGCTTTTTCTAATTCGCTTACGCTCATAAGAACGCTGGACGCAGCTCACTCCTGTTTCTGTCTTGGAGGACAGAAACATATCGCTCTGCTGTTCAACTCCCAACGTAATGCGCGAAGGCGCATTACTCCCAGGACTCACGAAATAAAAACGCCTTAAGGCTTTTTTTTATTTCGTGAGTCCTGGGTGGGAGTTGAACCCACGTATGGCGGTTTTGCAAACCGCAGCGTTAACCACTTCGCCACCAGGACATATTTTAATGTACGCACTACTGTAGCATTTTTGTCCGATCAAGACAAAAATTAACTTACGTTAATACTATTCCGTGACAGGTTTTTCAGTACTGGAAGCGTCAATCTCTCTGGCGATTTCATCAATGTGTTGGCGGTGACGTTCACCATAGTCAACCATGAATTCAATAAAGGGAATGATTTTGAGATTACTTTTTTTCTTGATATACCCACGCAGTTCGCTACCGGAACGCTTGAGGAAAATAAGTGCATCGGCTTCACGACCGGCCGGAATAGTAGTAAAGAAAACTGTAATACGACGATAGTCTGGGGCGGTGGAAGTACGAGTGACTGTAATCAGAGGATCAGTATTAGCCTCATGTTGAATAAACCCAGCGACTAGCTCGCGGATGAGTGACTCAACTCTAACGTGACG
>CAYRMI010000046.1:0-3734 GCA_964425625.1 uncultured Candidatus Saccharibacteria bacterium | reverse complement strand
AATGAACGGGTAGTAATCTACAGTGATTATGATTGTGATGGTATTCCGGGCGCGGTAGTTTTACATGATTTTTTTACGGCGGTTGGATTTTCAAATTTTTATAATCACATCCCCCATCGACACTATGATGGTTTTGGTTTAAGTAGCAAAGCGGTCGCAAAACTTAAAGCCGAACAAAACCCTGCGCTCATCATAACTATCGATTGCGGGACGACTGATGTAGAAGCCGTAGAAGAAGCCAACGAACTCGGTATCAACGTCATTATCACCGACCATCATGAACCAAAAGAAATCCTCCCTAACGCCCTGGCGATTATCAATCCCAAGCTCGGTACTAGTTACCCATTTACTGGACTCTGTGGGGCGGGTGTTATCTTTAAACTAGTGCAAGCCCTAATTGCCAAAGGTAAATTTAGTATCCCACCAGGTCAAGAAAAATGGTGGCTTGATATGGTGGGGATTGCGACCATTGCCGACATGGTGCCTCTGCGCGATGAGAATCGGGTGTTTGCGTATTACGGGCTTAAGGTTTTGCGCAAGTCACGCCGTCCTGGTCTACAACAACTCCTGCGCAAACAAAAAGCCAGTCAGCTACATCTAACCGAGGACGATATTGGTTTTACCATCGGTCCTCGTATCAACGCTGCCTCACGCATGGACAACCCAGAGGACGCTTTCTTCCTTCTAGCAACCAAAGACGAAGGGGAGGCTGGCTTGCGGGTAGACCACTTGGAAAAACTTAACCTAGAGCGAAAGTCGGCTGTTGCGCAAATCACCAAAGAGATACATCATCGCCTGAAAGATACGGAAGAACATCCACCAGTTTTTGCTTTTGGTAATCCCGATTGGCGACCATCCTTGGTGGGGCTAGCCGCTAATAAGTTGGCCGAGGAATACAATCGTCCGGCTTTTCTCTGGGGGCGCGATGGCAATGGGGTGATCAAAGGCTCCTGTCGCTCCGGCGGAGACATTAGTGTAGTTAAATTAATGGCCGCGATACCTGAAGTGTTTATTGAATTTGGTGGTCATCATGCCTCGGGGGGTTTTTCTATTGTAGAAGAAAAAGTCCATACTTTTTCTGAGTCTCTCCTGGGCGCTTACATTAAGCTGGGAACTGAGGCGACGATAGTCGAACCTCTCTTGGTTGATTTAGAGCTCACTCTAGAGCAGATTAATAATCAATTGCTTAAGGCGCAAAGACAATGTGGACCATTTGGTTGCGAGAATCACAAACCACTATTTTTAATCAAGAACGTTGTACCCAAAGAAGTTGTGACTTTCGGCAAAACCAAAGAACATACCAAACTCACTTTTGCCACGAACGGGTTGGCCAAAGAAGCCATCGCCTTTTTCCGTACGCCGGAGCAATTTTCGACCATACCCGAAGCCGGTACACCGCTCACCCTTTTAGCGCACTTAGAAGAAAGCTTTTTTATGAACCGTTTGCAGACACGTCTGCGCATAGTGGAGATTTTGAAGCCATAAAGCCAAACTCATTTTAGTGTTATACTGCGCTTATATGGAAACAATTATTGCCTATACCGCTGGGGGAGCTTTAGGTAATCCGGGGCCAGCCGCGGCTGGCGTTTATATCACCAATGTAGCTGGAGAGAAATTAAAAGAGGCTAAAGAATCTCTAGGTAATGGTACTAACAACTTTGCTGAGTACTATGGAGTGATGCTAGCTCTGCAAACACTAAAGCAGATGTATAGTAAGAATACCAAAGACAGGCAGTTTGAACTTCGACTGGCTAATGAACTGGTCAAGAAGCAACTGAATAACGAGTACCAAATTAACGAACCGGGTTTGGTGCCGATGTTTATTGAGATCCATAATTTGCAGGTGTCGGATTTTCCTCACCTCACCTTTACTCATATACAGAAAGAACAAAACCAAGAAGCCGACCGATTAGTCAACGAAGCGCTCGACGGAAAATAATTAGCCAGCTATGTCGACCGGAGGAAACAAGAATACTCCATCCTTGCCTGTCAGTCTTTTTTACACCACCTGCCTTTCTTTCTTGGGTGGTGTTTTTGTTACTACCCTAGCTCCGATGAGTTTGGCCACAATTTTGTGGTTGCTGTTAATGGCGCTCGCGTGTGCCCTCTTGTATCGACGAGGGGTGGCAGAAGGTGTGAGTCGACCATGGCTTATGCTGGGCTTTGTCTTGGTATTTTTTGCTCTTGGGGTGCTACGGGTTAGCTTGGTAACAGATACGTTTGGCACTTCACTACTAAAAGATAAAGTGGGCGAGACTATTACGATTACTGGGGAAGTGGCGCGCGAGCCAGATAGACGAGTGGTAACCCAGCAACTATATATAGGAACGGAGACGGATAATGTTTTGGTTTCCACCGACCGCTATTTACCAGTGGCCTACGGGGATAGAGTAACAGTCAAAGGCGTCTTGCGGGAGCCAGAGGAGTTTGTGACTGACCTCGGACGGTCTTTTGACTACCCGGGCTACTTACTAGCTAAAGGGGTGGAGTACCAAATTCCCTTTGCTGAGGTCACGGTCGAGTCAGCCGGAGGAGGTAACTTTGTCATCACTAAACTTCTACTTCTTAAACAAGTTCTGTTATCTAAAATAGAGAGCTATCTACCGGAACCAACCGCTGGTCTTAGTGAGGGTCTGCTCCTCGGGGTCAAGCAGGCGCTCGGTGAGGATTTGGAAGGAGCTTTTCGCGAAACCGGCATCATTCATATCGTCGTCCTTTCCGGCTACAACATCATGTTGGTGGTGTCCTTTGTGATGCACGCTTTGGGTTACCTACTACCACTTAAACCGCGCATCTTTACCGGCCTAATCGCCATTTGCCTTTTTGCTTTAATGGTTGGTCTCTCGGCGACGGTAGTCCGGGCGAGTATTATGGCTAGTATCTTACTGCTGGCTCAAGCCTTTAGTCGGAGTTATTTAATTTTGCGAGGGCTACTCTTGGCCGGCGTGTTGATGGTTGTCGTAAACCCTTTGCTTTTAGTCTATGACATTGGTTTTCAACTATCGTTTATGGCTACGTTGGGTTTGATACTGGTGGCCCCACTATTAGAGTATTGGTTTAATTTGCCGAAGTGGTTTAAGCCAGTTGGCAAATTTTTTTATGCTACCTTGGCTACCCAGATTATGGTCTTACCATTACTGCTTTATTACATGGGCGAGTTATCAGTGGTGGCGGTGGCAGTGAACCTACTCGTGTTGCCGGTGGTTCCGGTAGCGATGCTCCTTACTTTTGCGCTGGCGGTGGCGGGCTTTTTCTCCAGCTCGCTTGCTAGTCTTATTGCTTTCCCGGCTTACTTCTCGCTACTTTACATCATCGAGATAGCAAAGTGGTTTGCTGACCTGCCGTTTGCCTCGGTTACCGTACCAACTTTTCCATTCTATGGCGTCGTAGTGGCGTACCTAGGGCTCGGTCTTTTACTCTGGCGGGTATTGCGTCTGGTACCAGATTTTGGTCAGGGTGACCTGGGTGACAAACAAGAAGAAGTAGCTACGGCAAAAAATGCCGAGCTATTAGCCGGCTGGGTAATCGAAGAAGAGAGTGAAGAAGGCATAATTACGAACAAAGAAAAAGCTGGGGTCGACCTACGGTCGACCCCAGCTAATCCTTCGGCCAAGGATACCCCAATCTTTTTCCGGTAGTTTATTAAAATACCTATAAGCGCGTAATTTTTTAAAGCCCTCTTCTGAACTTTAACTGATTCTTTTGGCAACCACCTCCCAATTTAAGTTAGCAAA
>CAYRMI010000045.1:0-4154 GCA_964425625.1 uncultured Candidatus Saccharibacteria bacterium | reverse complement strand
ACTCCACCATAAAAGCCTAAAGTTGTTTTCATAAGTATTACTGCTTTATTGTACGTGATTGATTCAACCAAAAAGCGACCAATCCCCCAAGCAAACCATTAGAAAAATCAGCTAGCGTATCCAGCGCGTAACCATGCTCCGTAATCAAACCAAATTGAAACTCAAATAACTCCCAGATGAGCATTATTACACACAAAATAAACAAAGGTTGATAGCGTGACCATGACAAGGGTTTTTTAAAAGCACCGACTTTCTTCACTTGATACCAAGAGAGCACAATTAAGAAACCACCTAGGGAATGCATAAAAATATCAAACCACCAAATATACCAGTAAAGGGAGTAATAAACCGAAACGAAATGGATTACAACGAAAATCAGCCAACCAGTCAGAGTAAGGAGTAGTGGTAGAGACTTTTTCATTAATTACAGTATACACTCTCCCTAAAATGAAAAAATACCTCACTGAGGCATTTTTTCAAAGGGAACCACCACGTATGCTCCTGGAAATTCCAGGTGGGCACCATTTCCAAGCGGTGTCTGAAATCCCTTACGGGTTCTCATGGCCTCTTGCGATTACTGGCAGCCCTGCGTGTTTATTTAATCGGAACATACGTTAAATGTGGTTCCGCTCATTATAGTAGCACAAATATTTTTGCCCGAAAACTACTTATTCACGAGCGCCGTCTAAATTTACATCGTACATGATGCGCTCTTGAGCAGTCGTATATTGCATGATTTCGTCCTCCGAGAACCAGATAGATATCTCACGTTCTGCCTCAGCTACTGCATCGGAACAGTGAATAAGATTTCGTACGGCCCGGTTTTCATATGAAGCATGTCCATAGGAGTCTATGGTGTAGTCACCTCGTAGCGTACCGACATCAGAGGTAGAAGGCTCTGTAGTACCGACAATCTTGGTTACTACCGCCACGGCTTGATTACCTTCCCAAACCATAGCTACCACTGGTCCAGCCGTCATGTACTTCACAACGGTACGAATAATGTCCTTCCCGTATTCGATTGGCTCCTTTTCAATTGGTAAATTTTGGGACATTAAGTCTTCAACAATTTTAGTTCCTTTTTTCAAAAACCACTCATCATTCTTGTGATAATGCTCGAGCAGTTGCTCTTCTTTCGGAACAAACATCTTCATGGCCGAGCACTTAAGTCCAGTGAGTTCAAACCGTCTTATAACCTCGCCCATTAGACTACGTTGGACCGTATCGGGCTTTAAAATAACGAATGTTCGCTCTTGATGTGGGTGTTTTTTCATAACAAATACTTACAATTATGTCGGCAGTATAGCCGTTATAATAGCTTTATTCAAGCGAAGCTTCTGTATCACAAAAACCCCCGAGGAGAGACCTGAGGGGGTTTGTTTTGTAGTCTGTGGAGGCTTAGCCTCCACAGACTGATTCCCTACTATTTAGTCAGAATAACTGGACCCTTTTCAGTGATAGCCACCGTATGTTCAAAATGGGCCGAAATCGAACCGTCTTTAGTGTAGACACTGTAACCATCTCCTTCATCATCAAAATAAACGTCGCTCTTACCAGCGTTAACAATCGGCTCAATCGCGTAAACATGGCCGACTTCAATCTTTGGTCCGGTACCAGGCTTACCGATATTAGGAATAATTGGATCTTCGTGAACAGCATAACCGACGCCATGACCACACAGTACTTCTACCAAAGAAAAGCCTCTAGCTTCGACAAAAGTCTGAATAGCCGAGCTAATGTCGCCAATATGATTACCTGCTTTTGCCAGCTTAATACCGTGCGCTAACGCCTCCTTAGTAGTAGAAAGCAGTCTTTTGGCTTCAGTTGATATCTCTCCTACCCCAACTGTAATACCAGAATCTACAATCATTCCATTATAACCAATCGACATATCGATATTTACCACATCTCCTTCTTTCAAGACTACTTTTTCACTCGGAATACCGTGCTGGACACATTCATTGACCGATACACACACGGCTGCTGGGTAAGGATATTCGGCAAAGCTAGGGTGATATCCCAGCAGTACCGGCTCGACCCCAAGATCTTCGCAGAGCTCCATGGCCCGATCATCGATATCGAGAGTAGTGTTGCCAGGCACAGCTAGCTTAGCTAGTTCCTGAAGAATTTTAGCTAGATATGAACCCGCTTCTTTTAAGACTTCAATTTCTTCCGGAGTTTTTTTGGTAATCATTATATGTTTAGGTTAAGGGCGCTAAGGATTTGTGCCTGTACTTCATCAATATTTTTTGTACCATCAATGCTATGAACAAAAGTATTAGGTCGCTTTTTATAGTATTCGATAACCGGTAGAGTATCCTCTCGATACCAGCGCAATCGCTCCTCAATCGAAGCATCAGTATCATCAGCTCTAGCGCGACTATACATACGCTCTCGCACAACTTCTTCTGGCGTCACTAAATTTATCACATCGACCTCTTCTCGTTCAAAGAATTTGAAAGCATCCTCTAGGTCAGAAATCTGCGCATAGGTGCGAGGGAAACCATCAATCAGTAAATGACTCTTGGGATCGAGCTGATCAACCATGGCTTGCCCCCATAAAACCGCTGAGAGAAAATCTGGCTGGAGCGAACCAGCGTTTAAAGTCGCAGCTACTTTGTCTTCAGCGAAAGTCTCTTGCTTAGCCGCGAGTGAACGGAAACGACGACCGGTTTGAATGTCAACCACCCGACGACGCTCATCATCGCGCTCCAAAACCTCCTTCAATCGCTCAATTTGTGTCCCCTTACCACTTCCTTGCGGACCAATGAAAATAATTGTGTATGGTTTTTGTGTGTGCATTATTATTCTTTTAGATAACTAAAAATCTTTTCTTGGACCGCCTCCTTGGTAAGTGAACCATCTATATCAATTAGAGTACCGTGCTGGCGAAAAAACTCAACGGACTTGGCTGTATGCTCATGATATTCTTCTAGACGTTTTTCCACCGATTTGTGGGTATCTACAACATCCCTTGATCTCATAGAACTTCTTTCCCTAACCACGTCATCACTGACTTCAAGATTGAAAACCACATATGGACGAGCTAGCCAATCATGAATTTTATGGAACATCTCGGCTTCATTGGGTTTTTTGGCCACTGCCTCAAAAATAATTAAGTCGTGCTCGTGTTCATGCACCAGAGCGTGCGTCATCCAATACGAAGCTAACCATTCTGGCATTAGGTAACCTTCTTCGTAAGCCTCTTTTACCTTACGTCCAAAGTTGCTATCCTCTTTGGCAGTAGCACGAGTCTTATCACCATTGGAATAAAATGAGCCACCAAAGTTGGCAATTATAGCCTTGGCTTGTGTCCCTTTACCTGAAGCAATCTTACCCATTAAAACAATACTTTTGTATTTAGTTTTATAGTCCATAACTTCCCGAGGTTAACAGTTTTTAAGAGAGTCTGCAACCACGACTATGCTATGCTATTGGTCATGGAAAGAAAGCATATCATTACAATTTCTGGCAAACCAGGTAGCGGAAAATCTTCAACCGCTGACAAGGTGGCCGAACTACTTGGCTACACCAGACACTCCTCTGGTGATATGGTACGGTCTATCTTGCAACGCGAAAACATGACCCTAAGTGACTACAACCGCCAAGCCCTTAATAATCACTCACTTGATACCAAGATAGACGAATATTTGCGAAACCTACGCAACAAGAAAGACATCGTAATAGACTCGCGCTTAGGTTTTTATTGGATACCAGAATCTTTCAAGGTCTATCTAGACCTCGATATTCAAGTGGCTACTGTCCGTATTTATAAAGACGCCGTCAGCAACAACATGCGCCTTAAAAGTGGCGAGATGATTGATTCGCTTGATCTAGTGGCCAAGCAGGTAAAAGCGCGTATGGAGACAGAACAAAACCGCTTTCGAGAGCTCTACAACGTCGACCCTTATAATCAAGCACACTTCGATTTGGTGATAGATACTTCCCGTCACAGTCCGCAGACGGTAGCTCTCACTGTGTTTGACGTCTATCGCAAGTGGCTTAAAACCAGTGTTTGGAAACAAGAGTTTAGTACTATTCCTCTTGGTTATTCTTTCAAGAACCAATACTAGTCGCGTGACAAAATTATCAATCTACTTTGTTGCTCCCGTCGCCGAGTTTCTCTCCGTACGACTTGTACGTGTCAAAACTCG
>CAYRMI010000044.1:0-4379 GCA_964425625.1 uncultured Candidatus Saccharibacteria bacterium | reverse complement strand
TCAGAACTTACTAGTTCTACAACCAAACTAAAGTACGTCGTGGTCGGCCAAGTCGAGGCTAAAAAAGAAATCATCATCCGGGCCAAGCAGGCCGGCACTGTTGAAGAGGTGATGGTAGCTGAAGGAAGCCTTATTAAATCTGGTGGGATGTTGGCACTGCAGATGGATCCAGTTTTATCGGCCCGACTAAATCGGCAAGAGGTGGCTAGTTCTATTGCCGAGTCTGAGCGTGAGAGCGCGTTGCTTATCAGAGTAGAAGGAGCTTCACTCCAAGCTGTCAATCACTACCAAGCTACCGGTCTAGCTAATTTAACTAATGAAGCTTCAACCAACCGCGCCTTAGCCATCCAAGCACAACTAGTGACCAATCTTGAGACAATAGTTGTGTCATTGCCAGAAATTTTGCGGTTTGTGCAAGATAACAAAACTTATTTCGGGAGTGAGAGCAACTCGTTTTACCGGGAGGCGATAAGACAATTATATGGACGAGAAGTAGACTACTTAAAATTTAATAATTTGACCTACCCAAGGTCAGTTGATGGTAGTTTAATAAATTCTCTAGCTAAGGTAACAACTAGTACTAGCCTTGTTGAAATGCTCTCAGTGACAAACCAGGCACTTTCGGCGCTCAGCACTCTAGCCAATGTTTTTACTGAAGCAGAAAGTAATTTTCTCGATCGTACTCAACTCTCTAGTACTGAAGAGGCCTACACTGGGTACAACGAAACTCGACAAAATCTTTTAGCTCTTAAGCTGGCTCTGGAGCAAAGTAGCGAAGCTTTGGCTAGTGTCTCTGATACAGGAGTGATAAATGAGTTTAAAAATGAAGTAACAATTTCCCAGAGTGAAATAACCAAGGCGACTGCCTTGGAGCAATCAAAAATAGCGCAAGCCCTTTTGACTAAAACTGGTCAGCTCTCGCGAGCCGATCGGGCCGTTTTGGAAGCTGAACTTTCTCTCGGTCTAATCAAGGCGCCGTTTGCGGGGGTGGTCAGTGAAGTGCTGGTTGAGGTTGGGGAATATGTACAACCGGGAACGCCATTGTTTGTTTTGATTTCTTTAGCCGACCAGGAGTTGGAGGTTAGAGTACCAGGGCCGTTACTCTCTCGAATAAAAGTTGGCAGTGATTTTATGGTTGATGATAAGGTGATTGGTCGAGTGGATAGGATAGTCCCTGTTTTAAATGGTGGCAGTGCTTCGGTCTATTTGGCTCTCGATATACCGTTTGCTATTGGACAAACCTTACGGGGTGAGCTAGAGCTGGTTGGTGATAACAAAGACGAGTTAATGATTAGTCGTCGAGAGTTGTTCTTTTCTGCCCATGGGCCGTACATAAAAACTAATGATGGTAAAGAGGTAGCAGTTTCAATCGTGCTTGATGAAGGAGAGACTTTGTTGGTAGTGCCAGAGGAAGAAATCACAACCACACTTTTACCAGCTACCGGCATTCGTCTCTAAAATATTATGGTCAGTGATTTAATTGAAAAAATCAGTCATTTCTTTGCGGCTAACAAAGCTTTGTCACTATTGCTCTTGGTTAGTATTACCTTGTTTGGTTTGGTGTCATTTTTTGTGATGCCTAAGCAATACAATCCAGAAATTGTCAGGCCAGCCTTTGTGGTGTCATTTTCTTATCTAGGTTCTACCCCAGAGGAGGCAATCAATCGGATAGGGTACGAACTCGTAGAGAAACTCCAGGCGATACCAGGTGTAGAAGACATTTTAACCAAAGTTACCGACAAAACTACTATTACAACTACCGTAATCTTTGCCGTTGGTCATGACACTGCGGAGGCGAAAGTAGATTTGTTGGCTCAACTAGAAAGTCATAGTTATCTGGCTTCTGGAGCAGTCACGCCGGTTAGTATTAAAGAAATAAATCCCGAAACAATTCCGGTGCTACAGATTGTGTTTAGTTCGCCTACACAGACTGTTAGTGAGGTACGCGAGGCAGTCTTGTCTTTACGGAAAGATATCTTACCTGTCCCTGGTGTGAGTGAATTAACCGTCGTTGGGGGTGAAGATAAGGCGATTATTATTGATCTTGATCCAATTAAATTAGTGTCGGCTAAAGTAAGTTTAAGTCAGATTAAGGCAACTATTGCCAGTGCCGGTCTGAGGAGTAAAGGCGATGGATTTGAGGGAAATCAGTACGTTGTCTCTACTTCATTAGATGCTCGGACACTTAACTTGGAGGAAATTGGTCTGTTGCCGGTCTCTCCTAAAGTATATCTGCGCGACGTAGCGAATATATACGAAGGAATTTCTCCACAACGTTCTTATACTCTTTATGCCACCAAAGACAATAGGCAAACTGAAGTAGTACTTCTAGCGATATCTAAACAAGAAGGAGCCAGTGCCCCGGTGGTAACGGCTGAGGTATTGGCTGTCTTGGCCAAGGTAATTAATAATCAAGTAGACCAAGACTTGTCTTATCAAGTTGTGGGCGACGATGGCCAGGTAGCTCAAAATGAAATTTCTGGTTTGACTAGTAACTTGCTGACTTCGATTGTTATTGTCGCCATTATTCTTTTTCTTTTTCTTTCTTTACGGGCGGCTCTGGTAGTTTTGATCACGGTGCCTTTAACCTTCTTGATGGTAATCGGGATTGGCTGGTTGTTTGATGAGACTATAAATCGCATCACCCTCTTTGCTTTGATTCTCTCGCTCGGTCTTCTGGTCGATGCCAGTATAGTGGTCGTCGATAATATTTACACACATTTAAAGGAAGCACACTTACATGGGCGAAATGTCAGTAAAACTAAAGTGGCTGCTGAAGCGGTGCGAGAAGTCGGAGTTAGTCTCGTGTTGTCGGCCCTCACTTCGGTCATTGTCTTTTTACCAATGAATTATATTACCGGCATGATGGGTCCATATATGGGTCCAATCTCCTTCTTTGTGCCGATGGCACTCATTGCTTCACTGGTGATCGCTATTGTCCTTGCGCCGTTTCTGTCTGCTCACATCCTGGACATGGAAGAAAGACCAAATTTTGTTAGCGCTTTTTTCCAAAATTCTCTGGAGAAATTGACTGCAATCTATGTCAAAGTATTACGTAAGATAGTAAAGGAAACTAAGGCTCGACGAATAGTATTATGGGGTGCTTTAGGGGCTTTTGCCTCTTCACTAATTTTTCCTTTGACTGGCTTAGTACACTTTCAGATGTTACCCAAGGCAGACCGCGATCAATTCTATGTGTACATTGATACACCTCAGGGTACGGCCCGGGAAGCAAACTTAAACTTTACTAAGCAGGCTATAGAAATAGTTTTAGAAAATCCACAGACGACCTCGGACCAACTATTTGTAGCCGGTGCACCGGTAGTTGATTTTAACGGTATGTTTAAGGGCACGCCGACACGAACCGAAGTAGATCAGGCGACCATCCGAGTAAACCTAATTCCAGCTGGTGAAAGAAGTGAAAGTTCAACTGATATTGTCACCGCTATAAGGGCCTCGTTAGTCAAAGCTCTGGGAGATAAGGCGTCCTATGTACGTCTGATGGAAGAACCACCTGGTCCGCCAGTGACTGCTACCTTGGTACTGAAAGTAGTTACCCCAGAAATAAAAAATGAGCGAGCAGTAATGTCTGACTTGTATGCTTTTGTCAGTGGTATAGAAGGAGTGGTTGATGAGTATCAAAGTCTGGAAGCTCCAGTAGAAGAATTGGTTTACACGATTGATCGGGAAAAGGTTCTAGCCTCTGGAGTTAGTATGGCAGAGGTTGAGAGCTGGTTTGCTTTAATGCAAAATCCCCAAGTAGCTGGTGAATTTATCACAGCCTTAAGTGGAGAGAGAGTCCCTTTATTACTTAATTTGCCTTATGAATATCGTCATAGTCCAAGTACCGTAGCTAATTTATCAATTCCAACCGTAGATAAGACTGGTATATCG
The DNA here is from genome assembly GCA_964425625.1 of uncultured Candidatus Saccharibacteria bacterium. Lineage (GTDB taxonomy): Bacteria > Patescibacteriota > Minisyncoccia > Phycocordibacterales > UBA918 > OLB19. The sequence goes on along the minus strand of CAYRMI010000044.1, from coordinate 485 downwards.
TTAGCTGATTTGCTTGATTATACTTATGTCGAAAGACCGACGACTCGATTTATCGAAGCGGCTACACCAATGCAATATATCACTGCTGAGGTAGAGGGGCGTTCGATTGTTTACGTGACGATTGAAATTATACGTAAGCTTATTGCCGGTGAACTTTCTGGCTATAGTATAGTGGAGTGGAATTTGTTTGGTCTGACGCTCGAGACTGAGGCTGATGAAGAAGTGAAATTACTCTGGGGCGGGGAATGGGAAATGACGCTAGAGAACTTCCGTGATTTAGGTATTGCGATGTTGGCTGCTCTGTTTTTGATTTATGGAATTTTGGTTGCTCAGTATGGATCATTTAGAACGCCAGGATTTATTTTGGTGACGGTACCACTTGGTCTGGTTGGTATTTTACTTGGCTTTTTTGTCCTTGATGTTGGGTTTGGTATTTATCTGACAGCAACAGCTTTGATTGGCTTCATTGCCCTCATTGGTATCGT
>CAYRMI010000043.1:0-4384 GCA_964425625.1 uncultured Candidatus Saccharibacteria bacterium | reverse complement strand
TTATTCAGTCGGTTGCTGATTGTGGGTAAATATCGTATAGTATCCGCGTTAAGCCAAGTCTGGCTTTTTCTTTTCTCCATGCTTGTTTAAGGCAAGTCGTCGGTGTGAAAGGAGTATCAAAATATTATTTAATACATATATTAGTTAATTGATTGTAAATTTATATGGCACGAGAATTTCCAGTAAGTCGCATGCGAAACTTCGGTATCGTGGCGCACGTAGATGCAGGTAAGACCACGACTTCCGAGCGTGTACTTTTCTATACCGGTATGAGTCACAAGATTGGTGAAGTGCATGATGGCGCCACTGTCACTGACTGGATGGAGCAAGAGCGAGAACGTGGTATTACCATTACCGCTGCCGCCATTTCTTGTAACTGGTCAAAGACAGATGTGACTGACCGCAAAGACCGCACCCAGATGTATAACTTCAACATCATTGATACTCCTGGACACATCGACTTCACGGCTGAAGTAAAGCGCTCCATGCGCGTACTAGACGGTGCGGTGGTGGTGTTTGACTCGGTGGCTGGGGTAGAGCCACAGTCAGAAACTAACTGGGGTTATGCTGATGAGGCTGGAGTGCCACGTATTTGTTTCATCAATAAGATGGACCGCATGGGTGCAAGCTTTGAAAAGTCGTACGCTAGTATTTTGGACCGATTATCAAAGAAGGCTGTGCGGATTCAATTGCCTTGGGGAGCTGAAGATAATTTCCGGGGAGTGGTAGATCTTATCAAGATGAAGGCTTTCGTCTTTGAAGGTGAGATGGGTACCACTGTACGAGCGGTAGATATTCCCGAAGAACTACAAGCCGATGCAGAAAAGTATCGAGCTGAACTTATCGAACGAGTAGTGGAGCATGATGACGTTTTAATGGAAGCTTACCTCGCTGGTACTTTACCAACCAATGAGCAGCTTATGGTGACGTTGCGAAAAGCTGTGTTGGCCAATCAACTCTTCCCGGTGATGACAGGATCAGCGCTTAAAAATATCGGTGTCCAGTTGGTACTTGATGGTGTGGTAGATTACCTACCAGCGCCAACTGATTTGCCACCAGTTAAGGGTATAAATCCCAAAGATGATAGTGAAGTGACTCGATTACCAGATGATGCACAACCTTTCTGTGCTTTGGCTTTCAAGCTTCAGACTGACCCATTCGTGGGGCAACTCACTTTCTTCCGCGTTTACTCTGGAGTCGTAAAGGCTGGTAGCTATATCTATAATGCCAATACCGGTGAAAAGGAACGACTCGGTCGTATCGTACGACTGATGGCCGATAAGCGAACGGAAATTGAAGAGGTATACGCTGGCGAAATCGCAGCCGGAGTAGGTCTAAAAGAAGTAAAGACTTCACATACACTGTGTGACGAAGCTAACCCGATTATTCTTGAACAAATTAAATTCCCTGAACCGGTAGTAGCCCTACGAGTTGAGCCAAAGACTAAGGGTGACCAAGAGCGCATGGGTATGGCCCTGAAGAAATTGGCAGATGAAGATCCAACTTTCAAAGTGTCTACCGATGAGGAGACTATGGAGACGATTATTGCTGGTATGGGTGAGCTACACTTGGAAATTCTTGTCGACCGTATGAAGCGCGAGTTTAACGTAGAGGCCAACGTCGGTGCACCACAGGTAGCCTATCGTGAAACCATTCAACGTGAGTCTGAAGCTGAATACAAGTATGTCAAGCAGTCAGGTGGTCGCGGACAGTATGGACATGTCAAGATTCGAATTCGTCCAATGCAACCACTAGAACTAGCCGAAGGTAAGAGTTTGCCCAAAAACATCACTCGCGAAGACCACTTTGAATTTATTAACAATATCAAGGGAGGAGTTATTCCGGGAGAGTTTATTCCAGCGGTAATGAAGGGAGCCAAGGAGGCGATGGCGCGAGGTTTCGTAGCTGGTTACAAGATGGAGGATGTGTCAGTGGAACTTTTTGATGGTAGTTTCCACGATGTGGACTCTTCAGAAATCGCTTTCAAATTAGCGGCTATCCATGCTTTTAAAGAAGCTGCTGCCAAGGCTGGGGCGGTGCTCCTTGAGCCAGTGATGAAGGTAGAAGTCCGTACCCCAGAACAATTCATGGGTGACGTAAATGGAAATATCTCAAGTAAGCGTGGCCAAGTGGAGGGGATGGGAGACATTGGCGACAAAAAGGTGATTACCGCTAAAGTACCACTATCGGAGATGTTTGGTTACACCAATATGCTCCGCTCGATGACTCAAGGTCGCGCTTCGATGATGATGGAATTTGATCACTATGACGTTGTCCCGCCAAACGTCGCTAACGAGATTAAAAAGATGAGAGGTGTCAAAGATATAGAAACCGAAGAATAGATATAAAAAAGCATCCCGTCAGGGATGCTTTTTTATCTAGAACTCGCTATATCTTTGACAGACCTTGCCAGATATCTTTTGGCTTTTAAAAGCCAAAAGTATCGACAAGGTGTACTGAAACTGTTAAGTTTTAAAGATAAAGATATTGAAACCGAGGAATAAATTTTGAAATTAGATAGAAGCAACAAAAGCCCGGCCCCTAAAGGGCCGGGCTTTTGTTTGTAGGATAAAAAAGTAGCCCGGTGGCGCAAGGATTTTTAAAATCCTTGCGCCACCGGGCTTGCCTTCAAAGAGGTAACTGAGCTTGCTGTTCTCGTAGACCTAGGCGATAGACCTCCACCATAGCTCCCCGGTCACCGAAGGTTATAGAGAGGACACGGCCAACTCCGGGGATATCGACAAACAAAAAGTTCCAGAAGAAATCATCTGGTGCTCGGGGAGGAGTGAGTTCGTGGCAAATACTTTCACGTAATTTTCTGGTTACGTACAAATATTGCTGACGAACAAACTCGTCATCAGTCAGGCCGCTGTAGTAGGCAAGAAGGTCTTCCCATGAGTTCATCAGTACTTCATCTAAATCCCTTTCGGTCCAGCCTAAGCGGTAAGCCGGGATAATCCACCACTCGTGCAGGTTAGAGTCTTCCAACCTGGTACTGAGTGCGATTACTTCCGATACCGCTCGGTCGCGTATTTCAACCGCCCGTAATTCATATCGGCTAGGGCCATAGACAGGTACTTCGATACCCACTTGAACGTTTCCTACACTCATGATTAGTGTCTCCAGTAATGTGACAAGAGCCTCATTGAGGCGGACGAAATTCCAAATATAATATGAACATAAATTTTGATAAAAGTAAACACAAAAATTACGCGAGAAGTTTGGCAATGTGTGAATTACATGGTATAAATCTGTCGACCAGTCCGGCGGGCGGATTGGTCAGGGGCATAGTGCCTAGCGTACATACAGGAGATTCTCGTGAGAGTAGAAAATTATAACCGCCAACACGGAGCAATAAACCGAGTGCGGGAGATTCAGGCCCTGTTTATTTCGGAGGAGGGCAAGGTTTTCTTGGTCAGGAGCCCTAACGGACAACTGGCCTTGCCGAATTGCCAAAGCTTTGGCACTCGCAATGACAGTGCCGAAAACGTCGTTTGTAGCATCGCTGGACGTCTGGGGCTGACAGTGGACATGAGACGTGTTCATCACTTAGGAACCTACAACCACTCGCTACATGAAGACTCGATTCTGCTTATCCAGGCGGATGTTTGCCCGTCGCGGCGCTTTTTCACCCGTTTGTCTAGCCTTTGGGCTAGTCCTGAAGAGCAGGTCAAGCTGAAGAACTTGAGCAAGGTGGCGATTTTCGCCATAGCCGAGTGGCAACGCCAACAGCCAGCCTGGAACGACCAGGCAGAGACCGATGGTTCCTTGGACCTTGTCTACGCTTCGGCGTAGGAAGAGAGCCCGCCTAAGGGCGTAATGGTAGTGCAACGGCTGACACCCCATAAGGGAGTCAGCCGTTTGATTTTTTATACTTTTTTCAGGCTGGCGATTTCTCTTGCAAATCCTACACACTCTGGTACTATGGCCGGACCGCACACAGATTATGTCTGTGCGTGGAGCGAACATAGTATTGCTCTTTCACACGTTTCGAGTGTCCATTCCAAGCGAGATTTGTTCTCGCCGCTTCGAATGTACGCTCGGACATAGCTTTTTAGTAGCTGTGTGCGGAATTATTACACTAATTAATCTATCATTAATATGGCAGAATTATTTGATCGTTCAAAGCCGCACGTAAACGTAGGAACTATTGGTCACGTTGACCATGGTAAGACTACGCTTACCGCTGCTATTCTCACTGTGCTCAACCAAAAAGGTGGTGGCTACAGTGCAGCTACTAAAGGAGTCGATGAAATCGACAAGGCTCCAGAAGAAAAAGCTCGTGGAATTACTATTTCTCTCTCACACAGTGAGTACGAGACTCCAAATCGTCACTACGCGCACATCGACGCGCCGGGTCACGCTGACTACATCAAGAACATGA
>CAYRMI010000042.1:0-4429 GCA_964425625.1 uncultured Candidatus Saccharibacteria bacterium | reverse complement strand
GCAAAATCTTTCAAAAAGTCTGGCACGAGAATACGTCCAACTGAATCTACCTCCACCTCTACTGCTCCACTCAAGAAGAATCGATTGAAACTTCTTGTATCCGCTTGACCGAGCGGGAGTTGACCAATTTTTTCAGTGATCTTCTCCCACTCTCGGAGCGGATATACAAAGAGACAGTTATCAAGACCTCTCGTGACTACAAGCTTTCTCCCAAGTTCCTTTCGCCATTTAGACGGTAAGGACAGCCGTTTCTTAGGATCCAACGTATGTTTGTATTCGCCGATTAACATCTTGATTAGTCTATACGACTTTCGTCGTAAGTTCCACTATCTCCCACCACTCCTACATTGTATACCACTTCCCCCCACTGTCTAACCACTTATACACACATCTCATTCTCATACACAAAAGACAGAGACCCAGGTCTCTGTCTTTTGTGTATGATAAAATTTAGCTATATGGAAATAGAGATAAAACATTCCAAACCAGAAATTCTGCAAGCAAAAATTGCTAAAAGAAAAAGGCTGGAAGAGAAATTTAGAGATGGACCTAGTACATCGCACGTAATGAGTTCTGTAGTACTTTTCTTAGTAACTTGCTCTCAATTTTATCTTTATTTATTTCTTATACTCAATGGTAATAAATTGCTATATCTGTTCTTTTCTATCTTACCGCTAGTAATAATTTTTATTAGTTATAAAAATATCCAGTACGCAATTTACGGACGAGGCGCAAATAAAACTTTAGTCTTTATCCTTAGTGTTATTAGTATTTGCGGAAGTATCGTTTGGGCAATATTGACACTGCCTGCAGTTTTTCATATCCCCTTCTCATTTATAAGTAATCTCATATAAGTAATTTATATGTAAGCCAAAGGACCATTTAACCTTTTAGGTTGAATGGTTTTTAAGAGAGCGTGTTAAAATTAATAATATGGATAAAGAAAAAGACGAAATAAAACAGATTCCAAGATACGACTTATTAAAGACAAATCTAGAAAAGGAGGAAGTAATTATTTATAATGAAACAGAAGCACCGATTATAACCTATTTGGTTATTAGTGTAGCAATGGCGCTTATTAGCGTCCTCGGTATTATTTATGTTATCAATTTAGGACTTTCTGGCACTGAACAAAGTTTCTATAGCTCTATAACAATTTTATTTATAGCTTCTGCAACCATAATCTCAAGTTTGATAAGCCTTAAACAAGTAATTTACTGTAAAACAATTTCTTGTACTATAACGAATCTTCTTATCAGTGGTTTTGCTTTTTTTACCGGTTTATATCTATCTCCATTTTCATTTATGTAACGAGAATAGAAACACTTTGGATTTTCTAGTTTTCCTAAATCAAAACCGCGCGACCTTTAGGTCGCGCGGTTTTGCCTAATATGTAATAAACCCACATCATTTATATCTTACAGATTAGTAATAATTATGAATATTATGATTGACAATATGACCAAAAAATTCAGCGGCGCTAAGCTGATGATTTTCTTATGATTTTCATCCCAAAATATGTAAGAAAAAAGAGCGTAAATAACTGGTGATAAAATAAGATAAGACCAGAATATTACGTCAAAAAGAATACTAACCCCTCCTCCCATGCTTTGAAGCCCAATCCACATCACAAATAAAAACGATGCTAATAATGCAAGAAGGAGAAGTAGAGTCAAATAGTAGGAAAATATATAGTGACTCAATATATACTGATAAATATTTTTAATTGTCATAATTACAGTACTAAATCCGACAAAAAAATAGAATATGGCGAGTACTAATATAAATAATATAAGCAAACTGTACCCACTGAATATTGAGCCCAGAAAGAAATGTATCATAAGAAATAATTTTGAGTTTTTAATCTCACTTTGGCTTCATCAGTGGAATCAGGCACTGATTCCGTGTTTGCTATTCTTTCCTGTTCCAAGATGTAGTTTCTCAACTCTTCAGCATACAAAATATTTGCATTTGGATACATCGCACGCAGTGGCCCAACATAGCTTCGGTAATGGTCTGAAATAACGAACGCTCCAGCATTCAACTCCAATGCATTATTTATAACTTTTTCGCCTTCAATAATTTCTACCGTTATAGACTTTTTGTTATTTTTAGCATCAAGTGGTATGTCTCTTTTTGACACTACTAACATGCACCCATCATAGTAAGGGGTAGTTGCGGCCCCCTCTGCTCCGCCAGCCAGAGGAGCGACATAACCAGTAAGCGCATTGGTCTCTAGTATACGTATCGCATGTTCAAAACGTTCTCCCCTAGCCGAGCCGTGCGCAGAATACCGTCGTAATATATCAACCGGTAAATCTTTGATCGCATTCCAGGCTGAATTACTAAGATCACGATTTAACCTCCAATCAAAGCTCCTTTTGGGTGGTGGCCCAAGACGCTTTATTTTCTCATTAATTTCATTGGTATTGAGCTGGATTGACTTATCAGGCTTTTTTTCTTCTGGATACAAACCTACTAATTGCTCTGGTATATGTTCTTTATCTAGAGCCTTCCATGAAAGTTCGCTAGATGTTTTATGTTTTCTTGTAGGAGTAAAGACCGAAAACTCAGCGACTACAGATTTTATAGAATCAATTTCATCATTCAGATCTTCAAGCGATGCAATTTTTTTAAGACAGACCACATAAGGTCTTCCGGGAATTTCTTTAGGAATCACTTGCACCCAAAGCTCATTCTCCTGCAACGGTGGGAGTTCATCTGATATACCACGCAGCACCCATCCATTACTTTCAAATAAAAGTGTACTATCTTCTTCCACTGCCGTTGTAAATGACTCTGTAGACGAGCCTGAATCATGAGGATGTATATTTGGACCCGGTCTTTCAAGTTCTTTCATAGTAAAACTGTAAATAAGTTTATTTAGGCTTCATCAGTGGAAAGAGTTGCGTGTCGCGGATGGTGGCGCCAGCGAGGAAGGAGAAGAAACGCTCACCAAAGCCAAAGCCACAGGTCGGTGGCATACCGTACTCGAGCATCTCCACAAATTCGAAGTCAGGCATCATCGCCTCATCGTCCCCGGCTTCGAGCAAACGCTTTTGCACTTCAAACCGCTCACGTTGATCGACTGGGTCATTAAGCTCACTATAACCACGTCCGACCTCACTCCCAGCAATGATGGGTTGGAACATCTCCACCGTCTTTCCATCCGCTCTAGACTTGGCTAGTGGCGCAACGACTTTGGGATGATTAATCAGGAAAGCTGGGCCGGCAATATGCTTGCGACAATACTTCCAGAGTGTGTCAGTGAGGCGCTCACGATTATTACCCTCGTACTGTACGCCCAGTTCGGTGAGCTTAGCCTTCATTTCCTCTTCGGTGGCAGTGAAGATATCTATTCCGGTGCGGTTTCTTACTTCCTCTGCATAATCAACAGCCACCCACTCATCGGCTAAATCAAAACTGTGGCCACGAGCTTCAAACTTGGTCGTACCAAAAACCTTTTGCGCAATCTCGATATACAGCTCACGGACAAACTTCATACCATCTTCATAGTTGGCATAAGCCCAATAGAACTCAAGATTGGTAAATTCTTGCAAATGCTCAGGACTAGAACCTTCGTTGCGATACGCCTTACCGATTTCAAAGGTCTTGTCAAAACCAGCCGCCATGAGGCGCTTCTGCCAAAGCTCACCGATCGAAATACGTAGGTAAACTTCCATATCGTAGTCATTGTGGTGAGTGATAAATGGTCGGGCCTCAGCGCCACCAGTAGTAACCTCGAGCGTTGGTGTCTCGACCTCAAGAAAACCATATCGCTTCATAAACGCTCGGATAGTGTTCCAAAACAGCGCTTTCTTTACAAAGACGTTACGTAATTCCTCATTTAATAGCAAATCAAGGTAGCGCTTACGATAGCGTTCATCCTCATCCTTAAGACCAAAGTGCTCGGTGGGAATACTTTGGATGGCTTTACTAAGCACCTGCCAATCTTTAACCAAAATCGCCTGTGTTCCCCGCTTGGTGATGTAGGCTGTACCAGTCACAGATATAAAGTCTCCGGTACTCATTGTCTGCGTCAATAACCCAAATCTTTCTTCACCCATTTCTTCCTTCGAACAAAAGCCTTGGATTTTGCCTGTACCGTCTTGCACATCTAGAAAGGCCAGGGCCCCGTGCTCACGGAGTGCCATAATCCGGCCAGTAACAGTCACCCCCTCGGCCGATTCTAGTAGTGCAGAGAAACCATCAATCACCTGAACCACCGCATGGGTCCGACTGGTTTTGGCGGGATAGGGATCCATCCCCAGTTCACGCAGTCTGGCAATTTTCTTTTCGCGGTCTGCTCGTAGATCCTCAATGTTTGACATAATGGAGTTATATTAGCGTCTTATCTTAGCAATTGCAAAAAATTGAATAACCCCACCCATTTTTGCACTCTGCTGGTAATTGCTTCGCATAATACTGC
>CAYRMI010000041.1:0-4567 GCA_964425625.1 uncultured Candidatus Saccharibacteria bacterium | reverse complement strand
GAATAACATCCCGGTGGATGAGACGTCAGAGGAGTTTACCTTCAAAGCCATCTGCAAGGATGGCACCTTGACCGGCAAAGGCTCCTTCCGTCTGCGTCCCGATTTCCAGAACCCCATCAACTACCTGTCTGGTGTGGGTGCGGTGGCCACAGAACTAAAAGACCTCATCATCGCCTTCATCAACCGTTGGTTGGCTCAGAAGACGATGCAAGAGGCACTGAACGAACAAGATATCCTGCACAAGGCTGTGCACGACGAGTTCGTTAAAGCTGGCCAAAAAACGCCTTTTGAAGAGCGTTTCGGCGTTCAACTGGGCGACATCACGACGAGTGAAATACTCATGAGTGAAGAAGCCCAAAGAACCCGTGGCGCTCTGAACGAAGCAGAGATGGTGGCGAAAGGCACGGCCATTCTCCTTGGGTACAACAACGCCGAGGAAATGAAAGATGCACTCGCAGCCAAGACCATCACCCAAGACGATATCGACCGAGGTCGCCGAGATTTCCGCATCATCAGCGGCAACATGGAAGGCGCATCAATTAACCGCTACGAAGTCGACATCAAGGGTCTAACGCCCGAGGTAGCCGGCGCTCTCGCGGCAATTTTCAACAACCCCACCGCTCGCGCTGCCCTGACTGGTAATACCAGCAAAAGTACGGGTAGCCAACCAAGAAAAGGAAACCGGAAATGAGTAACGCAAATACGAACTACCAAGCGGCGGGTACCGCTGCCACCACCGCCCGTACACAGGTGAAAGTCGAGTGGTACAAAAAGCCACTCATCCTCAACCTCATCATCGGTGCCGGCGTCATCATCGTCGCCTTGATAATCAACAGCAACTTCCAGTTCAACCTGTTCTGGAAACTCCTCCTCGGAGTGGCTTTGATCTGGGGTGGTGGGAAGATTGCCAATACGAAGTTGGGAGTCACCTCCCTCTGGGGAAAGATCCTCAAAGGGCTCGGCTGGGCCATCATCGTGCTTGCTCTCCTCAATTCGGGGCTGAGGCACGCCGGTGAAAAGGCAGTGAATTGGACCGACGAGGCCCTTACTGAACTGTCCGGCAAAGCAACGAATGGAACGACCGGAGGCGGCAGTCCCAATACCCCGGCGGTGGACGAAGCGCCGGTTCTGGTGCCGATGATCCACCAAGTAGGAGGCAAGGAGAGAGTCTGGGTACCTATTGGGTCGATCATGGTGCATGTCACCCGACCCAACAAAGCTGGTGATGGCTCCACCATCTACTTCGATTGCGGTAGCGTAATCGAGCCCAGTGCCTTGGCCAATGCACCAGAAATGAAAGGGGTACAGATCGAGAACACAACCGTGAACGCCCAATACAAGAACGAACTTCGTTTCACGAAAGAAGTAAGGGAGTACCTCGCCAGCCAGCATATTCGCCTAGTGCTGGTGGAGTTTGAGCAAAGGGAGGGTGCGTACAGAGATGTCCGCACCGACTGTCCGCACACCAGGTGGTAGAGTTCTTTGCGGGGAGTTCCCGCACAAATAAGGACCCGGAGCGTATGCGCTTCGGGTTCTTTTTCTATAATTTAATTTCCTACTTTATTTTAAGAATATCAGCACAACCTACAGCATTTATATTACGGACACGTTCTAGGATTTAATTACGGTATAGTCAGACTAAAGGTACCGGCGGCTATAGACAAGATAGCGTAAGCCGAAGACATTATCACCAGGCCAATAATACCGTAGGTGATGCTACTTTTACCTTGCTCACGAGCTTGTTCAGAAGAAGCGTTTATTATATAAACCGCCGCGCCGTAAACAAATACTAGGAAGGCAATACCAGACAGTAGATAAATCAGTGGGAAAAGAAAAACATCGTTTAAGGTAGCCAGAAAGCTCTGAGCTTCGCCTATGGCAGCGGCTTTAGCCGCTGCACTCGCAGCTGGATCGGCAAAGACAAATGAACTAGGTAAAAGGAGTAAGGATATGTTGAAAGCAACTAACAATGTTTTTTTCATATACGAAAGATTTAATACTATTTATACTATCATGCTAGATCAATTATAAACGCCCTAAACACACAAAAGCCCCGAAAGGGGCTTTTGTGTGTTTTACTCTCAACTGTGTAAGATTTCAAGTTTCTATTGTGTTGGTACTTTTGGAACTTTGACCTGGTTGGATTCACCGGAAAGACCAAAGGTATCAATAACAAAGTCCACGATTCCCCAAAAGACAAGGATAAAGACAAAACCAAGTGTCGCGTAAATCATTAAGCTCTTACCCTTTTCTTTTTCCTCATCATTGGCTCCTCCAAGAATGAAGAATTTAAACATTCCCCAAACAAAGACTAAGAAACCTATACCAATTACAAACGGAATCAATATATCACTAGCAAATTTCCCTACGTTTACGACAAGAGTCTGAAGAGGACCAGCACCACTAGAACTTGATGCAGTCAATTGCGCTGAAACTAAAGCAACCGGGGCTAAAAATAGCGCTACTGAACTTATAATATATCTTAAACTACTCATATAGCAATAATCATTTACATATTAATAATCAAACATCTCCATCTATTATACACCAAAAAATACCTTTTACCCTTACTATTAAACAAGCTGTGTATAATTATAAAACCCTTAAATCAACCAAAGATTGATAGTTGAATCATCCGCACAATTCCCCATATCGATAAAACTACGACCAAAACAACTACAGCCACAATAGCGATCTGCTTACCTTCCTCACGTTTTTTCTCATCGGCAGCGTTGATCACCCAAGCATCAAATATCTTCCAGACTATAAACATAAACACCACGGCAATGATGAGACCAATGGCTAAATTAAAAATATCTGAAAAACCCTTCACCAACTCTTTAAATGTAGTAGGGGTAGGCATATATAAAAACTAAAAAGCAGCTACTAAGTTTTTCACGATTGTCGCTATAGCATAGGCGCCAAGGATAAGCACCCCACCGATGACAGCATAAGTAAGCGAGCGAGTAGCTTGCTTAATCTGTTCGGCATTGCCTTGAGCAGTCACATACAAAAAGCCTGAATAAATAATAAAGAAAACAATTATCGGGACAGCAAAGACCAACACAATCCCCAAAATAGCATCAAGGAAACCTTCAATTGTATCAATTTTTAGGTAGTTCTCTAAAGTTACTTTAGTGGTTGGTGGTGGTGCGCCATAAGTGTATAGAGGAATGAAAAATAGCAATGCCAGTAATATTGTCTGCTTTATGTTTTGTATCATTTTCATAAATAAAATCAGATTAATAAGCCATTTCTAAACGTTTTATCGCATCATCAACGTGTGAATATATTTGATTTCGGTCTCCGTTTACACTAACAATCATTTGACCAAAGGTTTCTTCCGCACTCCGTATATTTGGACTCAACCAACCTCTAGCCCAAGGAGCTGAGATATATGAAATTCGACCAAATTTGTCATTTGTACCAGCAAGTAGCAAAGAACGAGTAGCAGGAGCAAAATTGTAGGCGTCAGAGATTCTTTTTATCATGGATGAGGAAACCAAGTCAGTAAGAACCTTGTAAGCCCCGTCTTTATTTTTTGCCGCCGCCGTAACAAACAATCCGTAAAATCTTCCATAGGTACGCTTTACTGTGGCGTCTTTTGCTTGTGGTACTAAAGCGATATCGAAATTGAGATTAGGATTATAATTCTCGATTTCCCTTCCCTCACTACCAAAACCAAAGTAAATGGCGAGCTTGTCGTTTATAAATAAATCCCTATCCATACCAAGATAATCATCCCAGGTATATAGGGTATTAGTTTTTGAACTAAAATTTGTATAGTAGGTGACGGCATTTGTTAATGGTCTACTAGAAGAACCTATCGAACTATCAAGTCTAATTTTTACAATATTATTAGATTTAATAGCCATCTCACTACCACCTTGAAGCAACAGCATTGAAATAATAGGGAAAAAATTGCGCACATTTTTATAACCACCAAAAGCTATAGCAGGCTGTCTAATCGTGTTGTTGCCACTATCCCTTACCACTAGACTTGGGACGGTTTCCGCTACTATTGTCTCCCAAGTGGCTGGAGGGGTAATTAGATTACTAAAAGCAAAAAGGTCTCGATTCCAGTACATAACTAATGGATCTAAAGCTACCGGATAGGCATATACCTCACCTCCTGCCGTAAGGATCTCTGCTCCGTCTATATAAATTGAGCGAAAATTGGGAAATGAAGTAGCTGGAAAGGTTTGAAGCCTTCCCCCAATTTCCGAAATTGCTTCATGTGAAGCAAAAATAAGATCTGGTGGATTGCCATCTGCAAGGGCGTTTGTAAGCGCCTGTCGTAAGTTGGCTGGGTCTACATATTGATAATATACGTTATTGTAAGTGGCATTAGGAGCTACTAACTCTTTTATTATCTGCAGGAATGGTTCTACTGGTAATGTACCCCATATAGTCACCTGACCAAAAGGAACATCGGCTTTATCAACCTCTGGCTCATAAGAATTAATTAAAATTATGGACAGGACCATAAGCAGACTAAACCCTACCACCAAAGCTAATTCAAAAGGTCTTAATTTCATACTTTTCTAACGGAAAAACCGTAATGATG
>CAYRMI010000040.1:0-4781 GCA_964425625.1 uncultured Candidatus Saccharibacteria bacterium | reverse complement strand
AATCGCTTCTCGTAGTGGTTTACCCACACCAACCAAGTGCTGTTGCCCAACATAATCATCGAGTATAAGGGGCCTAAGCCTAGTGGCAAGTGGTTCCATAAAACTATGTTACCCCTCTAAAGTAATAGAGACAAGTCAAATGCTTTAAAGTTAAGCTAATTTATATCCAGCTCCTTTGATCTAAAAAATACGCCTAGTGCTATAATTAAATTCAGAAAAGCAACCACTGGAGACAAACCATGCTTAAAGTTATTTTGTTCCTTATGGCATTTTCGCTCCCTGTCTACGCAGAGACAGAAGAAATACAACCAAGCTCATCGCGCCTAAGCCTCCAAATTGACAGTACCAACACTTGCCGTGGCTCAATTTTTGGCGGTCATCAACCAGCCATCGAAGTTTCTGAGTTTTCTTCTCACTTACACCAAAACCACTTGTGCCAACGTGAAGCAACTAGTGTTTGGTGGTATAGCAATGAGTCGAATGTTATCAGTAGCGAGGCTACTACTTGGCTCAGGCTGAAAGGCTCAAAAAGGCAAAATCGGATGGTTGGACTTGGTTACCGCTGGTACCTCACTGGTGACAGCATGGCCCAATTTAGAATTCGCAAAGGTGGTGAACATATCTCCATCAGTTACCAAACCAAGTTTTGAAGAGGAGGTAAGTCTGACAACGAAAAAGGCAGTGGAAGAAACTTCGTTTCTTCCACTGCCTTTTTACCTTCCTTAAGCCGTTACCAATTCTTTAACCTTCCTGGTATTTCTACTCGTTTTAGGCAGGGCGCGTTTTTTTATCTCAAAAGCCAACTCCCCTTTCTTCATCGTCACAAACACCGTTCCACGTTGGAGCATACCTTCACCCACCATCATATTGGCTACCGGGGTAAGTATTTTGCTTTGAATCACTCGCTTGAGCGGACGAGCCCCAAACTTTGGATCATAGCCTTCTTTAGCTAGATATTCGAGCACTTCATCAGACACAGTCAGCACAATATCTTTCTTGGCCAAACGCTTTGTCACATCTTCCACTTGTAGACCAACTATCTTACGAATGGTTTCTTTAGACAGGATATCGAAGATAATAATTTCATCGAGACGATTGATAAATTCCGGTCGGAAGAAGAGCTTGAGACTCTCCATCACTTTGTCTTTGGCCTGGACATACTGAGCAGCTTCACCTCTTTCACTCGTAAAACCAAAGTTGGACATCCGATCAATATGCTCGGCGCCGATGTTCGAAGTGAGAATAATGACTGTGTTGCGGAAATTGACCTTGCGACCTTTGGCGTCCGTGAGGTGTCCAGAATCAAGAACCTGAAGGAGAATGTTGAAGACTTCAGGATGAGCCTTTTCGATCTCATCAAGCAAGATGACCGAGTACGGGCGATGACGCACTCGCTCGGTAATAGAACCACCTTCTTCATGTCCGACGTATCCTGGTGGAGAACCAATAATTTTCGAAACTGAATGTTTCTCCATAAATTCCGACATATCAATCCGCAACAGGGCATCGGGATCGTTAAACATAAACTCAGCCAAGGCTCGTGACAGCTCAGTCTTACCAACACCAGTTGGACCAAGGAAAAGGAAAGAGCCAATCGGACGATTAGGGTCGGCAATGCCCGCTCGTGAGCGCTTAATCGCATCACAAACCAGCTTGATAGCATGCTCTTGCCCAATTACCTTTTCTTTTAGATCCTCGTCCATGCGGGCCAATTTCTTGGCTTCGGCCTCGAGCATGCGCGAGACTGGTACACCGGTCCAGCGGGAGACCACCAGCGCGATGTCTTCTTCGGTTACCTCTTCCTTTAGTAAACGACGACTGCGCTGGAGTTTCTTTAGTCGCTTCATTTTTTCGTCTAGACTACGCTGTAGAGTTGGGATTGAGTCATAACGTATTTCAGCTGCTTTAGTGAGATCGGCCATAGCTTCAGCGTTATCCGCCTCGATTCTTAGCTCTTCCAGTTGTTTCTTGAGGGCACTTATCTCGCCGAGGGCATTTTTTTCATTTTGCCACTTAGTCTCAAGCGCTGAAGTTTTTTCTTTTAGTTCCCCGATTTCTTTTTCAATTTCCTTTATCCGGTCTCTAATTTTTTTCTTATTCTCTGATACTTCTACTTCCTTGCGCAGAGCCTCGCGCTCGATTTCTAAGCGACGTACCTGACGGTCTGCAACAACGAGTTCTTCGGGCTTGTTCTCAAGTGAGATACGGAGTGCCGAAGCTGCCTCATCAATCAGGTCGACCGCTTTATCAGGCAAGAAGCGGTCGGTAATATAGCGTGAAGATAAACTGACAGCCGAGACAATCGCGTCATCGGTAATTCGTACGCCATGAAAGAGTTCATACTTTTCTGATAGGCCACGTAAGATAGCAATTGTATCCTCTGGTGTTGGTTCGTTGACAAACACCGGCTGGAAACGACGAGTAAGAGCCGGATCACGCTCAATATGCTTCTGGTATTCCTTTAGGGTAGTAGCACCGATGACGCGAATCTCGCCACGTGCTAGAGCGGGTTTGAGCATATTTGAAGCATCCATCGATCCTTCGGCTTGTCCAGCACCCACAATAGTGTGAAGCTCATCAATAAACAGAATAATCCCTCCCGCTGAACTTTCTACTTCCTTCATGACCGCCTTGAGACGTTCCTCAAATTCACCACGAAACTTAGTACCGGCTACCAACAACCCAATATCTAATGAAAGAATTTCCTTTTCTTTGACCGACTCTGGTACTTGACCAAGAACAATCTGTTGCGCTAGACCTTCGGCAATAGCTGTCTTACCCACTCCGGCCTCACCAATTAAAACGGGGTTGTTTTTAGTACGTCGCGATAAAATCTGAATCACTCGTTGAATCTCGACATCACGACCAATCACTGGATCGAGTTTGTTATCTTGGGCTAACTTAGTTAGGTTACGAGTGTACTTACTTAAGACTCGATACTTCTTGGGTGATTGAGCGTCAGTGACACTATGTTCACGAATATCCTTGATTGTCCTGAGGACTTTTTCCTTATCTACTCCGGTGCGCTGTAAGACTTCTACGGCTGGACCGGGATTTTCTAAAACCGCAATAAATAAATGCTCCACTCCAACATAAGAGTCGCCCATTTGTTCAGCAAAACGGCCTGAGTATTCTAAAGCCTTGGCTAACTCCGGAGTTAGATATAGCTGGTACGATGGCGATAGTGTGGTTTGCATTTCCACCACCTCAAGTGCTTCCAGAAGCAAATCGGTAAAGGCAATAATATCAATGTCCAGTCGATCCAGTATCGATATGACAGTACTCTCGTCTTGCATCGCGAGGGCCGTAAGAAGATGGACTGGATTGACGTGATTCTGCCCACGTTCAATCGCCAGCTCGTGGGCTTTGCGGATGGCCTCTTTGGCTTTGGATGTAAAGTTTTGAAAATTAGGCATAAGACAAATTAATTATACGTTACGTAGCTTGGCAAGCAGAAAATCAGTCTGTGGCTAACCATTACAATCACTACTACAAATACGTATTCCTATAATGTAACGAATCACTCAGCTCGTCAAGTTTTTCATTTTCTCGCAAAAATTCTTCAAACAGTCAATCGCGTATTTTACTTCTTCTAGCTTAGTATCCTGACCAAAAGTGAATCTAATAGTCGAACCGGCTCGTGAGTCATCTCCCGTGCAAGTTAAAACCACATGACTAATTCCTCCCCCAGCTCCAGCACAAGCGCTTTTGGTACTAGCCGCTACTCCTTTAGCATCGAGCCACACTACGGCGTATTCGGTATCAAAACCCGGTAGGGAAAAATTTATATTATTGGCTAAGCGAGACTCTTCCACCGCACCATTAATAATTGCCTCAGGCAGATTTTTATTTAGATAATCAATTGCAAGGTCTCGCAACTTAGCGATGTCTTCACTGACCTTTTTATACTCCAGCTGAGCTAGGGCGATCGCTTCACCAGCTCCAACTATCCCAGCCACATTTTCGGTCCCGGGACGGAGCTTTCTCTCTTGATCACCACCAGAAAAAATCGGTGAAAGCTTAGTATTATGATGAACATACAAGACACCCACCCCTTTTGGCCCATTACACTTACCAGCATCAAGCGCCATTAAGTCTACCCCGAGCTGAGCCACCTGACACGGCAACCACAGTGGTGCTTGGGCGGCGTCAAGGTGTACGACTATATTTGTACCAGCCGACTTGGCATGCTCTTTAATCTGTTTGACTAGTCGCAACACTGGTTGAATAGTGCCAATCTCACTATTAGCGTAGGCCAAAGCAACCAGAACAGTATCTTTACTTAGAGTACTTAGAAGACTGGTTTTAAGAATTAAGCCAGCTTCGTCTACCTCAACAAACTTCACCCTGACGCCTTTACTTTCTAAGACTGGAACAAGCGCCAAAATCGACGGATGCTCAATTTGGGTTGTCACTACTTCCATCGTTTCATAGGCTCGTCCGGCTTGGTGTAAAGCTTCTACGTGACCCAAAATAGCCAAGTTGTTGCTTTCGGTCCCGCTACCAGTAAAAATCACCTCCTCTTCTCGCGCTCTGAGTGTTCGCGCGATTTTTACTCTGGCTTCGGCGACCGCTTGCTTGGCCAACTGCCCTTCTTGATGAATGGCACTAGGATTACCAAAGATACCACCCAAGTATGGCAACATAGCAGACAGCACTTTTGGACTAAGCGGGGTAGCAGCTGCGTAATCCAAATAAATTCTTAGTTTTGGTTGATTAGTATCTGACATCGGCCAAATCATGACATAGGGTGTAAAATATGTAAATCTCTGCTATACTCG
>CAYRMI010000039.1:0-4792 GCA_964425625.1 uncultured Candidatus Saccharibacteria bacterium | reverse complement strand
CTTTTCATTGCTACTGAGACAGTATTGTGAGAATGGTCAAAGGCAATTAATAGAGCCTCTCTAGCTACCGCTTCCGGAACTAAACCAACGGCTTCAGGGTTTACTGTGTAACCATGAAGATTTACATATTCTAGGCCGAGTTGTGGAGCCATGGACGCCACCACTTTCTCCTCCTCGTTTTTTCGTAAGTCTTGCAGACGAGTTTTTACTATATCGTCATTAAAATTCAACATATGTATAGTCTATTGTAGCATGTACGACTGGCTTTTCTTGTTCTATAGTAGTTGTAATTATGGAACAAATGATTGTTAAAGAATTAGCTGACTGGAAAATCCTAGCGGGGCGTGTTTTAGTCAGATTAAAAGAGTACCCAAATCATGATAAAAGAGCCCAATGCTTAATTCTTTCTGGAGATTTAGGTGCTGGTAAGACTACCTTTACTCAAAATTTAGCCGACAGTCTCGGAGTTAAGGAAGTAGTACAAAGTCCAACTTTTACGATTATGAAGTTTTATCAAACCCTAGATCCTGTATTTACGTCGCTTATTCATATGGATGCCTACCGGATTGAAGATAAATCGGAATTATTTCCGCTAGGCTTTTTTGAGCTATTGAATAAGCCGAAAACACTTATCTGCGTTGAGTGGGGAGAAAGGATTATTGATTCATTACCTAAAGACACAATCATACTATCTATCAATCACCAACAAAGTGATATTCGTTTAGTCACAATTGAAAAGAGGGAATAGAGACTACCGTGCGGTGGCGGACAAAAATCGGTATACTAAGAGGGTGACTAAAAAAAATTCTAAAAAGCGCTTGATTATTCTTGATACGCACGCGATTTTGCATCGGGCTTTCCATGCTTTACCGGACTTCACCGCTCCTTCCGGTGAGCCAACCGGTGCCCTTTATGGGGTGGTAGCCATGCTACTTCGTATTATTGAAGAACTAAAGCCCGATTATATTGTCGCTTGTTTTGACTTACCAGAGCCAACCTACCGACATACGGCCTTTGACGGGTATAAAGCTAAGCGGGAAAAAACTGATGATACACTGGTAGCACAGATAAACCGATCACGAGATATATTTGCCGCTTTCGGGATTCCGATTTATGAAAATCCAGGTTTTGAGGCTGATGATGTACTGGGAACAATTGCCAAGCTAGTGACACAGACTTCAGATTTAGAGGTGGTGATTGCTTCGGGTGATATGGACACGATGCAGTGTGTGAATGGAAAAAGAGTACAGGTTTACACCCTAAAAAAAGGTATAAATGATACGATTTTGTACGATGAAACAGCCGTAAAAGAGCGTTTTGGTTTTACTCCTAAACTAGTGCCTGACTACAAAGGTTTGCGGGGTGATGCTTCAGATAATATTCCCGGGATAGCCGGCATTGGTGAAAAGACCGCGACTGAACTTATTATTAAATTTGGCGATCTTGATACTATTTATAAAAAGTTAAATAAAGATGAAAATATTCTTTTAACGGCAGGAATTAAACCAAGAATTGTAAAACTACTTAAGGAGGGGGAAGAGGAAGCTCGGTTTTCTAAAATGTTAGCCACTATTCGCACTGATGTGCCGATTAATTTTTCTTTACCAGATACTGATTGGCATCAGGCCGTGAAAACTGACGAGGTTATTTCGTTGTTTAGTGAATTGGGCTTTAGAACTTTAAGTGCACGAGTAAAAAAAGCGCTTGATTTACCAGTTTACGGTCAGGATGGGTCAGTACCAGACACTATGATAAACAAGACAGAATTAGCGGAAGCACAAATCATGCTTTGGTTACTGGAAAGTGAACGTACTAATGCGACGCTTAATGATATTGTCGAGTATGGTCGGGCTTATTTTGGTACGGTTGATTTTGTAACTACCAAAGAACGCCTTTGGGAAGAAATAGAAAAAATACCCACTTTAAAAAAAGTTTATCTAGAAATCGAAAAGCCGTTACTGGAAGTAGTGGAGTATCTATCACAGACTGGTATAACTCTTGATATCGACTACTTGGGAAAGTTAGCCATAACCATGCATGCTGAATTAACTAAGCTAGAAGTATCTATTTATGAATTGGCTGGTACTACTTTCAATATCAATTCCCCTAAACAATTAGGTGAGGTACTATTTGACAAATTAGGACTCAAACCAAAAAATCAAAAGAAGACCGCTGGTGGTCAACGCTCAACTAAGGAATCAGAGCTGGAAAAACTACAGGGTGAGCATGTGATTATTCCGCTGCTACTTAGGTATCGTGAATTACAAAAGCTAGTATCGACCTACGTAGATGCGTTACCATCTTTGGTGGAGGAGGATGGAAAAATACGGAGTACTTTTCTTCAAGCTGGTACCGTGACTGGACGTATGTCATCACGTGACCCAAACCTGCAAAACATTCCGATTCGTACCGAAGAGAGTAAAGCGATTAGACGGGCTTTTGTCGCTGACCAAGGCTATACCATGGTTGGTATCGATTACTCACAGATTGAACTGCGGATTTCGGCTATTCTTTCGGGAGACAAGAAGATGATTGATATTTTTAGACGAGGCGAGGACGTTCATACGGGTGTGGCCATCAGAGTGTTTGGGGTAGATGCTAATGAAGTAACTAGCGAAATGCGCCGTAAAGCTAAAGTGATAAACTTTGGGATTTTGTATGGCATGGGTGTAAACGCTTTGCGAGCAAACTTAGGACCGGAGACCAGTCGAGAAGAAGCTCAATCATTTCTCAATGCTTACTTCCATACTTTTACTCGGTTGGCTGAGTATTTGGAAGATACTAAGCAATTTGCTCGAGATTATGGTTACACGGAAACTCTCTTTGGCCGTCGTCGGCATTTTCCCGGGATTCGCTCGAGTGCACCTTTTATAAAGGCTCAGGCCGAACGGATGGCTATCAATGCGCCAATTCAGGGAACAGCGGCAGATATAGTACGGATAGCGATGAATAAAGTTTATACCAAGATAAAAGCCGACGGTCATCTTAGTGAGATTAGAATGCTTTTACAGGTCCACGATGAATTAGTCTTTGAAATAAAAAATGAACTGTTGGCAGAAGCCGTACCAAAAATTACAGCTTTAATGGAAAGTGTCTTAGAAGGACAGGAGACTTATGGAGTGCCAATAAAAGTTGATGTGGCGATGGGATCAAATTGGGCTGACTTGGTGGATCAAAAATAATATGCTGTACGTTTTTTTTGGTAGTGATACAGAAGCAGTGAGACGAGCCGGTTACGCAAAGCTAGATGATTTACGTAGTGCTTACCCAGAGGTAGCAATAAATAAACTAGACTCTGCTGAGTACCAGATTGGGCAATTAGCCAGCTTAAGCGCCACCACCTCACTTTTTGGTGGGGTAGAAGCCTATCTGATCGATACACCAGAGGAAAATTTAGATTATAAGGGAGAGTTACTTTTAAACGGAGAAATACTAGCTAGCTCACCAGCACACTTTATCGTTATGACTGGGTCACTATTAGTCGCTGAGAAAAAGGCCCTAGCTTCTGCCTTAGAGTTAGAAGAATTTAAAAGCACTGGAGCCGAGCGTTTTGATGCTTTTAAATTAGCTGATGCACTAGCCCGGAGAGATAAACGTGGGCTTTGGGTTTTGTTGCAAGAAGCGAGACGAGCTAACTTGGCTACCGAAGAAATAATTGGTGTGTTGTGGTGGCAACTAAAAACTATGCGTCTGGCGCTACTTACCAAGACAGCCACCGAGGCTGGAGTAAAAGATTTTCCTTATAACAAAGCCAAAAAATCCTTAGTAAATTTTAAACCCGGTGAAGTAGCCAAGCTATCTAATTCCTTACTGAAGCTTTATCATGACGGTCACGCTGGCAAGCGAGAGATTGATTTGGCGTTGGAGGAGTGGGTGTTGAAACTGTAGTTGATTTGATAGCAAATAGGTTGACTGTCTAATTGAGTTCCTGTGTTACACTTCTACTAAATTAATAATGGTAAAAAACGAGCCAACAGAAAAAGCTATTACCCTAAACAATGCCCTTAAGGCGGTTGGGATTGAAACTGTACTAGAACACTTTGATGGACACAAACACGTTGATATCTACATACCAAAAGGGAGAATTTATATTGAAATTGATGGAGCCCAACATTACACCAGCGCTTTTCAGATGGTGACCGACTTTGCTAGAGACCATCATTCGGATGATGACGGTTATCATACCCTGCGCATACCAAATGAGGTGGTAGAGAAGCAGGCAATCAAGATTGCCAGAGCGATTAAGAAGATAGTGAATTTTTAATTGGTGGTCACAAGCGACAGGTCTCCGTCTTACGTGAAGGGGATCGGTCACCACTGCTAAGTAGAATTATTTGTTCGTTTGAGTTAGGGGTTGCCACCAGGGGTATCTCCCTCTACGAGGGCAGTATCCCGATTGGACAATTTATTTCGTCCCTCATAAATTGTCTCAATCGGGCTTCGATCCGCGTTACGCTTTTCTAAACGAAAAGCTACGCCTGGTCGGCGCACAAAATTAAACACCCCCTGAAGGGGTGTTTAATTTTGTGCGCCCACCAGGGATCGAACCTGGGACCTTCTCCTTAAAAGGGAGCTGCTCTACCGACTGAGCTATAGGCGCATATCAATTTATAAGCGGCACTATACCATTATTATATCGGTAAATCAAACCCGAACGGTCCGGCACCGGTGATGAATAAGGCGATTGATACTACTACCACAAAGAACCATGTGCTCGCTGGTGGGAATTGTGTCATAGAGAGAAACTTACGCCAGATCATGATTTTAATGATAAAGATAATACTCATGAGGG
>CAYRMI010000038.1:0-5006 GCA_964425625.1 uncultured Candidatus Saccharibacteria bacterium | reverse complement strand
ACAGGTCGTTGCGCATCTTGCTCAGGTACGCCCGATTCGCCAGCATGAACGTGTCGAGTGCATCGGCAAACGTGACAAGCCCGGTTACATCGGCGGCTGTCACGCCAAGCGACTCGACATCGGCGTCGGTCAACTCCGCTGCGCCGCCTGAGTTATACGCCCGATCCCAGTACACATCACGCCATGCGCCCAGTGAATCGGCAAGGCGTGCCATGACGCCCGCCATCTCCTGCCCCTGCGATACAAATTTCGTTTTCGACATAACCCCTCCTATGAGAATGTGACGCTGCGAGTTGTTCCGCTGGCGTCCTTCGTTTTCATCGTTGCGCCCGATTCCCACCACACGAAAATGTATCCCGTCGGTGGATTGCCAGATGGTGCGCTATTTAGGTCGATCTGTAGCACATCCTGCGTCATGCGGATGATTCGCTGATAGCTGTCGGCGCTCGATTTCGTGATGACTGCCAACTCTGCACGGTTTGTAGTTGTGCCATTCCAGTTCGTTGCTGCTATCTGCGTCCACGCCTCACGAGTATCGTAATCGCCGGCGTTGACACGAGTCGTTAGGTCGAGCGTAGCTTTACTGCTGTCGCTTGCACCATAGGCTACGATGTCACTGCGATAGTCGAAATCTAGGCGACTTGAATCTGCGCCATCAATCGATGGCAACCACTTGATCGTTCTGTAGTCATCATAGTCGCCGTCATACGTGCCCATCGTCAAGCGCAAATCGTCCGCCCCGATGCGCATCGTTCCAGAGCCGGAATAGAAGTAGCCTGCTGTGCTGGCGTACCATTGCAACGCCCCGCCGTTGTATCCGCCGATGCGCCCGACGCCAGAATCATTCCAGATTTTCAGCCCTGTCGTTGGCGTGCCAGCTGTGCCCGTGCCCTGGTAGATTCCG
Source organism: uncultured Candidatus Saccharibacteria bacterium (assembly GCA_964425625.1). Lineage (GTDB taxonomy): Bacteria > Patescibacteriota > Minisyncoccia > Phycocordibacterales > UBA918 > OLB19. The sequence continues at coordinate 4,102 of CAYRMI010000038.1, read as the reverse complement.
CCCGACGTTCCGAGTGTGAGAAAGCCGGTGATACTCCCCGATGACGCCGTGATAGCGCCCGTGATGGTTGCGTTTGTCGCCGTCAATGCTCCAGCCTGAGTCACTCGAAACGGCGCACTGCCAGGCGTCGCACTGCCCGCATAGATCGCCGGATTCGTGCCGCCAGCGTTTAACCCGACCGTGCTGCTACCGCTCCCAGCCGTCAGCGCCGTCGCCCCCAGCGTCCAACCGCCAACCGTGCCCGATGTCGCCGTCACCGCTCCGGCTTTCGTTACCCGGAACGGTGCGCTTGCCGCCGTCGCATGGCCGACCCATAGCCGGTAGGTCGCATCGGTAGCGTCCAACTCGACAACATCATTGCCCGTGCCCAGCACCATCGCCCCGGCGCTGTTGAGCGTGGCATTGCCACCTACCAGCGTCGATGCGCCGATTGTCCAGCCGCCGATTGTGCCAGCCGCCGCCGTGACCGTGCCCGTGAACGTGCCTGCGCTGGCGTACACCGTGCCGGAAAAGACTCCGCTCGTAGCGTAGATGCTGCCGCGCAGATACACGTTGTCGGAGTACAGGCCATAGCCCGACAGCGTGCCGAAATAGGCGTCAGTGATACCCGATAGCTTGCCCAGCCTCGCCCGCACGTTGCCGCTTGCGTTCCAGCCGGCATGACTCGCCACGCCGTCAACGATGTCGATGAACGGTGCATTGCTGTCGTCGCTGGTCAGGTAGATGCTGCCGCGCCGGGTTGTATCGGTCGCATTCCCGATGCGTGCGTAGTCGTAGCCTGTCGCCGGTGCGTCGGTCGTGCTGGCGTAGCGCGCTGCCGTGTAGGTGTACAGGTTCGTCACGCCAGTGACTTCCAACTCGGATAGAATCAGCCCGTCGAAGCCGCTGCCGTCCCACTCCGTCTGCTGCGCCCGAATCAAATCGCCGCTTAGAAATCCGTGATAGTGCGTCCGGTCTGCGCCCGCCTCTGTCGCCGTCGAGGTCGTCACCGTGTAGATGTCAGTCAGCCATGTTGCATCGTCGCCGTTGAATGTCAGCGTAGAGCCGTTGACCGTAGCCGTTGGGTCTTCGTCTGCCGTGACGGTCAGCACCTTCGATGACGACGACACAAACACGCTGCCATTCGTCGCCCTGATTTGCTGTATCAGTAGCTCGTATACACGCATCCGCCCACGCACGGTAAGATTGTCGAACTCTGCCGATGCTTTCGATGCTTCCGTGACACCGTAATCGACCCGGTAGCCCGACCCTGCAAAGCCACTCGCAAACGTGGCATTACTGGCAACCTGTACAAGTTGCACCAACCCCGCCGCCGATGTCGCCAGGATCGACGCCGCTGCGCCCGGATTCGATGAGCTTGTCAGCGTCACGGCATCCGCACCAACCGACAACCCCAGCCCGGAAACGCCGACCGCCAGCACCCCAGCGATGTGCGTCAACCCGTTCCCGGCCAGCGTGCTCAGATTCTGCCACGCCGCCGCCGTGCCGCTGCCCGTGCCGATGAACTGATAATTTGCGCCTGCCGTGATTCCAACTGTGTCTGCGCCGACCGTAATGAGCGTGCCAGCGCCAACCGCAAACGCACCGGAGCCGAACGTCATCCCCGCCCCGGCCATCCCCGACAGCGCCGTCCATGCTGGCGTATACGGCGAAGCCCCCGTCATCGGCACCTGATACTGCGCACTGCCGACAGCCAGGCTTACCTGCTGCCCGCTCAGGCTAATCAACGTCCCCGCCGTCACCGCCGCATGATGCACATCCGGCAGCGCCGCGTGCGTCGCCAGCGCCGACGCCCACTCATTCTTTGTGGCCGCCCAGGGCGCTTGTGTCTCAGCGAGTTGACCGGTGTGCCAGTTGCTGTTGAGCGCGTGCGTCTCCATGCCGCTCGACGACGCCCGGCTACCGCTCGCAGCGATTGCCACGTCGCGCAGCAGGAGAGGGCGCAGCGCCTGATACAGTTCGGTGATGGTGCGATTCGATGTCATCCTTGCAGCACCCCCAACAGGTCGTCAAGTCCCTGCTGATTCTCCGCTTCCAGCGTCCAGCCTTTGCCCGGCTGGTAGCTGGCACGCTCGACGAAGAGCGGTGACAGCCCCGCCCACACGCCGGTCAGCAGGACATCATCCAGATGCACCCACACGCCGACAGGCAACCAACCCGGTAACGCCGGCGCGCCCGCCGCTGCTTGCAGCGTACCATCGCGCCATACCCACAGGCGCGATGTGGCGACAGGCTGCGCGTAGATGCGCACGATCTGCCCGCTGACTGTCGTCGCCAGCAGTCGCCCGCCCGTCGATGTCCCCTGCGCAAGCAGATCATCGATAATCGACATCGCCCGTTCATCATCGCCGCGATACTGCAAGGCGTAGATGGCGCTCAGGGATTCCACCAACGTCGTACCAATCTCGATGCCAGCTGCCGATATTACGCCCGCAATCTGCGTCACCGTGTCGGTCGCACCAAGACAGCGGAAAATTAGATCGCCTGTGAGCGGTCTCCATGCTGCGTCGCCATACCAGTACAGCGCCCCACGCCCATAGCCGCCATCCGGGTCGATCTCCACCTCGTAAAAATTCGCCGCATCCATCGCCCCTGTTCGGTCGATCTGGATTCCGTAGGTCGTGCCGTATGCCAACGCCGTCGTGTTGGCAAAAGCGAAACTTACCCAGTCCACTTTGTCGGTCAGGCTGCTACCTGCCAGTGTCGCCTGTTCTAGCAGCGTGCCGGGTGCGCCAGCGTTGTCGGTGTAGAGGCTGACGCGCAGATTGTCGGCTGGACTGCCTACCGCCCGTGCGCGTAGCTCGATGGCGTTGACAGTCCAATCGTTGTTGTAGCCAAGCGCGAAGGTCTGGTAAACGCGCTGGCCGTAAGCTGTCACGGTCTCGACGATCACGCCATTTGGCGCTTCGTTGAGCACGTTCGGATCGATGTGCGGTATCAGCGCCACCTTGCTCCCGCGATAGATCGTGCCGTTGACGCCCAACTCCGTGTTGTAGCCGGAGTTCCATCCCGGCGACACCTCGATGTGCCGACCGCCGGTGGTCTTCACCCGCCTGGCGCCGTCGTTGTACGCCGATCCTTCGTGCCAAATAATGTCATCCGTAGCGATAAATTCTAGCCCTGTGGCATTTTGTTCGTCGTACAGGTCGTCGTTTGGCTCGAAATTAAACAGGCTGAAGTAGGCGACCGGCTCCCGGTTGTCGCCGCCCGCCACGCCATACAAATTGTCGTTGTGGGTCGTGCCGGCGACAACGAATAGAATCCCCTCGTAGTCGCCAAACAATCTTAATTTCCCAAAAATTTCGTGCATCTGTGGCGGATCAGCATCGATGAATCCCAGGTAGGCGCTGGTAAATCCCAGCCCGACCGGGATCGCCGTCCCGCCATCCGTGTTGTGCTCTTCCAGCCCTGCCAGTTGCCGGAAGTAGACATCATTCAGCCGTCGCCAGTAGCCCCGGCACTGTATCTCCCCGGTTGCCTGTTCATCGCTGTCAGCGAATTGCAAGCGTCGCTGCGGGTCTTTGCCGGTCGCAAGCAGACGCGCCTGCAACGCCGCCGCTTGTGTCGCGGTCATGTTGCCGCGTGCAGAGTGGACAAGCTCCCGCTTGCCGTAGCGGGCAATGCTGGTAGCATCTTCCACCCAGTCCGTTTCAGCCGCCTCGACCCCGCCGCCCGCAACGGCTGTCGAGTAGAGCACCTTGACCCGATTCGCCATTCCATCAAGCGTCATCTCGCGCTCGATGCCGCCCGTCGTCACGCGCACGGCGTCCACCTCGCCCCACCAAACCGCCGTGCCGTCGCTGACAATCTCAACCCGGTACGCCAACCAGGTCGCCAGCCCCATCATGCTTTGTGCGTCGCCTGACAGGGCAATCGTTGCGCTGGATGGCCCGCCCGTAGCCTCTGCCGCCCACTGCGCGGGCGACAGGCGCACGTTGGCAGGCGCTTGCACGGCGTTGTTGTTACGGTCGTAGACGCGGACAGAAAAGGGCATAGGAGTTGAGTCCTAAATTGTGAGCCGGCGCGGGCGATAGCGAACCAGGACGGTGAACATCTCGTAGATTTCGCCCCGATTCGTGACGGTCGAATTTTCCTGTAGCAC
>CAYRMI010000037.1:3511-5063 GCA_964425625.1 uncultured Candidatus Saccharibacteria bacterium | reverse complement strand
AATGAGGAGTGTTATGACATTCTTCATTCTTCGCATAATTTGATTCCGAAGAGTTACCCCTTGAATCGCGTCATATAATCTGTAGCGAATATAAACTATTAATTTTCTTCTTAGTGAAATCACCCCACTGACTTTGTCGTAGTATCAGTTTTATCGCTCTTCGTACAACCGGTACGTTTCGCTCTAAAACTTCTCTACTCCTCGTCATTGTAGTAATTTCCCAAAGAACTCTGTGGTCTGCCTAAGCGAAATAAAATTGATGCAGATGCGAGGCGAACAAAGAAAATTTGGTGAGCCGTACATGACGTACGGTGAACTAAATTTTCTGCCGTTCAACGACGCAGATGCGTTAATTTTATTTTGCTTTAGGTTTCTTTGCTCCGTAGCGAGACCGTCCCATCCGTCTTTCCGCCACTCCGGTAGCATCGTACTTACCACGAACAATAGTGTATTGCACACCAATGTCCTTAACGCGACCACCACGGACAAGTACCACTGAGTGTTCCTGGAGGTTGTGCTTGATACCAGGAATGTAGGCGGTGATTTCTTGACCATTACTCAAACGTACGCGAGCAATCTTTCGAATCGCTGAGTTCGGCTTACGCGGAGTCTTAGTAGTTACGCGAGTACAAACACCACGTTTGAACGGAGAATTGTAATAGTTGGGATGATTCTCGATTTTGTTAAATCCAGAATGCAGCGCCCCTGTCTTACTCTTCCGAGTTGGGTTGGTTCGACTACGTCTTGTTAATTGATTTATTGTTGCCATAAAGCTAAGGTACAATACTATACTTAGCTTTTTTTGCAACTAAATCCAACAAGTGCCTCTATCTAAACAAATTAAGCCAACCAATAAAGGTAGTTACTTCCATACCTGTAAACCAAGATCCAACCTGAAGGGCAAACAATGTAAGTGGCTCTCCAAGAAACAGAATAAACGCCATAATCACTACCGCAAAGGAAAGAGCAACATTTCTCTCCATGATAGAACGAAAATTCTCGTACTTCATAGCTAAAGAAAAAGGTAATAGCCGGGGGAGTATTTTTGAGCCGTCAAGCGGTGGAATCGGGACTAAATTGAAGAAGGCCAAGAATATATTAAGAAGTATAATACTAGTCGCCAAACCAACAAAAGAATCCGGTAAACTCAAAACTTCAGCCATTCGCACCATAATCGCAAAAACTAAGGCGATGAAAATATTGGCCAGCGGGCCGGCTGCCGCTACTATCGCCTCTCCCCACTTCTGATTGGTGAAGTTATAGGGATTATAGGGAACTGGCTTGGCTGCTCCAAAGAGAATCGGTGAACCACTAAATATGAGTAGCCCAGGCAAGATGACCGACATCAGTGGGTCGATATGTACTAGCGGATTGGCCGACAGACGTCCTTGCAAACGCGCGGTCGGGTCACCCAACCAATTGGCCGCGTAGCCGTGTGCCATCTCATGCAAAACAACCGACAGCACCAAGGCCACTATCATTATTATTTGTGTATCTTCCATAATATGAACATAGTACCGTAATCAATATTTTTTGGCGAGGGAGAATTGTA
>CAYRMI010000037.1:0-3411 GCA_964425625.1 uncultured Candidatus Saccharibacteria bacterium | reverse complement strand
CATCAATATGGCAAATAAATGTGAAATTACCGGTAAGGGAGTCCAAGTAGGCGGACGCTACAGTAACCGCACTCGTGCGACTCAGTTTAACCCTTCTGGCATTGTTAAACGTTCACCGAACCTACAAAAGAAACGAATCTACGTTCCCGAGCTAGGCAAGAGTGTCTCAGTCAAGGTTTCGACCAAGGGACTACGTACAATCGCCAAGAATGGTGCCTACAAAACTCTGAAGAAAGCGGCTTTAATCTAAAGCCAAAAACAAAAAGCCACCGAGCACGTCCTTTTAAGGACATGCTCGGCGGTTTTTGTTTTATCACCCTGCCCGAGGGTTCCCCTCGAGTAAGCCGTAAATAATAATACTGATTCCCAATAGTACGGTTAACCGTACTATTTGGCATCTCTTTTATTCTGTCCACACTCGCTCCCCATCACTTTTAAATATAATGGCGCCTTGCTTAGCCGTACTCAAAACCTCTACCCCTTTACTCTCTACCCTATCTATCACCTCAACGTGTGGGTGACCGTAACGATTATCAACACTAGCTGAAACTACCGCGTACTGTGGGCTAACTACCTCTAAAAAATTTTCGGCGGTCGAAGTCTTAGACCCATGATGTCCAAGCTTTAATACCTCACTTTCCATAGCTTCTCCGTAAGTATCGGCTAAGTAATCCTCAATCCCGATTGGCGCATCCCCCGTCAACATAAACCCAATCTCGCCGTACTGTAGCTGAGCAACAATTGAAGACGTGTTACTCTCCCACTCTGTCGGGTCACTGCCGGGAGAAAAAATCTGTAAGGTGGTGGAGGCACCCAGCGCAATAGAGTCACCGGCCCTAGCCAGATGTAAGGCTGACTTTTCTTCCGCCGACATAAAAACAAAGGCTGATGACACGGCCGTGTCGCTGTCATTTTCGGTGCGAATAATTTGCCCCACTTCATAGCGAGTCAACACATCTACCAACCCGCCAATATGATCCTTGTCGGCATGAGTGGCTACTATTACATCAATGCTCCGATCCCAAAAAGGCATCACCTTTGACAGCTCACGCAAAACTGAAGCGTCCGGCCCACCGTCAATCAACACCTGCACACCGTCCGGTGTCTCTATATATATCGCATCGCCCTGCCCCACGTCCAAAAAGGCAACCGTCAGAAGGCCATCCCCTACTTCACTATCTAAGACAGCACCTAGTTGTCCGCCAGAAATAGTGGGCAGTGTAGCTACCAACGCCACCAAGAATAGAGTGACTAAAACAGCTAATCTTAGGCGAATAACTAAAGTCATTTCCTTATTATAAACTAAATCTATATTGAAAAACCTAGTTTCAAAATTAATCGTGCCAAAATGGCACGATTAGGATATTTTATGCTGTGCCTCACTCTAGATTTTAAGACAAAACATCATTATTATGGTATTATATTGTCATGAAAACGCTTGCCGAATACCCTTTCCTTAAGCCTTTTTTCTGGTCTTATAGCCTGGCTGACCTGTCTATAGAAAGGCACCGAACTCTTATTATTAAGCAAATCCTTAATCACGGAAACAAGAAAGCGACTGATTGGCTTACAGAGACCTATTCTGATCAAGAAATAAAAGAAGTGATAGCCAATTCGGCGGAAAGTGAATGGTCCCCTAAATCCCTCAGTCTGTGGAGCCTTATTTACAAAGTACAACCCAGCCACTCCAGCCGTTTCGCATAGATATGTTTCATTACGAAATTTTAGACAGTACCCGTAAACGATTACTACCCCAAATAGCAGAAGTCGGTAGTGGTTTTTATTTAGCTGGAGGCACTGCTCTAGCCTTGCAATTAGGACACCGAGATAGCGTTGATTTTGATTTCTTTTTTGTTGGTGATATCGACACTACTAAACTATACGAGAAATGTGAGGCTGTTTTCGCTGGAGAGAAACTACAAAAAACCCAGGAGGAAAAAAATACTCTAAGTCTTACGATAGATGATGAGGTTCGGCTTAGTTTCTTCGGCTACCACTACCCACTTATCGATACGTCAGTTATTTCTGAGAATCTTTCTCTGGCTAGCCTACTTGATATCGGTGCCATGAAACTATCGGCGATCACTGGTCGCTCCACTCTTAAAGATTATGTAGATTTATACTTTATTTTCCAATCAATCACCTTACCGGAACTTCTCACGGCCACGAGTAAGAAGTTCCCGACCCTTGATCAAAATCTCATCCTGAAAAGTTTAGTTTATTTTGCTGATATTGAAGCCGAACCAATCTTATTCATGCCGGGTTTTGCTACAGACCAAAAGACCATCGAGGACTTTTTGAAAAAAGTAGTAAAGGACTACCTAGCCGAAATCAAAAATTAAGCCTGTGTTTAACTGCTACAGATTTAAACTAGAAAATTAATCCCCGACCTTTCCCAACTCCATAATCCTTTGTCGGATTGATAAAATGTAAAATAAAGCCAGAGCACTTACCCCACCTAATGTATCCATCAACATATCTTTCTGCGCGTCCCAAATATCTCCCTGTGAACCAAGAAAGGCGGCTCCGGCTTCGCCACCATAAGTAGCCGCAAACCACCACTCAAACATTTCATAAATCGCCGCCACAGAAATAATAAAGAAAAGTGGTGTGAGATAGATGAGCCATTTAGTATTAGCCAATTTGCGAGCACTTAAATACTCAGCGATGGGATAGGCGTAAAATCCAACTGAGAAGTGAGCTACCCGGTCATACATATTACGCTCAAAGCCAAAGAAGTCATTGAACCAATCGAAAGGTACTCGCTCAAAGGTATAGTGCCCACCTATAGTATGGAGAAAAATCAAAACTGACATTAGAACGTAGCTAGTGTTGGAGAATTTTACCCCGCGCCAATACAAAAATACTAGGTAAAGAACAATCAAAACGATTGGTAAATTCTCCACAAACCACACATCGCGACTAAACGGACTGATAGCTAAAATAGTAAACACCACCACATACGCCCCGAACAAAATCTTTGGAAACCAAGAATTATTTGTCATCCTTTAATTCTACTACAGCCCGGTACCGTCAGGAAATACAATATAAAAAATGACGGCATAATCAGAAAACGCCCTGGTTGATGCCAGAGCGTAGGGACACGTAGTGCCGAGAAAATCCTCACTTCTTCCCCGCCACCAGATCGGCCAGAGCGCGTAGTCCCGAGGCAACCGCCCGGCGGACCAGCTTGACTGGCCACCACAGGAGGCGTGTGCGCCAGGGTGAGTGGATCATCCCGGCGATAACCGAAAAAACTACCCACATCATCCCCGACACGGCCAGCAAGCCGTAGACTTGTTCGTTCATGTCTAGCTCCTTAAAAGAACATAAGATTTTATCAGCTACCAATTGGTTTGATTTAGTAGCTGAATAAAAATGGCGAGGAGGCGAAAACAAATTTCTGCACTC
>CAYRMI010000036.1:0-5087 GCA_964425625.1 uncultured Candidatus Saccharibacteria bacterium | reverse complement strand
CAGGAACGCAGGCTGACCGGGGCGGGGGCTCGCAACCCCTTCCAAAGCGTCCCGGTCAGTTTTGAATTCAGATTGCGCGGAGTTCCCTCCACTCACGCGCATAGGCGACGGGCTGTCGCACTCCTCCCTGAGCAGCTCGTCGCCGCAATTTCCCCGGCGGGCCGCAGGTGCGAGCGCAGTAGCTGCGTTCCCCTGTTCCGCGGCCCCGAAGCGATCGATGTGGCCTTTGACCAGTTCGAGCGCCGCTTCGGTGTCGGCCGCTGGACTCTTGCCCACCTCAAGAAGGGCCGGGCGAAGACCTGTGACGTTTCGGTGTTCGCTCGAATGAGGGCCGCGTACATCGCGATCTGTGAGCGGCAGATGGCGAAGTTGCAGCACGAAATCGCAGTCGAGAAGGCCACTCACGACGATGATGATCTTAGAGATTTGGAAGCTGCTGCTGCGGCTCTGGCGGCGAAGATCGCGGCGCGGAAGGCGGCACTGAAATGAGAAGCGGATGGCTCGTTGTGGTCGTGCTTGTGAGCTTCGTAGCCGGCGCGATCTGGACCCTATGCGAGGTGCACGATCAGGTACGCAGCGGCCTTGTCACCTTCGCTGGCGAAGCCTGGCACACCGAGCCCGTCCTAACCCCTCCCTCACACGACAACCTCAAGGGGACGAACTGATGACGCATATCGGGAACAGCACTCCCATGAAGACCGAGTTCTGGATGGTCTACGGCGAGGGCCAGCGCGCCCCGACGTACAAGCACGACACGCAGGCCTCGGCACTTGAGGAGGCCACGCGGCTGTCCGCGCAGCATCCGGGCATCACCTTCTACACCCTGAAGGCCTGCAAGGCCGCGCTGTGCACAAAGCCCGCGCCGAAGGGCTGGCGGCTGAAGAAGCGAAAGCCTGCTGATGGCGACGACGGCATTCCCGTTCTGAACCTTCAACCAAGACCGGGGATAGGGAAGATGGGGAAACTCAGGGCATTAGACTTGTTCTGTTGCGCCGGCGGCGCCGGCATGGGGCTGCATCGCGCCGGCTTTGAGGTTGTGGGCGTCGATATCCGCCCGCAGCCTCGTTACCCATTCGAGTTCCACCAGGCCGATGCGCTGGCGTTCCCGCTCGATGGCTTCGACTTCATTTGGGCATCGCCGCCTTGCCAAGCGCATTCCAGCATCAGCCGCGTCAGCGGGCGACAGGAGCACCACGTCGACCGCATTGAAGAGACCCGCGACAGACTCGCGGCAAGCGGCCTGCCGTATGTCATCGAGAACGTCGTCGGCGCACCGCTGCGGCAGCCGTTCATGCTTTGCGGAACGATGTTCGGGCTGCAGACGAGCTGCGGTGCCGAACTGCAGCGACACCGCCTTTTTGAGACGAATTGGTTCATTGGACTGCAGCCTCAGTGCCAGCACGGCACCGCCGTCGTCGTCGGCGTCTGGCATGCCCACGATCGTCGCCGCAAGACGATCACCGTCACCGGCAGCACGCCGCAGCAGAACGTCGACCGCAACAGGTCACGGCTCACCTTCCCGGTTGGCGAGGCGAAGCGCGCAATGGGCATCGATTGGATGACGATGGCCGAGCTGTCTCAAGCCATCCCGCCAGCCTACAGCGAGTTCATCGGCCGCGCCGCAATCGACCACATCGAAAGCATGAGGGCCGCAGCATGAACCTCACCATGCCAACAGCCAGCACCCGCGAGTGGCTGGCTCGACGCGACGATGTGAATGAGCAGTTGCGCCAGTTCGTCCGTTCTCGGGGCGGCCGGGTCCGCAAGCACATCCACAGCGCTGCCTATGAGCGCGGGACCATCGTTCCACTAGGCGGGGACAAGCTCCGTCAGGAAGTGACGAAGATCACCGAACTCGTTCCGGCAGTGTCGGAAGCGCTCGATGTCATTCCCCAGGAAGAAGCGTTTCAGCGCGGAGTGAAGAACGGGATGTTCGCAGGGTTGGGCGGGGGGAAGCGAGCATGACTTACGAAGCCTTCCTTGAACGCAAACGCATGGTTGATCCCGCCACGGGCATGTACGCACCGCCGATGCTGCCGGCGTTCTTGTTCCCGCACCAGCACGACATTGTTGACTGGGCTTTGCGTCGGGGCAGATCTGCCATCTTCGCCGGTACCGGCCTGGGCAAGACCGCTATGGAATTGACCTGGGCTGATGCTGTTTCGGCGCACACTGATAAGCCCGTCCTGATCTTTGCCCCGCTGGCCGTTTCTCAGCAGCACATTCGCGAGGCAGAAAAGTTCGGCCTGCCAGCGCGCATCGTCAAGTCTCAGGATGACGTGCGGCACGGCGCCAACGTCACAAACTACCAAAAGATCGAACACTTCGACCTGTCGGCTTTCGGCGGGATCGTGCTGGACGAAAGTTCGATCCTCAAGAGCACGGACGGCAAATACCGGACCAAGCTGATCGAGGAATGCGCCTCAGTGCCGTTCCGGCTCGCCGCGACCGCTACGCCGGCGCCGAACGACTTCATGGAGCTAGGCAACCATGCGGAGTTTCTTGGCGTGATGTCCTACACCGACATGCTGGCTACCTTCTTCGTCCACGACGGCGGCGACACGCAAAAGTGGCGGTTGAAGGGCCATGCCGAGAACGACTTCTGGAAGTGGATGGCGTCGTGGGCCGTTATGCTCCGCAAACCATCCGACCTCGGCTATCCGAATGATGGCTACGATCTTCCCCCGCTCCGCCAGCATCAGCACATCGTTGCGGCTGACTATGCGCCGTCGCTCGATACGGGGCTGCTGTTCCCGATGGAAGCGCGGACCATGCAGGAACGGCTTGGCGCGCGTCGGGACACCGTAGAAGAGCGCGTTGCGCTCGCTGCTTCCATCACGCCGGCAGATCGGACGTTCGTCTGGTGGTGCAACCTGAATGCCGAAAGCGAGGCGCTGGCGAAGGCCATCCCCGGCGCCGTGGAGTTGCGTGGATCTGATAGCGATGACGACAAGGAACGCAAGATTGCCGCGTTCCTCACCGGCACCATCCGCGTGCTCGTTACCAAGAGTTCAATCGCGGGCTTCGGGCTGAACTTTCAGCACTGCGCGGATACCGGCTTCGTCGGCCTCAATGACAGTTTCGAGCAGGTGTTCCAGGCCGTGCGCCGCTTCTGGCGCTTCGGGCAGACGAAGCCCGTCAACGTCCATTTTATCGCGGCCGAAACGGAAGGCGCCGTTGTCGCCAATCTTCGCCGCAAGGAAGCCGATGCCGATCGCATGGCCGCTTCCATGATCCTTCACATGGCCGATCTGTCCCGCGCCGAAGTGTCGGGCTTGGTTCGGACTGTTCCCGACTACAACCCCACGCAGCCGATCGTGCTGCCGGATTTCGTGAGGGCTGCATGACCATTCTTGCCGTCGATCAGGTGGTGACGCCTGATTATGCCATCTACCAGGGCGACGCCTGCGAACTGATCCGCGCCGTGCCGGGCGACTCCATCGACTTCGGCGTTCACTCCCCGCCGTTCGAGGGGCTGTACCGCTTTTCGAGCTTCGACCGGGACATTTCCAACAACGAAGGCCCCGCCTTCTGGGAGCACTATGCATTCCTGATTTCCGAGCTTCATCGGGTGACCAAGCCCGGCCGCCTTCACTCGGTGCACGTCATGCAGTTGCCCATGTCGAAAATCCGGCATGGCAACATCGGGATGCGCGACTTCCGCGGCGAAACCGTGCGGGCCTATGAGGATGCCGGCTGGATATTTCATTCCGAGGTCTGCATCTGGAAAGACCCCGTTGTTGCGCAGCAGCGCACCAAGTCGATCCGCCTTCTGCACGCTCAAATCCTCAAGGACAGCACCATCAGCGGGCAGGGGCTTGCCGACTACATCCTGACCTTCCGTAAGCCTGGCGAGAACGCCGCTCCGGTAGATGGTCCGTTCGATCGCTACATCGGCACCGACGTTGACGTGAGCGAGGAAGCCTATGCGCGGGAAGCGGCTGCGTTCCGTGCCGAAGGTCGCGAGCCGTGGCCGTACGACAAGTGGAAGTCGATCCTCGTCTGGCAGCGCTACGCCTCCCCCGTGTGGATGGATATCAACCAGACGCGCACCCTGCAGTATCGTGGAGGCCGGGACGAGAAGGACGAGGTTCATATCTCGCCCCTGCAACTCGACGTAATCGAGCGCTGTATCGACCTGTGGAGCCTTCCCGGCGAGACGGTGCTGACGCCGTTCCTCGGCATCGGCAGTGAGGTGTACAGCGCTGTCAACATGGGCCGCAAAGGCGTCGGTTTCGAGCTCAAACCGTCCTATTTCGCCCAGGCGAAGCGGAACATTGCGGACCTCTACACGGCGCGGACTGACAACATGTTCTCGGGTGCCGCATGACCCCTCATCCAGTACCGGTGAGAGGGGAGAGAAAGCCCGGCTGGCATTTGAACCGCACGCGGACACTCGCGGACGTGTGGGGGATCAAGCCCGAGCCGGTGGCGCCGGTCGTGGTTCGCCCGAAGCCGAAGGCGGCGCCAAAACCGAAGCGCGAGCCCAAGCCCAAGCCGCGCGTCAAATTCGCCGGGTATCAGCCATGGGAGCCACGTTGGTGAGCAATAGTTGGACCGAGGAACGCATCGATCAGCTCAAGGCGCTGTGGACCGAAGGACTGTCATGTTCTGAGATCGCCGCGCACATGGGCGGCACGACCCGCAACGCCGTCATCGGCAAGGTACATCGGCTGAAGCTGTCGAAGCGCCGGGAGGCGCGCCACACGGGGCCGCTGCGCCAGCGCCCGCCGCGCATTCCGCACCCGGTCAAAGCGAGGGTGCGCCCCAAGCCAAAGCCGACAGAGAAGCCACGCCAGATCAAGCCGGACATCGCCCCTGAGCCGTTCGAGTTTTCGGTCTCGGCGTGGCAACCGCTTCCAGGTAGCGTCCCCGTGACCATGGAGTTCATGACCGGCTGCAAATGGCCGGTGGGGAACCCCTATGGCACGGAGATGGCGCTGTTCTGCAACTGCGTGCCCTTGGAGGGCAAGCCGTACTGCCGGGAGCATGTTGAGCGCTCCAGAGGCAAAGGCACCGTCATGGAACAGAAGGCGGTCAAGGAAGCGCAGTCCGCCGTTCGGCGCGAGCGGTATGTGCCGGAGAGG
>CAYRMI010000035.1:0-5812 GCA_964425625.1 uncultured Candidatus Saccharibacteria bacterium | reverse complement strand
CGAATGAGCAAGAAGTCTAAGATCGTTACGGTGGTGCTAATCGTTAGCATCCTGGCAGTATTTCTATTTGCAATAGTTACCAGTGGCAACGACGTGGGCGGGCTGGTTCCGGTTGCCGACGCTGCCGAGACATGGCCCACCGCTGGGGTTGCGCAGTTTTTTGACTACGAGTACGCCAGCAAAACACCAGTTCCCTACCAGCGCGTCTCTCACATGCTCATCACATGGGATGAAATGGAGTCTACGCAAGGCGTCTACGACTGGACAGACCTCGACGCGTGGATCGACCAGCGCGGCGACACGGAGGGACTGGCGCTGCTACTGGCACCAAACGCTACCGACTACGACTTTCGCGAGTGCCAGGATAGGGCAGCCAACGGGACGACGTTCGCCGGTTGGCGCTGCTGGGACGCCGCAAACAACGGTAGACAAGACCAGAACAACCAGCCTGACTGGATGCTCGCAAGCGCCAACCAAAACGTGTACTGGATACAGTGCCCACTGGCCTACGACTCGACACTGCCGTACCACCGCTTTCCTAAATATTGGTCACAGCCTTACCTGGACGCTGTTGAGGACTTCGCAACAGCAATGGCAACACACCTCGTTGTCACGGGTCGGGATGATTACCTGACGTGGATACAGATACCGTTTGGTGTGTACGGCGAGAACCACCCCGGCGGCAGTGGGTCGGCAAAAGAGACTGCCTGCTTTTCCAGTGCGCCGAACTCCCTGTCGTGGACTGCGTGGCTCGACACAACGAAGACGATTGCTGACATCTGGGTAAACTCCTTTGCCGCAGAAGGCGCGGCAACTCGCTTCGTATTCAATACAACCAACTACTACCAGTTGTCAGCCAACCGCCGCGAAATTGCAGACTACGCCGCGCTAATCGGTGAGGGAACTCAGCACACCAAAATACACCCTGACGGCAACGACCTGAACGTGCGCAGCACCAGTGGCTCTAACCGTACTGGACAGTACGACATTATCATTGACAACGCCGGCGAGATGATGTTTGCCGCCGAGCATCCAGACACAGCATTTCCGTCCTATGAGTACGATGGCACGCGAACTTACAAGGAGCTTAACGAAGCCCAAGAGGACTACTGGAACCTCGCGTGGCTCATTACTCTTGGCGGCGACGTTGCCAAGCTGCGACTGTACAATCGCGGTGGTCTCAAGAGGCTGACGACAGAGAACCCCTACGTCATGGATCAGGTGGACGTGTTTAACACGGTTGCTGGTACGGACGCGACCAACTCGCCATTCGCGGTGGTCTACTTCCGTGACAGCGAGTGGGGCTGGTTTCCCGTCTGTGGCGACTGGGGCTGGTTAGCAACAAGCTCAAGTGTTTGGCCCTCTGCCGGAAGCAGCACGAACTTAGCTTGTCGCCCATTGCCCACTCCGCTGGCCCCGACCAACGCCCGGCCTGACGCCGTGTGGAACATGGACGACAGCTTTGCACCGGGAACCTGCACCCACACAAGAGGAGTGTATGACGCCGACTGCGATCCGCGCCCACGCTACATGCGGGTGCTCGACGCGACACACGACAGGGTGTACGTGGACATTGACGAGGAGTACATCAACAACAACGTGGATGGCTCGTTCTCGCTGACCTTCTTGGACAAGGGAACAGACACGATCCTGGTCAAGTGGTACAACAGCGCCGGGGTTCTGCAAACCGCTACGCGCACCAAGACCGACACCGGGGCGCTCGTGACATGGACCGAGACGGGACTCGTCAATATGGCGATCACCGACAGGATCGCGGCAGGCTCGACCTTCTGGGACTTCGAGATCAACCGCGGCACAGGCTCGCAGCTTGAGTACATCCACAGCTTCGTGTTCTCTCCGGCCAGTCTGGTGCTTCCAACCGCGACGACCGCGCCCACTGTCAACACACCCACACCCACGCCGACGCACACGGCAACCGCAACCAGGACACCGACGCCTACTCCTACGGCTACGCCGACGCGGACACCAACCAGAACGCCAACCGCAACCGCGACGCCGATCTTTACGGCCACGCCTACTCCTACCGCTACGTTGACGCCCACGCCTACCAGTGGCCCTAGCCCGACGCCTACTCCGACTCGAACACCGACTCGAACACCGACCAATGCACCGACGGCAACCAATACGTTCACAGCAACACCGACGCACACCGCCACACCGACCTGGACACCAACGCCAACCGCTACGCCAACCTATCCGTACTCAGGCGTGATCGTGATTGACCAGCAGAACGGAGCATGGAACGACACCTACATCAACCAGTTGTACCCCGACTACAACTACTCTGGCGCACAAAACGTTGCGCTGCACGCCAGAACGCTAGGTGTTCCGACACCACCGCCAAGCCACCCGACGACACGCAAGAGCGGTTTCATCAGTGTTGAGCCTGTTGTTCCCGTTACAGACACGATCTACTCTGCCACCCTCTACTACTTCGTCAGCGCCTCTGATGGCGACACGCTGTACATCAACGCACGCGACGTGCTGACAGGAACTTCCTTTAGCCTGATGAACTGGGTCAACGGAAACGAGGAAGCGTGGCAGGAAGAAGGCGCATACGGTACAGGGGATGTTGGTCCAGAGGGTGTTGAGTTCACGGTCGGCGCACTCACAGAAGCGGCGGGCACCGTGGGCGAGTATGTTGAGATAGACGTGACGGACATCATCTCGCCAGACGGTAGTCTGTTGCTCAAGCTGGAGCCACGCTGTCAACCTAACGCGACGGGCTTCTGCAACGGCAACGTCTACCTAAGCAGCGCCGACAACATTGCCGACGCCGAGTGGCCCTTCCTGGTGATCGACACCCTAAACAGTGTACCGCCGACTGCCACGCCCACTCCCGTGCCAACTAACGCACCGCCGCCTACCGCAACGCCCACTCCTACATTCACGGCCACGCCGACGCGGACACCGACCCCAACACCTACGCATACCGCCACGGCGACGTTCACGGCTACGGCTACATGGACGCCTGGTGGCGCTACCGCCACGCCTACGCCTACGGCTACGAGAACACCGACGCCCACAGCTACCCACACGGCGACCAACACGCCAGCGCCAACCAACACTCCCACCGCAACATCCACGCCAGACTGGAACGCCGGTGCGCTCGCGGCCCTGGTGATAGACGAGGTGTGCGTCAACCCAGTGACGTGGGACTTGTGGCCGGACGGAGTGGTGAACATCTACGACATGGTAGTTGCACTGCGCAACACAGCCGACAGTGGAACGTCGCTGGGTGGCATCGTACTAGAGACGGGACAGCGCAAGGTGTTCTACTCAGGCACCATCGGAGCCAACGGGACGCGCCGCTTCTACAACCGCATCGACAGCGGCGTGGTTCTGGACGAGTTGCCTCTGACGATCCAACTGTGGAGCAAGGCAGAGACGCCGTGGGAACTGCTGGACGAGTTCCACTACACAGCCAGCGCACCAGACGCGTGCTGGCAGAGGCAGCCTAACGATACGTGGGTACAGAAGGCTGGCCCCCGTAGCGCCGGGTTCTAGCGAGTCGGGACAGCCCGGCCTCTCAAGGCTTATCGCTGCGCCAATACTAAGCAGCGGGGAACAAAAAGAGGACACAGAAGCGTGTCCTCTTTTCGTTCCTACCGCGACCCTTTGACCTTGGGCTTCTTTGGGCCTTCTGGTTTAGGTGGTAACGGTTGTGTCATGATTTTACCTCAACAGAGACGTGACCGCTTGCCACAACGACGTGCAGAACCCCGTCTTGCCTAAGGTCACGCGCGCCTCGGTATACGTCATCACCAAACATCTCGCTCAGTCCATCGGCGTAAACGAACGCCCAGCAGGTGCGCCTACCATCTTTCCTCGGCACACCAATCATGAAGGCGTCCTCGTCGAACCCATCGCGCCAAATGTAGAAGTCCATTTCGTGTTCCTTTCACCGGCTGGTGGCCGGGCGTTTTGTTGTAGTGCTTTATTTCTTACTCGCGGTTAAACCACACGCCCTTGACTGGGTAGTAACACTGCCCCTCGTGACCTGGCCTGAGATAGCATTGGTATCCCATGTCGGGAACGCTACCGTTGCAGACAAACTGCCAGCCCTCGTCGGTGTCAGCGGTACGCGCGCCTTTTTGCGCTATCCGTTGTAGTTGAGCGAGTGTCTGTTCTAACGCGAAGCGGTGACACCACGAAACCGCTTCGGATAGATCCCTGGTGATCTGCTCTCCGCTTTTCCCGGCGTAATGCCAAATCACCAGACATAGGTTTTCTCCCATGTCGTCCAGTGTAAAACTGAACGGCGTTTCATGCGCCGACCATCCGCTTGCGGTTTGGATGAATTTCATACTGCTACCTCTTTGCGTATCTGTAATTCCAGTCGTCAATCGGCTGGTGAATGGCCTTGATGGTGTCCCTGCACCACTTTGCCCATTCGTTTTTGAACGCCCTGATCTGGGCGTCACTTGCTTTGTCGTACCACTGCGAGGCGAGCAGGTCGGGCTCCTTGCGCAGCAGGTCGTCAAGTACCGGCAGCGCCCGTTCCGGTGTGTAAAAATGTGGCTTCTCGCCCTGCCGCCTGATCTCGGCGCGTGTTGCGCCCATAGCGACGCGGCGTTTCTGCTTCTGGTTCATGGTTCTCCTTCCCCGGCTGGTTGGCCGGGCGTTCTGCATGTTGCTAGAGTGGGGTAGGGATTTGCACCCGTTAGGCTATCGTGGCTATCAAGCCCGTAGCTACGCCTGTTACGCTCCCACAGTCTTATCTTATGCGTTGCGGTATTCGCAACGTCTGTCCGACGAGCAGCCTGCGTGCCAGCCCTGCACTGCATCGCACATGCCCATTGGCGAGCACCAACCGACATACGCCGACGCCGTACTCACGAGCCACGCTGCGCCACGTGTCGCCCCGCTCAACCTGATGCGTTCTCGGCCCGCCCTGTGCTGCAACGGGAACCACGGTCAGGATCAGGGCAACGATCAGTAACAGGGGTATCAGTTTCTTCATTTCATGAACCTTTCACCATCTCGATGTGAACTTGCAGTCCGTATCTCTCGGCAAGGCGAACCATGTGCCCGGTTCCCTTGCTCACTCCATCCCAAAACGCAACAAGCCAAGTAGCATACTGCGCCATCTGTTCGTTGCGCTTGTAGCCAGCACTCTTGCCGTGAGTGTCCCAGTCAGCGGGGAAGGACACGACATCGTAGCCGCGGCTTCGTGCCCACAGCTTCCCAAGGGCATCAGCACCGCGGGCCTCACCACACACGAACTCTGTCTCATCAGGAGCGATACCGTACTCGGCCTCAAATGCGTCCATGTACTCGCATAGATGTACGTAGTCATCAAAGTTGCGGCTACCGGCGATGATAATGCGATTGGCTTTCACTTTCCGCCTCCCGTACCGTCCAGGCTACTGAACCGGCTTGCTTCAAGCACCGGCAGGTTCGCTTCGGTTGGCACGTAGATTGTCTCGCCTGTGCCATCGTTCAGTCCGTCGATCCACAAGTACCACAGGTACTCTGGATTTCCCTTGAGACTGTCACCGATGATGCGGTTGGCCTCAGCAACGCCACTGGCACGCGCAATCTCGGCCTCGGCAAGCATAACCGCGCTGTCCGCCTTGGCCTGCGCTTCCTTGACTGCGATCTGGCGGTTCCACTCTGCCTCGGCCAGTTGCGCCCTGCCTGACATCTCGCGTCGGTAGATGTTGTACTTGGGCAACACGACCAGCGCAACAACGATCAGGCCGACTACAACTAGCCCAAGCGCAACAAAGCTCACCAGTCTGTTGCGCCGCATTTTCCGCATCCTTTCTGCCTGCTCGATTTCCCTACT
>CAYRMI010000034.1:0-5894 GCA_964425625.1 uncultured Candidatus Saccharibacteria bacterium | reverse complement strand
CATCATTACGGTTTTTCCGTTAGAAAAGTATGAAATTAAGACCTTTTGAATTAGCACTAGTGGTTGGGTTTGGTATTTTAATGGTGGCTTCGTTAATCATCCTTCGTTCTTGGAAACCGGAACCCAAAGAGACAGTAGTTCTGCTAAATGGAGCGGTTACTATTTGGGGAACTATACCAGAGGAATCTTTTAATACTGTCATTAGAGAGATAGCTAATACTCAACCAGCCTATGACAGTGTTAGTTATTTCTACATAAGTCCAGAGACATTTGACGAGACATTTATCAATGCTTTAGCTGATGGTGTAGGACCTGATTTACTATTACTCTCTCACGAATCATTAGTTAAACACCGCAGTCGAATTGAGGCAGTACCTTATGAGTCATTCCCTGCTCGGGATTTTCGTTCACTTTATGTAGACGGAGCCGAAATATTTGCTCTCAGCGATGGAATTTACGGTTACCCAATTTTGGTTGATCCGCTGATGATGTATTGGAATCGGGACCTGTTTGCGTTTAGTAACTTGATTAACCCTCCGGCCTCTTGGGAGGAGCTTGTAAGCGATGTTGTGCCAGTTCTTACTACTCGAGATTTTGAACGTAACATTACCCAGTCTAGTTTGGCTATGGGTGAATATAAAAACGTAAAAAATGCCTTTTCGATTATATCCATGTTGCTTTTACAGGGCGGTAGTGCCATGGTGACAGAAAATAATCAAAATTATGAAATAAAATTAGATCAGTCACTGGCCAATGATTCATCAAAGAGACCCTTTACAACTGCCATGACTTTTTATACTAGTTTTAATACAGTTTCTAATTCTCTTTATTCCTGGAATCGCTCCTTGTCACTTGATCGTGACCAGTTTCTTCAAGACAGATTAGCAATCTATTTTGGTTTTGGTAGTGAAGCCCGTGAGCTTGAATCTGGGAACCCTAATCTGAGTTTTGACATAGCGCCGGTTCCGCAGAGTGCATCAGCTACCGTCAAAAGGACCTATGCCCGCTTTTATGGTCTTATGGTACCCCGCTTCGCTCAGAATAAAATCGGCGCTTATGCCGTGCGTCAAGAACTATCTTCTCAGGCCAACACAAAAAAGCTGGCTGACGCCTATAATCTGGCGCCTACTTACCGCAGTTCGCTGACGGCTGGTAGTAACGACATCTATGGGCGAGTGATTTATGACTCGGTACCACATGCACGTGGTTGGCTCAATCCAGATCGAGTACAAACAGATAGCGTTTTAGAGCGTATGCTAGAGGATGTTAGTTCTAATCGCAGTGAGGTATCTTATGCCGCTAGAGATGTTGTGGGCCGTTTAGAGCAAGTTTATTAACTCTATTTTATATATGAAAATGATACAAAACATAAAGCAGACAATATTATTGGCTTTGCTATTTTTCATTCCTCTATACACTTATGGCGCACCACCCCCTACGACTAAAGTAACATTAGAGAACTACCTAAAAATTGATACAATTGAAGATTTCCTTGATGCTATTTTGGGGATTGTGTTGGTCTTTGCTGTGCCAATAATTGTTTTCTTTATTATTTATTCAGGATTTTTGTATGTGACTGCCCAAGGCAATGCCGAGCAAATAAAGCAAGCCACTCGCTCGCTTACTTATGCCGTCATCGGTGGAGTACTGATCCTCGGCGCTTATGCTATAGCGACAATCGTGAAAAACTTAGTAGCTGCTTTTTAGTTTTTATATATGCCTACCCCTACTACATTTAAAGAGCTGGTGAAGGGTTTTTCAGATATTTTTAATTTAGCCATTGGTCTCATTATTGCCGTGGTGTTTTTGCTCCTGGTCTGGAAGATATTTGATGCTTGGGTGATCAACGCGGCCGATGAGAAAAAGCGTGAGGAAGGTAAGCAGATTGCTATTGTGGCTATAGTTGTTTTGGTCGTAGTTTTATCGATATGGGGAATTGTGCGGATGATCCAGCTATCAATCTTTGGTTGATCTAAGGTTTTATAATTATACACAGCTTAGCTAAGAGCAAGGGTAAAATTCATTTCTTGGTGTATAATATTGTGAGAAGTTAGATTATTAATATTTAAATAGATTATTGTTGTATGAGAAGTTTAAAATTTATTACCGGTTCGGCTTTGTTGATGCTTTCGCCACTTATGGTGTCTGCTCAAATAGCAACCAATCCTAATGCGGGTAATTTTGGGGTATTGCTAAAGAACATATTGACTGTTGTTAATGAACTCGTAATACCATTTATAATTGGTATTGGTTTCTTGGTATTTGTGTGGGGAATGTTCCAGTTCTTCATTGCTGGTGGTTCTAATGATGAGGCCAAGGAGAAAGGCAAGAGTTTGATGATTTATGCTACTCTAGGTTTCGTTCTTATAATCGTTTTCTGGGGAATAATTAATCTTTTGACCAGTTCAACTGGACTAGATAATAAAAGTATACAAAATACTCCGGGAGTTATAGTTCCTAAATAAAATTCGAAAAGATTTAGGTAAAACACACAAAAGCCCCTTTCGGGGCTTTTGTGTGTTTTAGGTCGATTATAATTGATCTAACATGCTACTATAAATAGTATTAAACCTTTTTATATGAAAAAATCATTGCTAGTGGCTTTCAACATATCTTTACTCCTTTTCCCTAATTCGTTTATCTTTGCCGATCCGGCTGCCAGTGCAGCCGCCAAAGCCGCTGCCATAGGCGAAGCTAAGAGCTTTCTCGCTACCTTAAACGATGTTTTTCTTTTCCCACTGATTTATCTACTGTCTGGTATTGCCTTCCTAGTATTTGTTTACGGCGCGGCGGTTTATATAATAAACGCTTCTTCTGAACAAGCTCGTGAGCAAGGTAAAAGTAGCATCACCTACGGTATTATTGGCCTGGTGATAATGTCTTCGGCTTACGCTATCTTGTCTATAGCCGCCGGTACCTTTAGTCTGACTATACCGTAATTAAATCCTAGAACGTGTCCGTAATATAAATGCTGTAGGTTGTGCTGATATTCTTAAAATAAAGTAGGAAATTAAATTATAGAAAAAGAACCCGAAGCGCATACGCTCCGGGTCCTTATTTGTGCGGGAACTCCCCGCAAAGAACTCTACCACCTGGTGTGCGGACAGTCGGTGCGGACATCTCTGTACGCACCCTCCCTTTGCTCAAACTCCACCAGCACTAGGCGAATATGCTGGCTGGCGAGGTACTCCCTTACTTCTTTCGTGAAACGAAGTTCGTTCTTGTATTGGGCGTTCACGGTTGTGTTCTCGATCTGTACCCCTTTCATTTCTGGTGCATTGGCCAAGGCACTGGGCTCGATTACGCTACCGCAATCGAAGTAGATGGTGGAGCCATCACCAGCTTTGTTGGGTCGGGTGACATGCACCATGATCGATCCAATAGGTACCCAGACCCTTTCCTTGCCACCCACTTGATGGATCATCGGCACCGATACCGGAGCCTCATCCACTGCCAGGCCCTTCGACCCAAAGTAGTGCTGGCTCACCATGACTGTCAGCCCGATGACTACCAGCCCGAGGATAGTGAGGCCGACCGGGGAGGCTTTCTTTTCTGTTGTTTTTCCCCCTCCTGTGGCTGGAGTAGCGAAGATTATCCGCCACCCCAGCCACACCATCAGTGCCGACGGGACGTACTGCATAACCCATCCGTACCAATCGGATTTCTCCGATAAGTTCGTTGCCTTCAGTAGCGCCTTCCCAGGCACTGTGTCAGGGAAGAACCAGACCCACCAGGCCCAGAACCCGACCAGCAGAGCAACCTTGGACCAGGTTTTCCAGTCCCGCTTCATCCCAGCTGCCGGCGTGGTTGCGACTGGGGCGGGTGTAGTGGATGAGGTTGAGGAGGAAGGTGTTACCCCCATCTTGCCCTTTTTTCTACTTCGCCAGTACAACCAAATACCTGTACCCACCACTGCTGTTGGCACGAGGGCCAACAGCAGTACGATCAAGGTAATCATCATGCGGAACTCTCCTCTATTTCTGTGTCAATTTCTTCAACAAACCGGCCGCAAGCGCATCCAATGTTCCGGCTTTGGCAGCTTTCACAAACGCTTCAGCGTTCACGTTGATGGCGGCAAGCTCAGGGTGCTTAGCGAGAACTGCCAGTACTTGATCCTGAAACTCAGCTTCTGCTTTTCCTTCCATGACGCGTGCTTGAGCTGTGCGACGTGCCAAAGCGGGAGAGCGGAGTTTCACCAGTTCTTCTGGCGTTAGTTCCTCTGGTGCAAAATCGAGGATCTCGAAGCCTTCGATGATGATGCCCATCTGCGCCAAGGTCTTTCCTTCACTCTTTCCTTTCACTTTGAGTCGATAAGAAAGAAGTCTGTCGAGGATGATGTTTTGTACAACATCATCAGTTTGGGTTGCATTCCCAACGTTTTCCTTCCAAATGTCCTGGCTTATGCCACCGATGGCGTCGTCTAGTGAAATCTTCTCCCGCAAAGTACCTCTGGCCACCGAGTTCAGTGCCTGGTCCAGCAAGGTGTTCCAGGATTCAACCCCGAAAGCCACTTCTGGAATCATGCCCTTGTCCAAGCGATAGTTAGTAGCACATTTGACATCAAAGGGGATGCCTTCGATATCGACACCCTTGAATTCGTTGAACCATGGTGTCAATTGCGTCCGGAAGTGGTTGCTTCTACGGCTTGGGTCTTCCTTGGTGACTGCTTGATATTCTAGCTTTCCACCCACTTCTACCCTACGTGAGCGTGGAAGGTCATAGGATCTCACTTGATGGATGCCAGGAATACCAACCAGTCGAAGACCAAAGAGAAAAGCATACTTGTCGTACGCTTTAAGAAAGCCGTTTTGGAACGTCTCCCCGATCTCGATGGTCTTTTCATCCTTTTCCTTTCCGTGGATGATGTGCTCGATCCGGCTTTCTCTCATGATGATGATTGACCAGCCAGGCTCAGGTGCCGTGAACAGAGCAATTCTGTTCGGGTCGTTTGGGTTATCGAGCAATTGTGCCTTGAAAAGAGGCAGTACTGCAAGAACTCCCAAAGTAGCGAATCCCAGCAAGACCATACCGAGTAGCAAGCCACCAATGACGGCCAGCATGATTTCAAAAATGCTCATTGTCCTTCTCCTTGCGACATTATGTCGCGTTGAATTGATTTGTGGTTGAGGTTTTTTTCCTCTTCCACGCTGATTGTCAATGTTCGGGTAGTCCTTGCGGGGCTACTCCGCTCTTGGTTGAGGGGAGTATCCCTTCCAACTACTATGTTACCATACTTAGGGCTAAAAGTCAAGTTTTAAGCCACTAAAATAGCCTTATAAATATGGATTATTTTGTGGTTTGGTGGGGGATTTTTGTGGTAGGGAGGTTTGGGGGTAAAGGCGGTGGAAAAGCGAAGCTTTTCCACCGATTTTTCTCAGGTTTGATCTTGTAGAAAAACCCGAGGCAAGGCCTAGGGATGTCCCTAGGCCTTGCCTCGGGTTTTTGCTCTGGTAACCAGTCCTAGGGCTGGAGGAAAATGTTGCTACATATAGGCTAGTCTGGTACCATTTTGGTTCATTGTAATCCCGTTTGTATGAATCCTATTTTAAAAGATATGCGTCCGCGAGCGGTCAAAAGGCAAGTCGCCTTGGCCGATACCCGTCCACGTATTACCTTGTCTTTTTACCGGTACGTTCACTTAGACGATCCGGAGGCCTTCAGACTGAAGCTACTCACCAAGTGGACGGCGCTGGGCTGTCTGGGGCGTATCTATGTCGCTCATGAAGGCATTAATGCCCAGATGAATGTACCAAAAGAAAATTGGGCGGAGTTTGATACTTTCGTACAGGCTTTGCCGGAACTGTCTGGGGTACCGTACAAGCTGGCCGTGGAGGAGGGGCAAATACCGTCTTTCTACAAATTAACCATCAAAGTACGACCGAAGGTAGTAGCCG
>CAYRMI010000033.1:3775-6075 GCA_964425625.1 uncultured Candidatus Saccharibacteria bacterium | reverse complement strand
GTGGACTCTATTTCAAAGTCGCACTCTGAACAACAAAATACTTTTTGCTTATGCTCTCCGTGAAGAATTCTATATTTTAAGTGAGGTTCCTCACAAAAAACACATAATTTACTTTTAGGACCATAAGCAGTAAAGTCAGCAATATCTGCTGGTAATATTTTACCTTTAGTATTTAAATAAAGTAATAATCTCTGGTCCATTAGGTAAATTTCTCTTCACAACTTGAGCACATACCAGTATCCTCTGACAGCTGTGTTATGTCTCCGCAATGCCAACATACGTCGACGTAGTTTACTTGTTGATAACAGTTAGCACAGATATAGCCATCATAGTTCTCATCTCGTATAAGTCTATTCATTTGTTTATGACAAGATGGACACTCAATAGTTTTACATTGAGGGCAGACATCCCCTACAGCTGTTACAAATGTGTAATTACATTTGATACATTTTGGTTTCATCAACCCACAATGTTTTTCGTTGCAGCCGTATGGACTAGCTATGTAATGATTTACACAGCTTTCTATGGGACATCCGCCCTCACCTACTCCTCGTCTTCTATCATGTCTTCACTTAACGTGAGACCGAAGCCTGTACCGCCATTGGTAGATCGAGCAAAGAACCTCTTTATATCCGTCTTAAACTCGATAATCTGAGCTTTAGACATACCTTTGCTCTGCGCTTTATGTAGTTTATCTACCATTGCGGCAGTATTCGACGAAAGTGTCGCCTGCATTGAAGCAGACATTGCGGCCAATTTTGTATTGATTTGATCAACCTTAGCAGATAATCCAGTTCCAGAATACCCGTAAAACTTAAGCAAATCTTTTACGCCCTTCATTAAGGCTACATCTTCGTCATCCGCTGCGTCCTTATCTTTGTTGTCTTTCTTCTTGTCCTTTTTCTCTTCTTGCGGGCGAAACATGACAGTACTGCTCTTAACGAGCATACCTGCCATTCCTTTCATGAACGCTAGTGGGTAGTGGACAAAGACCATTGCGATTACGATTTGCAATGGGTATCTCATGTCCTCAAATGGAGAATAATTACGTCCAACATACTCAATGTCTACTGGAAGTTTGCTTGAGTTGCCGAGATATTCTCTTGGTAATTGTGCGTAATACTCCTCCATTGGGCGAAAAATGTCTTGTATAAATAGGCGAAATTGCTCCATTTGCTCAAGACCATTTGCCAGGATTATAATATTAATCACTGGTAAAGACAAAGAAATCGCGGTTGAAAATACAGCATAAATAAGCAGCATAACCACTTTAGTAGTGGTTATATTTGCACTTTTGATTTTGGCAGCGTGTGCTTTTTTAGCGTCTACACTTCCAAATATCGGAGGAAGCATAGCGAATAACTCGTACCATTTCTTTGGGGCATTGATGGTGGCTATATAGCCTGCTAAGTTAATACCCAAATGCCCTATAAACCGAGGGCCAAATGGTATATAATCCAGTATATCTTGAGGATGGAATGTGGCTACAAAGCCAGCTTCCCCAATCATCAGGATAAACACAACGACTGCCAACCAGAACAACTCCTGACTTTGGAAATAATTAACAAAATTTTCTCCAAGATCGGTTTTGGATTTAACGCTTCTCCAAACGATAAATCCAACCATAACAAAGACGCCTAGTAATAGTACTATGGCAACTATGTTTGATATTAAATTTGTAGCGTCCAAAATTACAATATTTTGGGTTAAGAAAATAGGGCAACAGAGCCCTAGTGATCCCAGAACTCTGTCACCTTACCAGAAGCCTCTACTGGGAGACTTTTTATAAAAATTTGCCCAGATGCTTTCATACACCGTATGAGAATATCTAGCACTTCTTGGGCATTTTCTTTCCTTGCTTCGACCACGATCTCGTCATGGACCATGTTAACTATGAAAGCATTAAGTCTATTGGCTTTTATAGCGCGATTAAAAAGAATTGCCGCTAACTTCGTCATCAGAGCTCCTGTTCCCTGAATCGGATAGTTTTGAGCTTTTCTTTCAATCTGACCTTTACTAACAAAAAATTGCCTTCATACAGATTTGTCAATCTTTCCTTTCGAATACCTATTAGCATCAATCACTCCTTTGGCATCTTGGTAAGCTCTGTAAACAGAATCCGCCGAGAACCTATGGTTTGTGAGGGCATTTATAAGTATTTTTCCAGTCGAGAGAGCTTCATTCTGTACTCGGTGAAAGTAACTTTTTAATTTAGGATAGGTTGCATAAAAGTTTTCAATGAACTTTTCCGCTTCTTCTAGTGAAACTTGGAAATCATTGCTCAATTTGTGCGCAGACAT
>CAYRMI010000033.1:0-3675 GCA_964425625.1 uncultured Candidatus Saccharibacteria bacterium | reverse complement strand
AAACCCTACCATCTTCCCTTCACTTGGTATATTCTGAAGATTCAATTTATTATCCTATGAGCTCTTTATCTCATAGTTCTTACTCTTTACTATTGAGTAAGTTTGGACTATATCATTTACTAACCGATCTATAATAGTTTTATTTCTACTCACTGAAAGATCGGGAATCTTTGAATAAAGGAGTATTCCTGGACTTATTCCTTTATAAAGTTTCTTTATTAATCATTTTTTATCTGTATACATGGTATTTTTTATAGCAATTATACAGAATAAACCTTGATTAACAAAATAGTAATAGGGCGCTCGTGGTACTTTGATACCCTAAATTTATATCTGTACTAGTCTCTGAACTTTACGTAAAAGTATTCAGCTTATTAGGCTTTTACGTCTTAGCTGCTGATTATCCCTTTTGTTAACTAGAGGACTTCCAGCAATTCACCCTATTTTCATTTTCATATTACTATGAAAAGGCCCAATTTCTTAGGCTCTTTAGAGGCAAGCCTCGAAGAGTTTACCAACTGTCTATAACTCGACTGCACTCGATTAGTTACAGGATTGATGTGGGTTTGCGCAAACTTGGCGCCATACGTTGTTACTGCTTTTTCTAGCTTTTTATAGTCTAGATACGCAGTTATAATTGGAAATTGCTTTTCAAATTTCCTTAAATGCCGTTCTTCTACAGAGTCTTTCCAAACGTCGGAATCAGACTCTCTAGTCTTCTTTTTATCAATTACTTTGGTAGGAATGCCCAGAGCTAAGCAGAGTTCGACTACCTGCCGAGATGAGTTTAGATTTATATCTATGGACTCTTCTTCGAATAAACTTTTTTGGAAAGTCTTAAACTCTAACTTTTTCTCTTTGCGGATCATTCTTACCAATCGGGCTCGAGCATCATTTAACTTCTTCAGATTACTTTCGTAGAGGCGCATTCATTCTTCCTTTTCCAAATAAAAGCCGCCAAGTTCAATCTCGGCAAGTACAGGGATAAATGCACATTCGAAAGTAACAGCTCGAGCAATGCCCTCTTCTGCTATTTTAGATAGCTGACGTAAATAGATCTGTAGAGTGAATTCGACGTCCATTAAGCCATAGACTACTTGGTCGTCAGTGAAAGGTTTATTCCCAATTAGCTTGAACTGTTTCCTAGTTTCCTTGGATATCTTATTACTTAGTACAGGACTAAATAAATCAAGCTGATTTGTACTTGAGTAAGAAACTCCCAGATAACGTTTGGCTAATTTTTCCAGAGAAAAGCCAAAGTTCTTACCAAGATACAGTAACTGCTCGATTATCATCGTATCTGCTATATTTGCTAAAGTTACATTGTAATGTTTCTTCAACATTTGATAGTCAAATTTGATGTTTTGTCCTACCTTTTTGTAGTAAGGATCTTCAAGAATGGAAATCAATTCTTTAAGTTGAGATTTGGTTACAAATCTTAAATCTATTGCATAGCTATCTTCGTCACTAGCCAACTGCAGCATCACAACTTTAGATAAATGTGGAGATAAACCGCCTTGAGCATGATTTTTTCACGTTGACTTGGCACGAGTTTCCACATCTACTGCAAAGGTGTCTTTGCTTCTAAAATGCGTTATGCACTCTTCTAAAGTAGCGGAAGAGGCCCCATTAATTTTGTAAGGTGCAACTATTTTTCTCAAGAAGGATATTATTATGGAGGAAATCTATGATTTCCTTTACTTTTCTATTCTCCAGCTCCAACTGAGCGGTAGTTAGTCCCGATGTTTCAGGCTCTAATTGTTCGATATCTAGAACTTCACGTACACTTTTTTGAGAGTACGCTCATGGGATGACTAAATTCTGGTAATTTGAAGGATCCATGAGGTAACTACAATCGATATTAATATCGTAAAGATCAAGTATATGATCCCTAAATACGTCTATCAAATGTTTGTCTCCCGTGGTATCAAATATCGTAGTTTTCCCATCTAACCAAATTACTTCGGATGTAATGGTAAACTTAATCATCTTCCCATCTCCAAACGATCGTTTATAGGCCGGTCTTTCATCGATTCAAACTTTAAGGCTCATTTGATGCGATGCGAATCTAATAGATCTCGACTCCATATACGGTTAAGAAATTATCTTGTAACCCTGAAGAGTTTGCCATGTGAGTAAGTGGCATAGAAGTACTTCTACCACTTGTTGAAAGCCCTTGTCTCTTTTTCTTACGTATCCAAAAAGAAGTTTTCTCTTTGTGTACATAAGATTTCCCTAGATTAGTGAAAGAGATCCATTCTACCTCTCACTTTTCCGGAATAAAAGAAACAGTTTGCATTTCTATCTCACTATTGATTCGATCGTCTGCTCTTGAGGGTATAAACGGAAGCCCCTCTTTGAGCTTCCTTACGAGGGTTGCTGTTCCGAGGGGCTTCTTATTTTCTTTTCAATTTTGATATATCGTGGCTCTCATCCACATCATATATTATAACGCTGCGATTAATAACGTTCTTAATTGGTCTTCTTTGTCCACTGGCTCAAAATAGTTGTTATAGACTGATCTAACCTTCTTGCCGTGGTTAGGGTCCGTAGCATAGCCTATACGACGTAATGATGCAATATAAGCTTCATTAGAAGAGGTATCTAATCCTCTTTTTTTGAACTTATCTTGCCACTCAGCCATGTAGTCTACGCTCTTCTTTCAATCATTCCATCCACTTTTCCAGTGTCCGTCGCCTTTACTCCAATATTTGAAATCGGATTTTGGCGAGTAAATAAAGCCAAATAAATTATTGGCTTTTTGACACAGGTTGCTAGTAAAGCCACCTGTTTCGTGTATTGCAAGAGCGAAATTCGCTTCTGGTGCTTCTAATTTTTCTTTCATGTACTGGTAGATTTCTCCATACTTGGAGTTCAATTCAAACTTAGGCTCTAATGTGGCTTTGGTTTGAGTTAGAACCTTTTGAATGGAGTCAAAAACTTCATTTTTCTTCTGTAAGCTATCTTGAAGTTTCTGTATCTCAGCGTTTTGTTGTAAAAGTATTTGCTCATAAGAGTTGCGGCTCTTATGGTTGTCAATAGCCAATACTAATACGAAAAGAAGAATTAAAAAGCCAGCAAAGCGATCTATTCACTTTTCCATGTTGAGAATTTAAAATGTTCAAAATCAGATATTTCCTACCTCCAACTTATGCCTTACTTCTGCTAGATTTGCACTAGAACTCCTGGGTTTCACTCCAGGCGGGGTTACTAACTTACCTCCACTATTTCGGCATTAGGAATAATGCTATCGTATTCCATTGGGCTCGCACTAATATCCGAATAAAGCAAACGAATTCCTTTGTTGATCCAAAGAAATTCTGCTTTCTGATCCTCTATTAGGATTTTATTGTTAAACCTATGATCCATCGGAACAAACTCTTCTACGAATATGTTCTTGGATCTTTTCAAGTTTTTGCCTTGGAACGTAGGTTTACCCTCCTTTTGTATGAGAAATGCATCCTCGAAATATAGGAGTTTACCCAGTTTGTTGGCAGTTCATTTTAGGCCCTCTTCGCTATAAGAAACATTAAGAGCTCGACCAGGGTAGATTATAATTGTACCTTTATTAAGCACTTTTATATTTATCAGTTTAGGGTTTAACTGTTTTAAAGTTTCTTCCTTTACTGATAGCGTCTCGGAGATTTCCTCCCAAGACATATTTCATCCTGTACG
>CAYRMI010000032.1:0-7153 GCA_964425625.1 uncultured Candidatus Saccharibacteria bacterium | reverse complement strand
CGCCAGGAATCGAACCTGGAGCGCTGGTACCGCAAACCAGCATTTTATCCATTAAACTACGAGAGCCTTTGATTGCCAAATTGCATTTGGCGTGGGCCCATCATACATTAAAATCCAAATATTTCCAGCAATTTGATAAAAATGGACTCTTCTAAATGCTCTTCAGGAAGCCTATCTCTTAAAATCTCCTCTACATCATCAACATGATCTGGTGGTAATGGCAGTATCATTAATGGCATAAAACGCTGATGAACTTTAATCAATAGTTGTGGTCCTTTAGGATCATCTTCATCAATACAATATGAATCTAGGGCAGAATAAGGGAAAAGTTCGTCACCCATACGAACTCCACGTACCGTAACAGCAAACGGGATAATGGCTGGTCGTCGCGATACGGAAATAGCTAAAGTAAGACCGGCGACTGCCATCAATAGTGCAAATAGGGTATTACCTAGCAAAATCGCTGACACAACAATCGCAATGAAAATAATCGTGAAGGCAAAAAACCAATCTCCTCCCTTTTCTATATGATTATGTTCAGGAGCTTCCCAAGTAATTGCTCGCGGTGTCTGTTCCATTGTTTTAAATTGTATCATAGTCAAGGTGTACAATTTCAATGTAATTTGCTAGTATCTGTTGCTAACGGGTCAGACAAAGATCATGGGGAGATGGCTATGAAATCTAAAGAGTTTTAGATTTCATCTGATCGTCTGGAAAGACGAAAAGTCGATGCGAAGCGAGACTTTAGGGAGCCCACGAAGCCATCACCGAATATAGAAGAGATCAAAGTTGTAAGGGAAGGTTGGACTGATACAATAGAATATATCTGGAGAGATGGCTGAGTGGTTGAAGGCGGCGGTCTTGAAAACCGTTAAGGGTGAAAGCTCTTCGAGGGTTCGAATCCCTCTCTCTCCGCGAGTACAAAAATGAGCACCTGTTTAGGTGCCCTTTTTGTTCGCGGGGAGAGAGGAAGTGCCCTGCGACACTTCTGTAGGGATGAGAAAAACGGAGACATGTCGCTGGCGACAGTCGAGTTGGGGTAGCGGAAAATTTATATAAGAAATTTATCCGTGACCGAATCCCTCTCTCCAGATAAAATTCTTTCTGAACTTCCTATCAATATTTTTGCTTAACAAAACTCAACCTCTAGTAATCAAGTAAATAATATAGACGACATAAGTAACCACAAACAAAACTCCCTGCCAGCGCTCGATAACGTGTCGTTTACCCACAAACAGAGCCAAGAATAAAGCGATGGTAACAAGTATAGTGATCAAAAGATCAGTCTGTAGAGCCTCCGCAAACGGTAAGGGCGAGATAATTGCACTAATACCCAAAATCCAAAAGATATTAAAAATATTGGAACCGATGATATTACCTACAGCAATATCGACGTTGTGTCGGTAGGCAGCCACAGCTGAAGTGGCCAGCTCTGGTAGTGAAGTTCCCACTGCCACGACCGTCAGGCCAATCAGGGCTTCGCTTACACCTAGACTTGAAGCAAAAGTAACTGCCCCATCCACAATCCACTTTCCTCCTATCACTAGACCGGTGAGACCAGCCAGAATCAGACCGATTGATTTGGGATAGGAGTATACTTCGGGAGCCTCCTCGTCCGCATTACCTCCTTTAGCAAGATTAAAAATGTAGTAAAGAAATATTGAGAAAAACGCAATTAGAAGAAGTCCATCAATTCGGGTAATGGCTGACACAGACGAACCATCGAATAGTACGTCGTTAGCCATTAAACCAATCACTATAACTGCTAAAAGAGCAAACGGAATTTCCCGCCAAGCCGTACCTCGACTAACTGATAGAGGGTAGATGATAGCGGATATACCCAAAATCAGAAGGATATTGGCAATGTTACTGCCTAGAATATTGCCAATAGCAATATCAGTATTTCCATTATAACTAGCCAACAAATTGACGATTAACTCAGGAGCAGAAGTACCAAAAGCCACAATCGTTAAACCAATCACCAAGGCAGACACTCCGAGTCTGGCCGCCAACGAAGAGGCGCCAGCCACCAGCCAATCGGCTCCTTTAATTAAAGCAACAAACCCGATAAAGAACAGAGAGTAAGTAATCATACAGTCATCGATTTAAGACAAATAATGTAGCTATTTTACCCTACTTATTAATAAATAATGCGACTTTATAAGTTAATGGTGAATATCCTCAATTTCTGTCTAAATAGACCAGTTACCTAAGTTATAAGAAAAAGCCCCGGAGGGCTTTTTCTAAGATTACTTCTTTACCTCTACCGCTTTGACGCGAGCGGTCAAGCGAGACTTCTTACGAGAAGCCGTATTATCCTTGATAACACCACGCTTGGCGGCTTTATCAATGGCTTGATAAGCCTTTGGTAAAAGTTCTTTGGCTTTTGTCGCATCCCCTGAAGTAATGGCTTTTTGTACACTCTTGACCACATCGCTAAGCACATTTTTACGACGAATATTAAAGATTCGCTTTTTTTGTGATTGACGATTGGCTTTTTCGGCTCCTTTAGTTATCGGCATATGATTTTTTTATGTAGGAGCACTATACGGTATTGATTGCAAAAAAGCAAGATTATTGTCTTTGACTTACCTCATGTACAATAAGGGTATAAAGATTATGATTCGCTCGCTTACCGGCACTATCACCCACCATACCGATACCTCGGTTGTCCTGACCGTCTACGGCGTTGGTTATCTGTTGTATACCAACGCTTTACGCCATACTTATGCCGTTGGTGATCAGGTTATATTACACACCCATTTAGTGGTTCGGGAAAACGTCCTCGACCTCTATGGTTTTTCTGAGGAGCGCGAGCTTAACTTTTTTGAACTCTTGTTGACCATTCCAAAAATTGGGCCAAAATCAGCCTTGCAAATACTATGCCAGGCCGACCCTGACTTGTTAGCCACCGCCGTCTTACTCAATGACGCTGAGCACCTGCATAAAGTTTCTGGTATTGGTAAAAAAACAGCCAGCAACATAGTGACCAACTTGGCCGGAAAAATTGACAACTCCACCACTCCTAACGTACGTGATTTTGGCCAGCAAACCGACCTAACAACAGCTCAGAACGATGCCATAGATGCCTTAGTTTCTTTAGGCTACGACCAAAAAGAAACACGCTCATTTATCCTCAAACAAGACAACACCCTTGATACCAAAGCTCTAATTCAAGTCGCCCTTAAACAAGGACCGACCGCTTAGAGAGACCACAACACTATTGTTTTGGCAAACCATAAGCCTGTCGCTTATACTTACAGCTATATGCTAGCGCGTTTAAAAAAATATCTTCCGCGTCCCATACTTGACCTGGTTCGTCCTCCCTACCATCTCGCCTTGGCTTATTTGGCTGACTTATTCTATAAACATCCCTCCCGAGAGCTCATCGTAATTGGTGTAACTGGGACCAAAGGCAAATCCACCGTCACGGAACTTGTCGCCCGAATCCTCGAAACCAGTGGTTATAAAGTCGCCTCTCTTTCCACCATTCAATTTAAAATCGGCGATAAGGTAGAACGAAACTTATTTAAGATGACTATGCCGGGCCGGTTCTTTGTCCAGCGCTTTTTACGGCAAGCCGTAGAGGCTGGTTGTACTCACGCTGTAGTGGAAATGACGTCTGAGGGAGCGAGACAGTTTCGACACCGCTTTGTCGAACTGGATGCCTTAATATTTACCAACCTCACCCCCGAACATATCGAATCACATGGTTCCTTCGCTAATTACAAAAAAGCTAAGTTGTCTATCGCCGAAAAAGTCTTCGCCTCACAAAAGCGTCCGCGTTTTTTGGTGGCTAATATCGATGATGAACACGGGGCAGATTTTCTTAATTTTAAAGTTGAACATCGACTGCCTTATTCACTCAAAGATTTATCACTTTATTCCCTACACAAGGACAGTGTCAGTCTAGTTTTTGGTGACACCACCATTAGAGTGCCGATGATTGGGTTATTTAACGTCTATAATATTTTGGCCGCCATCACTCTTTGCCGAGCTTTAGGGATTGATCTCCTAGCAATAGACAAAGCTTTACGCGACCTGCCACCAATCGCAGGGCGCGTCGAACAATTTTCTACCCCAAAGTCAGCGGAGAAACACATTACCGCAGTGGTTGATTACGCCCACACTCCGGATTCACTAGAGAAGCTTTACCAAGCATTTCCTAACGTACCAAAAGTATGTGTCCTGGGTAACACTGGGGGTGGACGCGACACTTGGAAGCGACCGGAAATGGGTGCTATTGCCGATCGCTATTGTGAGCAAATTATTCTCACCAATGAAGATCCTTATGATGAAAACCCTAATTCTATTGTTGAGCAAATGGCTAAGGGGATTACTAATAAGAGTAAGCTTAAAATAATTATGGATCGGCGCCTGGCCATACGACAGGCACTTAGAGATGTTCCAGCCAGTGGCTACGTACTTATCTCTGGTAAAGGAACCGACCCTTACATCATGGGACCAAACGGTACAAAGCTGGTGTGGAGTGATGCAGAAGTAGTGCAGGAAGAACTACAGCAACTAGCTAGAGGTTAATTAGGCTCACTGTCCAACGCTCACCTTCTTCAACAATTTTTGGGTGGATAATTTTTCCGTCTTTAGTATAGACTACACCTTTGACCATATTGCCAGCACTTACTACCGGCACCTGATTCCAAACCGCGTGGATTTTAAGCATCGTGTCATACTGGTGCCACATCGCGACTGGATGATTAAACCAAGCATGTGAAATCGGATGGGCCACAAATGGCATTGCTCTCTCCTTAACTAGGGAATATACGCCAAATGGGTTGGCGCTAGCAAAACAGAATAATATGCCCGGTACGTAAGTGGGCAATTCTGCTTGTGAAGCGAAAGAGCCAGGACGATAAGCCAACTTAGTTTCAATCATACGAGAGACATCACCTAGTCCCACCCACTTCAGTATGTAAGTATAAAACAATGGCATAAATTCCCCCTGCGGAACTAAAAATTGTTTATCTATCGGATAACCGTCTTTGGCCCGACCATCATAGATAACCGAGCGTAGAGTAAAAGTATTATTTTCTAAGGGTACCGAGCCTGAATCTATCACTACCGCCTTGGTATCTTCATGAGTAAATCTAAAATTTTGGTAAGCTTTGGTAACCGGTAGAAGAGGATCACTATAACGCGAATCTTCTGGCAAGATTATGTAGTCAGCTTTCTGGCCAACGGCCATCTTCACGGCTTGTTGTAATTGTTCATGTCGGTACTCATCATGATTAGTTAGTGAAAAGTAATCCGCTCCGCCAAAAGTAGTATCAATAATTGCCACAGTAAGATCTTGGTCGGGAGCGGAATCTAAAGGCCCAGGAATATTCGCTGACAAGGCTAAAATCAGACCCACTAAGATTATTTTTATAAAAGTTGGTTGGTTGAGTTTATTGCTATCGACATATCGCCACAAAATTACCCCACCAAAAACAGTGAAAATAGTTAACATAAAAACCCCACCGCCTCGGGCTAGCTGCAACAACCAATTATGCTCAGCTAGTAAATATCCGATGGTCGGAAAACTAAAGACTACACCAATAGTAGCACCTGGACCATACGTTCCAAGGGAATGAAAAAAAGCCGACAACATTTCAGCCCCCAACCAGATAAATGGAATTGATAAAAAAATTAATCTACTTGATTGTTTTTTTAAGAGCCACCACAGAATTAAACCTACGAAAATACCACCTAAACCTAAAAAAATACCAACCGTAAACCAATAAAAGCCAATAACCGGTAACTCCATTTTTCCTAAACCTAAATCAATCCAGCGAATCGGATAGACAGTCCACATCCAAGCCATCGCCAGCAAGGCTTTAGTGGTCCAAGTTAAAAAGCCTCCCCAAATAGCAGTCCGCCAATTAGCTACTCGATTGATAGTCCACAAAAACAGAGCCACTCCAGGGAAGATAAGTATCCATAAAATAGGCCAAAGAAAACCTAAGCCCAGCAATATACCACTGACAATAAAAAATATACTCTCGTGTCTCAAACAGAAACTAATCACCGGCCAAACCATAGTCATAGTCTATGTATGATACAACACAATGCCAGCCGTGACTGACACATTAAGAGATTCTTTTTTGCCCAACATAGGCAATTCAAGTATTTCATCAGCTAGTTCCATAATTTTGGTTGGTACACCCTCGGTCTCACTGCCAAAAACGTATACGACTTTAGCGGGTACTTTAAAATCAGCCAGTTTGGTTGAAGTTGGTGATTGCTCAACAGCAACCACCGAAAAACCTTCAGCCTTCAATTCCGTTAGTAATGAAAAAGTATCTACTACCTTTTCCCAGGGTACGGTGCATTCAGCCCCGAGAGCCGTCTTATGTATTTCAGGCACCGCTCGATTAAAACGATCGACTGGCGTTGGGGTATAGCCAGCGAGGTATAACCGGCCAACTCCCGCTCCATCGCAGGTACGAAAAATTGCCCCGACATTATAGTTGCTCCTAATATCACACAACACTACGTATTTCATACATGCTACACTACCAGAGAAACCATGTTGAATCTATTTCCTATTCAATGGCTTGCTTTGCTCGCTTATTTCATACTACGGACAGTGACCGGGTTCACCCTAGGTACTCTGGCTTGGCGTCATTTAAAAGCTAGAGAGGAATTGAAAAACATTATTAACTTACCTATCTTTCCATTTGGTAAGGTTGCCACCGGCTTATTGATTGCTACCGAGTTTTTAATCGCTATTTTGCTTACGCTTGGTCTCCTTACTCAACTTGGCGCCTTACTACTTTTTGCCCTAGCGGTCAAAATGCTTATATTTAGAAAGCGCTGGGTACACAAAACGATTCCAGGCGCTCTTAGTTATGTTTTGCTACTTGGTATCAGCCTAACCCTTTTCATCACTGGCGCTGGGATTTTGGCTTTTGATTTGCCAATATAATGTGGTATAGTGCGACCACTTAAAAAGGGCGCTCTTCTAGTTCACTCTTTTTAAGGAGAGAGGTACGCGATGGTAGAATGTAAAATATGCGCCTATAGCTCACCTCGGTACGCGTAAACAGTACCCCATACTGTTTACCCTTATTAAGGAGAGCTGGTCGACAAAGAAACAACTATGCGCCTATAGCTCACCTCGGTACGCGTAAACAGTACCCCATACTGTTTACCC
>CAYRMI010000031.1:0-7200 GCA_964425625.1 uncultured Candidatus Saccharibacteria bacterium | reverse complement strand
TGGAGCGAGGAGGAGTGAGAATGCCGGCACAAGTAACCGCAAGACGGGTGAGACCCCCGTCCGTCGAAATACCGAGGTTTCCTTTGCTATGTTGATCAGCGAAGGGTTAGTCGGTCCTAAGGGAATCCCAAATGGGGGACCCGATGGATAGCAGGTTAATATTCCTGCACACTGTTATGTTCCTATGGAGGGACGGAGCGTTGTACTTACAGCATCTTATTGGATTGGTGTTGGAGCTTTGAGGAAGTCACGTAGGCAAATCCGCGTGGCAATATTCCGAGATGAGTCTGAATGTGAGGCTACGGCCGAGCAAATGTAAGGAGCACGCTTCCGAGAAAAACTTCGTTTGGGTTAAACATAACGGTTCCGTACCGCAATCCGACACAGGTGGTAGAGTCGAGAAGACTAAGACGAACGAGTGAGAGGTCCTCAAGGAACTCGGCAAAAAAGCGGCCGTAACTTAGGGATAAGGCCTGCCCTGCTAGCGATAGCGGGGCCGCAGCGAAAGATTTCCTGCCGACTGTTTAACAAAAACACAGCTCTCTGCGAACACGTAAGTGGATGTATAGAGGGTGACGCCTGACCTATGCTGGAAGGTTAAGTACGGGGGGTGGTATGGTCTTCGGATTGTACTGCTGGACTGTATAAGCCCCAGTAAATGTCAGCGATAACTATAATCGTTCTAAGGTCGAGCACCTTTTCCCACCAAGACACATGCGCGGTCCGATAGTGTTTTATACACTTGATAGACTTCGCGTGTTGTCCGGCGGTAAAGGATGCTCGACGGATTAGAACGGTTATAGGTTAAACAGCCTAGCCATAGTTACCTTACCTATAGAAATATAGTGTAATCCAAATCTAGCCAACAAGAGACCAAATGCTAGACATCTGACCACCTCGGGTGAAGATGAAGATAGAGTCCTATTGGTGCACAGACACGTAAGGCGTGTCGTTAAGAAGGGAAAATAGAGCGTATTTCCTTGTCGGGTAAGTTCCGACGTGCACGAATGGCGTAACGAGTGGGAAACTGTCTCGAGGACCTGCTCGGTGAAAATACAATCCCGGTAAAGATGCCGGGTACCTGCAGATAGACGAAAAGACCCCAGGTGCTTTACTGTAGCTTCGTATTGGGGCTATTGGATTGATGCGTAGTATAGTGGGGAGACTTTGAAGCGGGCTTTCGGGTACCGTGGAGTCAACAGTGAAATACCCATCTTCATTCTGGTAGTTTCTAACTTGATAGATAAAATCTATCAAAGACAGTGCGTGGCAGGCAGTTTTAGTGGGGCGCTACCCTCCCAAAAAGTAACGGAGGGGTCTCAAGGTTGGTTAGGCGCGAATGGAAACCGTGCCGATAGTGTAATGGCATAAACCAGCTTGACTGTAAGGCGTAGATGCCGAACAGACACGAAAGTGGAGCATAGTGAACCGATGGTGGGCGTTAGATGCCGCCGGAGATTACCCGATAAAAGTTACCCTGGGGATAACAGGCTAGTCGTGCCCAAGCGTCCATAGCGACGGCACGGTTCGGCACCTTAACTTATGTAGTTATCTTGTTCGAAATTTTGAGCAAGTAAAATCAAAACATACATCGGGGTGCCTAGAGTAGCGATACTCTACAAAAACAAATCGGCTAATACGGTGAACGCCATGCCAGCCACTACTACAAATGTAGTAGAATAAGGACATGGTCAATACCGTGGAAAGACTAAATCAATTTCAGAAGTCAGTAATTATTGGCACCATGCTTGGTGACGGATACCTTCGTACCGTTCCGGGTCGCCAAAATGCCTTTCTGGAGATAAATCATGCGGTTAGTCAGCAAGAGTACGTCTTATGGAAATACAACGTACTTGATGGAATCAGAGCTGGAGCACCTAAGATGCGAAAAGGAAACGGAAAGCGTGAAGCGATTCGTTTCTATACCAGACAATCAGTAGAACTTACAATGCTTAAATCTCTATTTTATAAAGATAAAATCAAAGTAATTCCTAATGATTTACAACTTGATTCCGTTTCACTGGCAGTATGGTTTATGGATGATGGAAGTCGGTGTCGAGAATCAGACGTGTATTTGAATACACAACAATTCGACACTGAAAGTCAGTTAATTTTAATTCAAGCCCTAAAAAAGCTTGGACTAGATGCGACGCTCAATAAAGATAAGCATTATTTTAGAATACGATTTCTTAAGAAAAGTATTCCAAAACTGTTTAAAATTATTGAAGCGACTATTATTCCATCAATGCAATACAAAATTGGTTTAGAATCCGTAGAGACTACACGCCGATCTCCCACGTTAATTACGTTGGATGAAGATATAGTCCGATCCTCACAGTAATGTGAGACCCGCATATATTAATATCACTTCTCACGCGGTGATATTGCAAAAATATATGTTACGACAGCGATGTCGGCTCGACTTATCCTGGGGCTGGAGCAGGTCCCAAGGGTTTGGCTGTTCGCCAATTAAAAAGTCACGTGAGCTGGGTTTAGACCGTCGTGAGACAGGTTGGTCTCCTATCTACTGCAGGCGTCGATTCTTGAGGAGAGTTGTTCCTAGTACGAGAGGACCGGAATGAACGAACCTCTGGTCTATCGGCTGTCACGCCAGTGGCACCGCCGAGTAGCTATGTTCGGAATGGATAACCGCTGAAAGCATCTAAGCGGGAAGCCAACTCCAAGATTAGGAATCATTAAGTCCCCTGAGAGATGATCAGGTTGATAGGCACTAAGTGGAAGCACAGCAATGTGTGGAGCTGAGGTGTACTAATAGGACGTAATTCCTGTAAGGAACGTTGTTCATCGTAATTTTACGAAGCACGTTTTACATGAATTGTTGTACAGCTATACAGAAAATTGAGTGTTTTATGTGAATTACCTAAGTCACCGGCAATTTCTTCGAAATTGCCGGCCGAAAATAGAATATGCGATCGAGCAGCTATACATAGTGCTCGACTAATATTGAATATGGTAACAAGGTTATGTAACCTTTGTTATTTATTATGCGGGGAGTCCCTCAGCATGTCGTAAAAAAGCATGCTCGGCCCAGACCTTAAACAAGTCTGGCCCCGCTCCAAAAACCCGAGGTAGTTTAAAGGTAGAACATCGCCAAGACATGGCGAAGACTGCGCAGTTCGATTCTGTGTACTCGGGAACAACTTCCTCCCATAGCTTGAGTTGGTCTAGAGCGCCTGATTCCATTCAGGAGGTCGCAGGTTCGAATCCTGTTGGGAGACCCGTCGTTTGCATGCAAACGACACCTTGTTACCTTATTCAATATAAAGTTGATTATCGCTCATTGAAAATTTAATGTTGGTGCTTTAGCGGAGGGGGTACACCCGTTCTCATTCCGAACACGGAAGTTAAGCTCTCCATCGCCGATGGTACTCCATTTATGGGGCAGAGTAGGTAGGCGCCAACATTAAGTTTTCAATACTACTAAATAAGAATACCCTTAGTCATTTGACTAAGGGTATTCTTATTTAGGAGAGCCAACTAAAGTTGGCAAGAAGAAGAGGCGCCCGCAGGCCACTACAGTCGACCGCTCCCTGCGGGGTCGAGGCTCGACTAAGTGTCTGCAGAAGTAAAACATAGTCGTAGCTTTGCTGAGGGTTTTACTTTGCAACTCGCTACAGCTGACCGCTCCCTGCGGGGTCGCGGCTCAGCTAAGCGCCTGCATAAATTCGAAATAATCGCTACGCTCATTTTCTCATTTAACATTAAGTTTTGCCTAGGGTACCCCTTTGCATAACCATCAGTTGGTGGTTGCTGTTGGCTAGGACTTATTTGGGGTCAAATTGAGTTAAGCGACCGCGGGTTTCTGTTATAATGAAAGACATGATTAAGTTACGTCCATGGGCTTTTTGGCGACGCATACAATATGGATCGGCTTTTGGTAGTTTTTGGGTAGTAGTAGCAGTCATTGTTTATTTTACTAATTTTTATGCTGAACCAAGTTGTTTTGATAATATACAAAATGGTACTGAGGAAGGCGTGGATTGTGATGGCTCTTGTGTTCGCATTTGTAATACTTCTGTTATACCGCCACGGGTAGTTTGGGCTGAAAGTTTTAGTGTGGTCGATGGACAATATAACGCCGTCGCTTACATTGAGAATAAAAATGCTGTGGCTTCGACCAAAGAAATAGCCTACACTTTTAAGTTATTGGATTCTGGTTCAGTTATTGCTGAGCGAAAAGGTGTGACTATTTTGCCACCAAATAGTTCTTACCCAATTTTTGAGGGCCGAATTTTAACTGATAACGGAAGAGAGCCAACTGAAACAATTG
This sequence comes from uncultured Candidatus Saccharibacteria bacterium, assembly GCA_964425625.1. Lineage (GTDB taxonomy): Bacteria > Patescibacteriota > Minisyncoccia > Phycocordibacterales > UBA918 > OLB19. The sequence goes on along the minus strand of CAYRMI010000031.1, from coordinate 2,909 downwards.
TTGAACTATCAACGGTTGAAGTCTGGCAGCCTGCTACTATCGGTGTTAGTCAATTTAGAGTTAGTGATTACAAGCTAGAATCGACTGATTCTAAACCGCGTCTAACGGCCAAGATAGAAAATACCGAACTAACTTCGGCTGATAAGGTTGAGGTGATTGCTACTATATTCAATAACGCCAACAAACCTTTAACGGCTTCGCAAACTTTCATTGATAATTTTGCCCCTCGTTCCACTCGCGATGCGGTCTTCACTTGGCCTCGCTCTATAGCCACTACTATTCGTAGCTGTGAAGTACCATCAGATATTATGTTGGTGCTTGACCGTTCTGGTTCAATGGCCGCCGATGGGGGAGATCCAGTTGAGCCACTTAATAGTGCCAAAGTAGCAGCGCAAAGCTTTGTCAATCAAGCTAAGGCCACTACTCAAATTGGTTTTTTCTCTTACGCTACAATACCAGCTTCACCGATTGAACAAGTCTTGACGTTGGATACAAATTTAGTTAAAGCTGCTATTAATAAGGTAGAAATGGGTAAGGACGGCGTACAATACACTAATATGGGTGATGCTTTTAAAGTGGCCTACGAAGAATTAAAAAGTCGCAGACATCGAGACGATGCGCGTAAAGTGATTATCTTGATGACTGACGGAGATATCACTCGACCAGTCAATCCAGAAACAGGCGAGCTTGATCGTGTTTACGCTGCCAATTATGCTCGTGAGATGGCGACTTTGGCGAAGGTTGGCGATACCACTATTTACACAATTGGTTTTGGTGATTTGTTGGCCACTAGCAGTGATGCCTCTTTGGTCCGGGATGCTGATTTAATTCGTGATTTAGCCTCTAGTCAGGATCATTACTTTGCCGCTCCAACCGTTAAAGACCTAGAGCGAGTGTACAAAGAAATAGCTGGTGGAATATGTGAAGACGGTCCGACGCGTGTCGAAATAATCACCAAAACAGCCACCAATTTCACTCCCTTACAGTAGCTTTGCATCCTTGCCTGCCTTCCTATAAACTCTTAAGGCATGATGCGAATTCTGCAGTCACTATTTGCTGGTTTTGATCCAATTTTATTTGGTTCAGCTGTTTGTCTCGCTTTGTTTGGCGTAGCGACGATGTACTCTCATGTCGGGGAAAATAGTTTTTTTAATCAACAAATAATCTGGCTACTGGTATCGGTGGGGATGTTTTTTACGGTGTTGATACCAGACTATCGATTTTTGCGTAACACCAACGCCGCCTTTTACGGCTACGTGGTAGTTATTGTTCTGCTTATTTTGACACCGATATTTGCGGAAGAAATATTAGGAGCCAGACAGCGCTTTGATTTAGGTCTTTTTTCACTACAAGTTTCTGACCCGGCCAAACTAATATTAATAGCCGTATTAGCCAAGTACTTTGCTAAGCGTCACGAACTGATTGGAGATTTTCGACATATTATTGTGTCTGGAATTTACACGCTCATCATGTTTGGTTTAGTTTTCTTACAACCAGATTTTGGTACAGCTATGATACTTTTTTTGATTTGGTTTGGGATGGTCTTAGTGGCTGGTATTCGTTTACGCCACTTAACTTTGGTGTTTATTATTGGTCTGTTGGCCTTTGGTGGGTTATGGGAATTTGCTTTTAAGGATTACCAAAAAGCCCGCATTATGACTTTTCTTGACCCTCTCTCCGATATTCAAGGGGCAGGATATAACGCCTATCAATCAACCGTAGCAGTAGGTTCGGGAGAGATATTTGGTAAGGGAATTGGCTATGGGACACAATCAAAACTACTATTTTTACCTGAGTACGAAACAGATTTTATTTTTGCTGCTTTTGCCGAAGAGTGGGGGATAGTCGGGGTAATCATTTTGTTTTCTTTGTTTGGCATTGTCATATTGCGACTCTTATATCACGCTATAAATGGCGCTACAAATTTTGAAAAATTATTTACCACTGGTGTCGCTCTTTACTTCTTGGCACACTTTTTTATTCATGTGGGTATTAACATCGGTCTACTGCCAGTGACGGGCACAACCGTACCGTTTCTGAGTTACGGTGGATCACATCTGGTAACAGAATTTATGGCGCTGGGAGTGGTATTGGCGATGCGTCGATATACTATCAGTCGCAACGTTGAACAGGATTCATTGTTTATTGATATTGAGACTCATATACGGAAATAGTTTTTTCAATCATATGTTTGCTATTGAAGTTAGTTTCAATATGTTGGCGGAGTGCTTCGGCAAAACTGACTCGCTCATCGCCATGATCCAGAAAATATTCAAACGCCCGCACAATTGTCATGTGATTGTTGGGGTCAATTAGCAGACCACTTTCGAGGTTGGTGATGACCTCGGGGATACCACCGACCCAACTGGCGATACAGGGCAGACCGACCTTACCAGCTTCAAGTAGGGCATAAGGGAGTCCTTCTTTATGTGAGGGTAGCAAAAACATATCAAATGCCTTCAGGTACTGACGAGCCTCTGCTTTGTGGCCAAGAAAGTAGATGTAGTTGGTCAGTCCTTTGAGCTCTACTTGTTCTTCTAGGGTAGACTTTAGTTCGCCGTCACTAATGATAGCGAGCAGAATTTTTGTTTGGTTGGAATTATTAAATTCAGCTAAGGCATCAATGGCTGTAGTATGGTTTTTGTTGTGGTTTAATTCTCCAATCGTTCCTACCCAAATGTTGTGAGCATGTTCAGTAATGGTCTCTGTAGGAAAGAGTGCCTTCCGCGCTTCCTCTCGGTCTAGAGTGGGGAAGTCAGAGACGGCCGTCCCTATGACCACACATTTACTCCTCACGCCTGGCATGTGGGTATGACGCAGGTCGTGTCGACTGACTAAAATAACTTTGTTGGCCAAAAGTCCGGTCAGGTAAGCACCAACCCAAGATATAATCCGCCAGGGTAAGCGGC
>CAYRMI010000030.1:0-7591 GCA_964425625.1 uncultured Candidatus Saccharibacteria bacterium | reverse complement strand
TCCGCGAATCACACCCTGATCGTTAACTATCTCAAAGCCAAATGGGCGGCATAGGGAGGGCGGGTTGTCTGAAAGTTATGAAGGTCGCATTGTGACGCTTGAAGTGGAACTGAGAGGGTTACGGGAGCAGCAGAAGGCGCACGCGCAATCTCTCAAGGACGAGATCAAGGATTTACGGAGCGATATCCGCGCCCTGACCGAGATCATGAACAAGGGAAAGGGCGCATTTGCGTTCGGACTGATGCTGGCCGGCACGATAGGGGCCGGGGCGGTTAAAATTTTGAGCTATATTTTTCATCCGGGTCCGTCGCAATGAAAACCCTATCCCAGCGCGGTCTTGATTTAATCAAACATTATGAGGGATTCCGTGCAACGCCATATCATTGTCCTGCGGGCAAGCTTACGGTCGGTTATGGGCATCTTATCAAACTTAGCGAGCATTTTGATAAGATTACGGAAGCCGAAGGAGAAGCCCTTCTTAGGAACGATGTCTCCGAAGCGGAATCAGCGGTTTCACGACTGGTAAAGGCTCCGCTCACCCAGAACCAGTTCGACGCTCTCGTGAGCTTTGTCTACAACATCGGGACAAACCGATTCGCCCGGTCCACCCTGTGTTTCCTGCTTAATCAAGAGATGTATTTCGCCGCAGCCCAGGAGTTCCAAAAATGGGCATGGGGCGGAGGAAAGAAACTGCCAGGCCTTGTCAAGCGCAGGGCGGCGGAGAAACAACTGTTTTTAACCAAGGAATAGGACAGCGATATGTGGAACAAGATCATTGATTTTTTTAAGGGGATGTTGGATGAAATTTCCAAATTTCTTAATCCAATGGCGCGGCAAATTGCCCGTTCGGGTGGCAAGCTCCTTCTGGACGTGGCCGCCGAGGCCGTTCGGCAGGCAGAGGCAAATGGCGGATCGGGATCGGACAAATTTAAGCAGGCCCGCAATTATGTCATTACCCAGCTCAAAGGACGAGTCCCCGACCTGATTGAAAACGCCGTGCAGGGGGCGATCCTTGCCGCCGTGGCTTCCCTGAAGGAGAAATAGACATGTTACTTGCAATTGCAGGCGCGGTGATCCGCACGGTTCTGGCCGGTTATGGCGGTTCGCTGGTTCAGGAAGGCTACATTACGGCGGATGATGTCAATGCCGCGTCCGGCGCAGTGATTATCATCGTCACGCTTGGCTGGTCGATCTGGCAGAAAAAGCGGGCATCTAAAAACCTGCCGTGGCGGAAATAGTTTGCCAAATGTTTGCCACGCGAGTGGAAGGCCAAAACCTAAGTTATTGTTTTCAATGGTCGGAGTGAGAGGATTCGAACCTCCGGCCCCTACGTCCCGAAGATTTGGGACATTAGGAATTTTTGGCTTGTTTCCTTGGTTTTATGCGCCGCGTTTTTCCGTTTTAGTGCGTTTTTTGCCGCTTTTGTTTGCCACTTGTTTGCCACCCGCCAAGGCGGCTACCGCTTCCCTGAGATAATCGGGATGATGCTTTAAATAGAGCTCGGTAGTGCGGCTATTGGAATGCCCGAGTATTCCACTGATCTGGAACATATCCACGCCCGCCTGTGCCATCCATGTGCCCGCCGTATGGCGGAGAGTGTGTGGAGTCACCCCTTCAAACCCCAAACCCTCACAAAGCCGCTTAAACGCGTTTTTCATGCGATCCAGCGATTTTCCCTGCCATGACACCACCCAAGAGCCTTTCGCTTTCCTACGGGCAATTCTGAGGGCTTTGAGCAATGTTTCATTCATGGGGACGCTGACACGCTTCTTGCTGGTTTGCTTCCTGCCGGGCGGGTTGAAGTGAATCAGCCGGTTCTTCATGTCCACCTGAAACCATTGCAGCTCCAATATGGATTTGCTGCGCTGGCCGGTATTCAGGGCGAGCAGGATAAATAACCGCATGTGCGGGGTCTTGGCGGCTTTTATGAGCTTGTCCGCCTCCTGCCGGGTAAGCCAACGCTCCTTGGCTGGCTGGCGTGGCGGCATGTCGATATGGGGAACATCGGCCAGCCTGCCTTCCTTGCGGGCATGATTCAGCGCGGCGCGCAAGGTGGCCAGTTCGTTGCGTATGGTATCGTCTGAGACGCCTTTGACCTGTTTCCTGCCAATGGTCCTTATGACGGTTCTACGGTGTTCGACATATCCACGGATAGCAGCGCGGGAGAGGGCGGCCACCAATGCATTGCCGAAATAGGCGACAAGATGGTTCCATGCCTATCCGCTTGACACCCACAAAAACAAGTGGTAGTATCAGACTGTAATCAGCAATCAAGCTGGTTTTATAGAAAGGAACCGTTTTATGATGAGCTATTTGGATTTGGAAATTTCTAGCATAATGCAGGGCTATGAGTGCGCCCTTCGCACCAGCGTAGGTGATTGCCCCCGGTATGTTGCGGAAATGAAGGCGCTGGCAGTCAAGCACCCTGAAAACGCTGTAATCCGCTTGCGCTTGGCTGAAATGGGCGAAACCAAAACGCTTGCTGGCACTGTAAAGTCGCACGGCGATTCTCATGTAGTGTTGTAGGAGGCTGTATGGACACCAAGTATTTTCGCGGATTATCAAATAAGACCAAGTCTCAACTTGAGAAAATGGCTTTGGATTTAGGTATGGCCGAAAACCAGATTTACCATGAACAGGGAGGATTGCTTTCCTTAAACGCCCTCTGGCACAATATAGCCAAGAAGCGGGAACAGCGGGCGAAGGGGGAATAATATGCAGGACATTCACGCCCGTGCTGACCTTGACTTTCCTACCAGTCTCCCGGCCTTTCAACGGCTGTTTCCTGACGATGCCGCTTGCGCTGCATACTTGGAAAAAATCCGCTGGGAACAGGGCTTTATCTGCCCCCATTGCGCTAAGATGGGGGAGCCTTTCCGCTTCGCCAATAGACCGCATGTACTGCGTTGCCGGGGTTGCCGTAGCGATATAGCCCTGACCGCTGGCACGGTTATGGAGCGTACTAAAACTCCGCTTTCCGTTTGGTTTTGGGGAGCTTACCTTGTTTCCAGCCTTACTCCCGGCATGAGCGCCGTGCAGTTCCAGCGGCAGCTTGGCCTTACTCGCTATGAAACCGCTTTCCAAATCCTGCATAAGCTGCGGGCTGGCATGGTGCGGCCTGACCGTGACACTATCGGCGCTGATCGTGACGGCCATGTAGAGATTGATGAAACATGGATTGGCGGCGCTACGAGAGGCGAAGGACGCGGCAACCATGACCAAACCCTTGTTGTCGCCGCCGTTGAGGTTAAGCAACGGAAAGAGGAAAAGAAAAACGCTAGGCATGGTGGCAGGATGGCCGGACGGTTGCGCCTTGAAGTCGTGCCTAATCGCGGTGCTAAGGCATTGTGTGAGTTCGTGGAAGGGGCTGTTTATCCCGGCGCGATGATTGTCACCGATAACTGGACGGGGTACAAATCGCTTGCGGCTAGGGGCTTCCAACACCTGCCTTGCGCCGAGCGTGGCAACCCCGAAGTGGCCGAGCAATACCTGCCTATGGTGCATCTTGTGTTCTCCAACCTCAAAGGCTGGTTGCGCGGTGTGCATCATGGTGTTAGCCCTCAACATCTACAAGCCTACCTGAATGAGTTTACGTTCAGATTTAACAGGAGATTTTACCCGCATAACGCCTTTCGCTCCCTGCTTGGTATTGGCAGCGAGGTTTCGGCTCCAACCTATGATGAATTGTATCAGCATAAATGGCAGCATCCTGCTATTGGTGGTGTTCATGGGTAAGAACCGGATAGGCATGGTATGAACGGGTGTTCCAAAGCTCAAATGCCCTTTCCATATCACCTGCGCTAACTTCCGGCCGCACCCCACAATTCGTGCGCTTTGCATTACTTTCATTAGAATAGTTAGGCTTTTGATGATCGCAGAAAACAATAACATCCTGATAAGGATCGCCATGAAGCTGGCAATATCGCGTTTTACTTAGTTTCCAAGCGGCTCTTCCTCCACAGAAGACGCAACTATACAGCCCATTCTTATCCTTCCTGAGTAATCGTGTAATCGCCGCTGCGAGGGGGTGGGTGGTCATGGCACTAGTCTGCGTAGATTTCTGTGACTTCAACGTCATAAACACCAGTCCCTATCTTCTCAAGTTTTGTTAAATGCGGCGCAAAGCATTCTCCCATTGGCTTTCCATAAGGTCTTCCCTCGTGCGTCCAGTTTCTAACCAGTTTGCTGAAATGCTTAACATCTGCCCATGGTGAGGGCTTCCACTGAAGATTATCCAGTTGCTCAACCGTCATTGTGGCCCGATAAATGCTATCTGCGTAGGGTCTCGGCTGACCGTACTGCTTGTAATTAACCGTCACTCTAAAATCACTCATCTCCCCACTCCTTCCTTGTGTGTTTTCCTTGTCATTTGCTCGCCTCCTCAGACGGGGGAGCGGGAAGTAACGCCTCAACGCGCCCGGTGATGTCGGTGGGGGTCATGCTGCGGCCTCTTGCTCAGCCAATCGCTTCATGTCGGCCAACGCTTCTTCATTGTTTGCGTAAAAATCCGGTATCTTTTCGAGATTCGGATCGCTTTTGATGTAGATCAACGCTGCTGCTGCCGCTGTTCCGAGGCAATATTCCATCGCCGACCCTGCCTCTCCCGCTAGGGCAACAACCCAACCCGCACGACAATGTGTGGTTTCGCATTTGTGCCAACTTCCCATATCAAGCGCGTTTGGTTGTGCTGCCGCTGCATATACAGCCTGGTGGATGTTAGGAATAAAAGGAACCATGCCTATCCGGTTCTTACCCATTGCCACTATCCTTAGTGCCAAGCCATTTCAGCAAACGCTTCCTGACTTCTTCAAGAAACAGGTCAAAAATCACATCCCATGCGCCGCTGACAACATACCTGTCAAGGTCGGCATTGCCCTCCGTATGGCTGATAACAGACTGGTTGGTGCGTTCTATCAGGTCGTTGTCCACCTGAAATTCCTCAAACGCTTCCCACAGCATGGCGGCGTATTTGCAATCGGCCAAGGCATCCGCTGCGGCATTCGCCAGTGAACCCAATTCCATCGGCCTATCGGCATTCCGCAGAAGGCTGATTATTTCCTGTATGTTATCCGGCGTATGCTCTGCGAACCTATCCATCATCGTTTGGGGGCGGCCATTGGCCGCACTGTCCTTCCATGCCCGCTCCACTGTTTGCCATGCGGTTTCAGCGCGAAGCTGGCTTGGCTCTTGTTCGCCTCTCCATTGCTCAAAGGTTTTCATGGCTTGTTACTCCCGTCCATTAGCGCGTAGCTCTCACGGGAATCATCGCCAAATCCAAGCGGGTTAGGTAACTTCCGGTGCGCTACAACTTGCGCCAAGCGGCAAAGCCACCCCATTGTCGGATAATCCGCCTCCATAATTACTTCTGTAGGAACGCCTAATTCTTTGGAAACAAGGTGTATCGTTCCACCTTGCCAGCCAAGTACGAAGCATAGGATTTCGGTAAGCGTCATGCTTCCGCACACGGGTTCATCACCGTGCGCGGCATTGAAAATGGCTTCATCCAGGCATTTTCGTATATACTTTTCATGCGGTGTCATTTGCATACCCTCGCTATTGCTTTCTCTTGGTTGCGCTTCAAGTCATCTTGGCAGAATGTGAAGTATTTCCCGTCAAGTTTTACTTTGAAATACATTCGCTTGTTATGTGGATTGCTGAATCTAGGTATTTGAGGGCGAAGCGGTTTTGCTACGTCACCGGCCATCATCCGGTATAAAAACCCGTTTTCATCCACGGCCAGCTTGTCAGATAGGAGCAGTTTCACAAGTGTCGTCATAATCAATCCCTAGCGTTGTTGGGCGTTAAGCGGATAGCCATGCAATCCTCCTTCTCAAAAATCCCCGGCGGGGGGGGTTATTTCTCTGCAAACTCGATTACTTCCAGCGGTACGCTACGGTTTGATTGGCCGACGACTCGCAACTGTGTATTAACAGTTCGCAGGATTTCCCGCGCCTGGGCGGCAATAGCGTCACCCTGTCCTGGCTGCATCTTGTCCTCTTTGATATTGTTAAGCGTTTCCCATAAAGCAGTTTTCAGATTGCTGGCGGTTAATGCGTTCATAGTCTCTTCTCCTTTGTTGTGCTTTGTTAATAGTCCCGTTTTCTAGGCGTATTTCGTAATTACTCATCCGTTTTGTGACTTCGGCTTCAATGCCCATAATCAGCAAAAATGATTCCCAAAATTCACCGTATAATTTCTTCGCGCGATATTGCGCGTCATATTTCTTTTTCCACGCCTTGTATTTAGGCTGGCGGCAGTATTCGACATGGAGGTGCATTCGTGTTTTCCTATATGCCGCCTCTTTCTCCGGATCGCGAGTTTTTAGGTAATGCTCGGCTTTCTTCCGCTTAAGCATTTCCAAATTTTTGCGACGGTATTCCATGTCATAGTCACGCTTCTCTGCTTTCTTTTGGGCATCAGATTTGTTTTTTCTGCGCGCAAGCCCTGCACATGCTCTGCCGCAATAAATTGGTACACCCAGTTTACGGGCGCGATTCACATGACCATTGCTAAGCTGTGCGCTCCGCTTACATTGCGGGCAGGTTATCGTCACATATCTCATACCCATTCCTATCTCCCCGAGCGGGGTGTTGTTATGCTGATTTCCTGATATTCTCGACCATCGCCAGTGCCTCGTCGGTCCATTCCAGCGCGATCTTGGCGAACTGATTCGTTTCGGGTGTGTCGCCTTTATTGATGTTCCAGAAAAAAACCTCGCGTGGGCTATTGGCGTTGGCATGGAAGGTGATGCCGTTTACAGGCACGTCGCCCCCGCTATAACCTATTACACCTTTAGCCTTCGCCAATGTCCCGGCCAGACAAGCGCACTCCCCGCTGTATGTAGTACCGTCGATACGGCCTTCCAAAATGGCAAGCCTGAGTGCGGGAAGTTCGTCAGGAAGTTTTAACACTTCCGCAATGAAGTCTGACTTAATGGAAGTCAGGTCCGCGCCCGTCAGGTCCGCGCGTGTCATGTCCGCGCCTATCAGGTCCGCGCCCGTCAGGTCCGCGCGTGTCATGTCCGCGCCTATCAGGTCCGCGCCCGTCAGGTCCGCGCCCGTCAGGACCGCGCCCGTCATGTCCGCGCGTGTCAGGTCCGCGCCTCTAAGGTCCGCGCGTTTCCCGCCCTCTTCGTCGCGCAGCCATTTCTGGTGCTGCTCAAGCACGACCCTTAGAGTAAGGCCGCCGCACATTACTTCGCCGGTGAATCTATTGATGATCTTGTCCATGGGCTCTCCTGTAAATTAATGCAATGCCTTGCTGATCCTGCCTCGATACGCCCATTCCCGTGCGATTCTGGAAGCAGAGCGCGGGCTGGCCACCTGTGTGGCTGGCCAGACCGGAACAACGCTCCGCCGGACTCTCCCGGTGATCCGGTGAAGGGAAACCGTGTCTCCCTCCACAACGGCCCGCCGGTGGCCGGATTCGTAGATGTGCGGGGTCATTTTCTGATCTCCTTCTCGATCTCGGCGAGATGCTCGAGGCAGACCGCGATCTCCCCGACCTTCTCGCGCCGCTTTGTGAAGTTGTTCGCAAACACGCGCTCGCGCATGGTGCGTTCCCGGATCAGCACGTCGCGGATCACCTTGAT
>CAYRMI010000029.1:0-7745 GCA_964425625.1 uncultured Candidatus Saccharibacteria bacterium | reverse complement strand
GCAGCAGCTGTAGACGTTGCATCAGCAATGGTCGCCTATGAAGAACACCTGCTTAAGATTGGACCAAAGGCAATTCCCGTACGAAGCTGGACACTCGAAGACTTGGTACTGGAGTATATGTTCAACCACTGTACGAGGGATGAGTGGGTGGACCGAGACCGGATTGTGAGCTGGGTTATTGATACCCTGAACGATGAGAGTAAAAAATCAAAGGCCATCTATGACAAGTGTATCGCTATAAACAACAAGATAAAGACTGAGCTGGATACTAGTCTGGAGCTGTTTGATACCTCACGGGACGGCTATATAAAACGAAATTATTAGAGCGTAATACCAACTTTCTCACGCACGTATTTAGGCAAGAAGTTATAGTCGGATTCTATGATAGCTGTTCTAACTTCACGCATGCCTGCGCACTTTTGCAGAAAACACCCACCAGGGTGTTTTCTTTTTGCAAAAGTGCGCCGGGAGGTGCAGCTTTCTGAAAGAAAGCGTTGCACGGATTCGAAAACCTTGCCTACTATTTTATGACGTGAGGAAATAAAATAAAATAGTGACAAAGTGTACTGCCCATGTAATAGGAGAAATCCCCTCCATTAAGTCTAATGTTTAGTAGGCACAAATCATTACCTATCCTTTACTTACAGGCATAAGTTCTATCTCTCTTACCATTTGCTCAATAATACGCTCAAATTGTAAATACTCCTCATTAATAACACCTAAATCATTATTATCTCCTCCATAACGTATCCTTATCGCTATTGGCTTTATGTTCAAGTTATACTGCTCTACTTCCGGTCTTAACATTAAATTGTAGTCAGCTACAAAGAATCCGGCGTCTCCTTGAGTTGTGACGAAGACTAAATGACCATTTTTAGTGTAGTTCTGTTCTTCCGCTTTACATTGAGTCCATTGCGCACCGTAACCCTCTTTCCAGAAGGTGCCTGACTTAGGTTCGTATGTATAAGCAGGTATGTTAACGCCACCAAATTTAAAAACCTCATCTTCTAATTCAACAATTCGAATTGATGCACTTAAATCGGTTTGAGCATCTCTAATAATAAAAGTCGCATCATCATCTTCTGGTGCCTGTCGTTCAATTGTAATATTTGCTGGATGCTTAGTTTTGAAGAATAAATTATTAGTACCAGTTGAATTTAACCAATCGGTCGAATCTAGCTCTTCAAATGAGAGACCTGACACGCCATCCTCTTCAGAACTACATACGAGCATGTCTTCATAATCGGAGACATACTTACTCTCGTCTTGCTCCTCTACCATACTACTTTTTAGCCCGGTATCCTCGTCACGTACAACCACCCTCTCCACCTCTACCACCTTCTCCGGGGCATACGTATACCCAATCCAACCTCCAATAAACGGCATGATGATGAAAAGTGCCATTGCCAAATACTTTGATAACGGGGTCACCTTCTGAAGCGGAGCTAAATGACTTTCTATTTGATTAATTTCTGGTTCCATAATGATTAAATATTAACACACGATCTTAAACAAATGTGTCGAACCGCCACCAGCTCAAATAAATTAAAGTCTATATATGTCCTTTCGATGTTTAATTTGCAAAATTTTTAAAAGAGTAATCTTTCCATTAGAATCGATGCTAAAAATAGCTCGATAATCGCCAATTCGAAATCGATACCAACCAGAAAGTTTCCCCGTTAAGGGCTTTGCTCTCGACAACGGATCTGCTTGCTCTGCATTATCTTTAATCTTCAAAACAATCCTTTTAGCCACGACCTTATCAAGTTGCTTTAAGTTATTAAGGGCAGACTCAGAGTAAATGACAGTGACCATTTTTGTCATATTAAGGACTACTCGAGTTCTTTCAACACTTCTTCATGAGTATAAGAATGACCTCGAGCAACACTTTTTTCTATAGCTTTTAGTTCAGCAAATAAGTCATCTAATGTAGCGTCTTCTGCAAAGGGTTTGAGTTCAAAAAGGGGTGTCGTGCGATTCACAATCACAAATCGAGTTTTAGCTATGCGGGCCTGCTTCGCAAATCCCGCCATGTTCTGTCTGAATTCTTTAACACCAATAAATTTTGTATTCATCACTTAAGTGTAACTTAAGTGTACACATTAGTCAATATACTTATCGTACAAAAGATCTCTCCCGGCCTAAGCCAGACATAATTGTCTAACCGCCTCAAGCTCGGCGCACCACGTATAGAGTTAGTTCGACAACTTATTGACTTCTATTTATAATAGATGTTTACTTCACCAATACTCAGTAAGTCCTGAGTGTTCTTCTTTTTTCTGGAGTTCAAGATGCTCAAAGTCGTCAATACCAAAAACTTAGTCGCCCGAGCATTTCGCCTCACAATTGGTTTACAAGAAGGCTATTCTGGTGAGGGCATCCTCCACACCCCCGAAGAGGTTGGTCATATCGTCGCTGAGTGGATGCGTCAACAAAGGGAGATGCGGGGCATCTACCTGCCGGGAAGTACAACCACGAGCACGATCACCTACTGGGGGCGAAGCGCACAGAAGATGATGCGTGAACCAGTTGTGTTCTACGAAGGACTCGTGAGTCCTGAGTACAATGCAGAAGTAAGTGACGAGGACGTAACAGAGACGCTTCACCAGCTTGCGGAGGTGCTGTCCTGCCAACTTAGGCAGGAACGAATCTATCTCCACTACCGTGAACAGGTATTCATCCTCGAGCAACAGTGACGTCCCAGCTCCCGCAGACCGAAGACAGTCCGTCTTCCCTGCCGGAGCTGTTTTCTTTTGTATTTAGCTATACAAAAGTTTCGAACCAACACCAACCAGGCGCACGCGTATAAAATAACCCAAATTTGTAGGGTTATTTTTGTAGAGGCCGAATAGAGGTTAGACTTTTCTTATAATAAGTGTTAAATATTAAGTCTACTCGATACATGGGGTATCGAGTATTACTTGAAGGAACAGAATCATGTCAAAGCATAGCGACGGTTGCCCCGATAGTGGTCACACTTATGAAAGAGGTTGTGACAACAGCATGTACGGGCATGGGGAATCACCCTGCAGTTTGAATAATTGTTCCGGATGCTCAAGGTGTGAAGGAAAAGGTTGCTTCCCCGCCTCAACCCTGATCGAGACTCCTGACGGCAAGGTTCGTATAGCTGACGTCGAGGAAGGCCGATTTGTCCTCTCTTGGAACAACGGTGTTCTCATACCACGGCGTGTCTCGCGAAAGCTCAGTTATCAATCCGCGCGTATCACCGAGGTGGTGTACGCAGACGGCACGAGCCAACGCGCAACGGCAAACCACAGCTTCTGCTCGCTGTCGGGATGGAAGAAACTTAAGGATTTCACAATAGATGAGCGTGTAGTGACTATGAAGGGTGACGTGCGAAGCGTCGCGAAGATCGTGCTGACCAACACGTATGAACCTGTGTTTAATCTCTATACCGAAGGGGAGCATACGTTCATCGCCGATGGATCGGTCGTTCACAATTTCAGCTACTTTCGTACGCTTCGGACTGTGTTCCACCAGCTCTTCATCGACAGCAATATCCTTCGCTACATGGATCAAGTAGCGACCCAGTAGACCAGATCTTCCTTACCAGCTCCAGCATGACGAAAACAACTTACCGCCAGAAGACCGCCTCGGTCACGCTGGCGGTTCTTCTTTTTATACCAAACAATGATGTCTAACCATCACCGGCTCGGCGCACAATCTTGACATAAGTTTACCTTAAGATAAACTTATGTCATGAATACTAAAGTACAGAAAAATACTGTCGGCCTGAAGGAACTCAGAGAAAATATGGAGACCTACATAAAAAGAATAGCTAGTGGTGAATCAATCACCGTCTTTCGTCGTTCTACTCCTCTATTTCGTATCTCTCCGGTAGACTCAGAAGAGAATGGTTGGGAAACTATTGTCGACTTCACTAAAGAGACTGGGCGTGGAGTACCCGTAGAAGAGTTACTCGCTTCAATGAAGAAAATGCATGGACAGAAATCAAAAATTTCTCAAAAGACTCAATAACAAAGAGTTTATTATAGTTGAGAAAATCCTACGGAGAATTTCAGTCCGTGACACAAACGACCTCGACTTGAAAAAGCTATCTGGATATCGAGATGTATATAGAGTTCGAATTGGAGATATTCGCATGATTTTCCTTGATACTGAAAATTACACTGAGATCTTAGAAATAAGTCGCCGAAGTGAGCAGACGTACAAAGATTTTTAAATCTTAATTACACTCTTATGTTTGGAGTGAACTCTGAACCGAAGTTACCGCAACATCTGCGTCACCAGTGCCACCATCTGCTCTTTTTTCTTCGGGTCACTTTCGGCGATAAGAAGCGTCAGGGCTGTAAGGGCGGCTGGGTTGATATTCTTCGCTCCCTTCACTCCCACCTTGCGCAAGAACCACACAAAAGCAAACGCCCCCGAGCGTTTATTACCATCCGCAAACGGATGATTCTTCACCATGAAGTACAAGAGATGCGCCGCTTTTTCCTCGACGGTCGGATAGACCGCTTTGCCACCAAACGACTGCATGACATTTCCGACAATACCTTCAACATTTCCTTGCCGGCGCTCACTGGCAAACAAATCAGTTGCCTCTCCTTTCTTCATTAATTCATATTTCAATTCTGTAATGGCTTTTTCTAAGTCAGTACTTACTAGCGTTACTTTTTTCTTTGTTACTCCTTTTATTTCTAGTGCTTCCTTGTCATAGGCATCTAGAGAGACCCAGGTGCCAGCAAATTCCTTAATGAGATCAAGTACGGCTTTGGGATCCAAGGTGACATGCTCGGGTAAAAGTACCTGCACATCGCCCACCGCTTTCATGAACGCGTCATAATTTTGTGCTACCCGCTTGCGGTTGATAGTATACCCACGCGTAATATGCTCACGCAATGTCTTAGTGGCCCATTGGCGGAATTCGGTAGCACGCTTACTATTGACTCTATAACCAACCGAAAGCACCATATCTAGATTATAGAATTGAACTTCATATGTTTTCCCATCTTCGGCAGTATGTGCAAATTTTGCACATACTGAATTCTCAACCAGTTCTCCCTCCTTGATAATATTTTTAATGTGTTTGGTAATAACGGAGCGCTCAGTCTGAAACATTTCAGAAATTTGTGCCTGCGTCGCCCATACAGTCTCTTTTTCAACATCTCCACGCAACTCCAAAGCACCCGACTTAGTCTGGTAAATCACCATTTTCTGTTCGAGCTTCTTTTTGGCCATAATTCCTCTATTTTACCATACAAAGGCGTCGAACTACTGCCAACTCAGCGCACCAATATACAACTAAGCGGTCTTTGGCCGACGGAGGCATGAGATTTTTAGTGTCTAACCAACTCTGATAAGTTGGATAAAAAACTTCCAGAATTTTCTATGCACCCCTGACCCCATATGGCACCTAATGGTCCAATCAGTGAATTTATGGGATAAGAGCATTTGCGTATATTTTTACATGCTTTAATACAATAATGTTTTGTACAAATTGTGGGGAAAATAATAATGAGTCGTCTAAATTCTGTAAAGAATGTGGTGAAATTCTACCTACTGCCCGAAACGATAAAGAAATAAAACCTAATCCAAAGAAAGATTCAAAAAAATTGGTTTCTGATAAGGAGGTACGATGTAGTTCATGTGGTCACTACGGATCTCCTGTAAGGGGACGGAATGGACTGACAGAATTTCTGGTTTGGTTTTTCTTCCTTCCATCTCCGATATTGGGTTGGTTCGTAATAATGTATTATTATGCAAGCACAGTAAAATTTCACTGTGCAGTGTGTGATTCAAAAGATTTGTTTGTTAAAGATGTAAATGGAGAGTTTCAGAAGCAGAAAAAAGTAAACACAAACAAATCATCAATTCTCGGTATTTTGGCACTATTAGGCATTTTCTTTTTTATTGCTCAATTGCTATTCAGGTTCTTACTATGGTCTTAAAGTCTAATTTAAAAAAAATAAAATATGATATGCGAAAAATGCAACAAAGAGATTTCGACCGATGACAAGTACTGTCAGCACTGTGGGGCACCCACAAAAAGGCTTTTGGCGATGTGGTGGGAGAGATTAGCTGTGGTTATTTATGCGGCTACGCATTTGGTTATATTTTTCTTTGTGCTGTTTATTTGGGCTGATGAAAATTTTTCCGCAGAAAGCTTCTTTTTCGGGATAATCTCGATGTTCATGCTAATTCTATTTTTAAGAGGAATAAAATCTGCGATAAGATATGTAATCAAAGCAAGACAACCTAGTTGGAGTGATCTATTACACTTCTAAGCCGACTAATCATCTTCATAAGACTAAAATCACTACACTTTTAAGTAGGTGTCGTTTTTTAACAATTACACAAGATGTGAAGACTATAACTGACCTCTTCAAAAATCTATGTCAACCTACCTAAAAACAAAATTGTCTAACCTTCACCAACTAGGCGCACTCTTACTACTTGCTTTGAAAAATGAGTTACTTGCCGCATGAGACAGATTTGCTACTGTAAAAAATGCAACTAGAACAATAAAAAAATGATGCTAATTTTATATTTGAAAGACGAATTTGTTTAATATTTTTTGATTTCATATCTAGTGAATCGTAGCGTATCCTTCAATTTGTCTTGTTCAGCCCTAGTACCCTTTTTAACAACCTATCTAATAATTTATTCCCAGAGACTTATGTTATTTGAAATAGCGCTTACATTTTAATTTTTCGGGTAAGAAAGATATTCCCTTAGGATACATTTCATACCCAGCGCCATATCCTTCGTCTTTCATCAGCTGGGTGGGTGCGTTGCGTAGAGACAGAGGGATGGGGAGATTACCAAAATTTTTCACATCACGCTGTGCTTCACGCAGAGTGTCATAGGCTCGGCGATCCTTTTTGGCCATCGCTAGGTAAGCCACCCCATGAGCCAAGTTAATAGCACATTCCGGATAACCAATTGTCTCGACCGCTCGGAAGACTTCGTTAGCAATGACAAGTGCCGTCGGTTGTGCCATACCCACATCTTCACTAGCAAAGATAACCAGGCGTCGAGCAATAAACTTTGGGTCCTCACCGGCTTCCACCATCCGTGCCAAATAGTACATAGCTGCATCCGCATCACTAGCGCGCATACTTTTGATAAAGGCACTGACGGTATTGTAGTGTTCCTCCCCTTGTTTATCGTAGCGTAAGTGGGTGTTTTGTAATGCTTCAGTCAAACTTTCTACATTAACTTCACCATAGAGCGAGTTTGTTGCATCAAGCAGTGTAAGAGCCTGGCGGGCGTCACCGTTGGCCATTTTTATCAACCAGTCTTTAGCTTCTTGATCGAGAGCAAAGCCAGACCGAGTGATAATTTCACCCATTTCGTCTTCAGTTAGTTCCTTTAAGGTAAAAACACGACAACGTGAGAGCAGGGCGGAAATAATCTCAAAGCTAGGATTTTCGGTCGTAGCGCCAATAAGGGTCAGTACTCCGCTCTCGACAAAAGGCAAAAGGTAGTCCTGCTGAGCTTTATTGAAGCGGTGTATTTCATCCAAAAATAGAATCTTGCGCTCCACCGACTCTTCCTCAACTATTTTTTTAATATCTGCCTTGCCAGCACTGACAGCTGACAGCTCGTAAAATTTTAAATTAAGCGAGTGGGCATAAATCCGCGCTAACGTCGTCTTGCCCACGCCCGGTGGTCCCCAGAGAATAAAGGAAAATAAGTGTTTCTTTTCAATCGCTTCTCGTAGTGGTTTACCCACACCAACCAAGTGCTGTTGCCCAACATAA
>CAYRMI010000028.1:0-8113 GCA_964425625.1 uncultured Candidatus Saccharibacteria bacterium | reverse complement strand
AGAGGCGGGGGAGAGAGGGGGAGGGAGGGGGAGAGAGAGGGGGGCCGGCGGGAGAGACAGAGAGAGGGAGGGAGGCGGGGAGGCGGGCTCCCTCCGAGGGAGAGAGAGGGGGGGGGCGGGGAGGTTGAACCGCCCCATCCCCCCCCTCCCTCCCCTGCTACCCTTCGTAACGTCCTCTTTTGGGGACACCCCTGTTACATTTCGTAGCAGCCGACTTTTCCACAGCCTTTCCACAGCCGTCCTCAAAGGGGGACAAGGTTTTCCACAGGCGTCCTCTCCAGGTGACTGTGGAAATCCTGTGGAGAGCCTGTGGAAATCCTGTGGAGCGATTTCTGTCAGGGTGACACTTTGTGTCAGGGGGGGGTGGTCGGGGAGCGAAAAAGTGTCAGTTGGCCATCTTGAATAGCCCACCAACCCCACTCCCCCGACCCCTCTGCTATACAACAGCAAAGGGAGAACCCCCCCCTGGAAAGACCCCTCTTCTGCGGGGGAGGGGGTAGAATCCCGGCCCATGCAGCAGGCCCACCGACTGACGATCCGCTGGAAGGGCTACGACCGCGAGAGGGTGGTGGCCCAGGATTCCCCTCCGTCCCGCCACATTGCCCGCCGACCCCGCCGAGAGAGGAAGTCGAGAGCGGGGTGGTCGAAGCCCGAGATCCGCGCCGCGTGGTGGTTCGAGTTTCTGGTTCGCGTCCACGGTCCCGGCCATGTCGTGAAGATCCCCAAGTGGGTCGAGGAGAGGAGCCGCGAGGCGTGGGGCTACCAATGGTGGCTCTTCACCAGAACCAGGGGTTGACAAGGGGAGGGGTTTGATATACAATAGTGACCTTCCATGAGGAGATGCGCGCTATGGGCCGAGAAGTGAGACGGGTCCCTCCCGACTGGCAGCACCCCATCGACGGCACCTATCCGGACGGCAGTCCTCGTCACGTCCCGCTCTTCGACGGGTCCGACTACGAGCGCCACAAGGGCGACTCGGCGAAGGACGGAGACGTTCCGGCCCCCAAGGAGGAGGACTACATGCCCCGCTGGTCCCCCGAAGAGGCCACTCACTACATGATGTACGAGACCTGCTCCGAGGGAACGCCGATCAGCCCCGCGTTCGCTACCCCCGAGGCACTGGCTCGCTGGTTGGCCGATACGGGAGCCTCGGCCTTCGGGTCCTCGACCGCCACCTACGAGGGCTGGCTCCGAGTCGCCCTGGGCCATCCGTCCATCGGCGCGGTCTTGAGGATCAAGCCCGACGGAAGCGGCGAGTGGGCGTCCGGGGTCGATGCCATGCTGGAGACGGAACGGGCGCAGTCGGTGAACGGAAAGGAGGGCTGATGTTCACCAACGATCCGAAGGAACTGGAACGAGAGGGGGTCGTTCTGTTTCCAGGCGGTTCGTTGAGAAGGAAGCGTGGCCGAACGGTAAGGCACTCGTCTCGAAAACGAGAGAGCGTCGGCGATCCCGGCGCGTGGGGGTTCGACTCCTCCCGCTTCCGCCAAACCCCCTCCGAAGGAGAGGATGGGCAGTTGGCCGCCCACCACCCCGCTAAGGTGCCGTCCGGACCCAACCCGGACCTCGGGTTCGATTCCCGACCTCTCCGCCACACACCTTGACAGAAGGAGGGGTTTGATATACAATACGCCTCACCATGATCGACCCCCACGAAACCCTGAAGATGGACGTTGCCCGCCGCATCGCCGACCTCGCCCTCTCCTCAGGCAGCAACGCCGAGGGGGCCGCTCGGATGGCAACCCTCAACCGCGTTGCCGAGGCCCTGTTCGTCCACGAGACAGAGCGGGCGTCCTGGCGCGAGGCGGCCCTCACCGCCTACAGCGGGGCCACGTTCTTGCTCCAGACGCAGATCGAGCTGGCCGATCTCGCCATCCAGTCGGTCCAAGAAAGGGGGAGGGGATGAGCCTCGTCGCCATCAAGGAAGTCAGCGTCACCTTGGACGACTGCCCCCGCTGCGGTGAGAAGCACGAGGGCCTCGGGCTCCACACCTTCGAGCGTCCCGTCGTCTGCGGCTGCGGCTTCACCTTCCCGCGCTACGCCATCTGCCCCAAGACCCTCCACCCCATCCTCGTCACCGGGGACCTGCCCAAGTGGGTCCACGAGGACCTCTTCCTGGCCGGAAACCCCGCATGATCGACAACCTCCTGCTCTTCGTCGGGCTCGGCGTGCTGCTCGTCGGCATCTTCCTCAACATCTACGATCTCCGCAGGAGATGAGCGCCCACGAGCCGGCCTGCACCGGCACCAAAACCTGCGCCCTCTGCGGCAGAACCCTTCCGGCCCTCGCCTTCGCGGCCGCCAAGACCAACCGCGACG
This sequence comes from uncultured Candidatus Saccharibacteria bacterium, assembly GCA_964425625.1. Classification (GTDB taxonomy): domain Bacteria; phylum Patescibacteriota; class Minisyncoccia; order Phycocordibacterales; family UBA918; genus OLB19. The sequence goes on along the minus strand of CAYRMI010000028.1, from coordinate 5,795 downwards.
GGATCGACCATTGGTGTCGTGACTGCCACGCCGAAGTCGGCCGTCACCATCGCGCAGAGAAGAGCGCCAAGCCACACATGAACGATCCAATCGTGCCGCAGGACACCTACGACTAGACCTAAATGCCAACCTTTCAGATCATCGTGTCCGACGTTCTCGACGGCCTGCGCTCGCTCCCCGATGGTTCCGTCCGCTGCTGCGTGACCTCGCCGCCCTATTGGGGCCTACGTGACTACGGCCACGCCGGGCAGATCGGCCTGGAGCGCACGCCCGAGGAGTACGTGGCGAAGCTGGTCGAGGTGTTCCGCGAGGTGCGGCGGGTGCTCGCGGAGGATGGAACGGTTTGGCTGAACCTCGGGGATAGTTATGGAGGAGAGCGCACCACGGGTAGAAATGACTCAGTTAGACAGGGGAAACCAACTGGAGGAAATTTCGAGGCGGGGCCAAGAACAAAGGTTGCATCGTCGCTCAGGCCCAAGGATCTCGTCGGCATCCCCTGGCGCGTCGCCTTCGCCCTGCAAGCGGACGGCTGGCGGCTGCGTCAGGACATCATCTGGAGCAAGTGCATCTCCGGCGGGGCGGTGGTCTACGCCCGCACAGAAAATGGCGAGACGCCCATGACCGTCAAGGACATGGTGCGCCTGGACCCGAGCACGGTGCATCTGTGGGACGGCCAGAGGTGGAATCAAGCGGTCGCATGGGAGCCCTCGCCGGCGAAGGGTGACGGATTGGAGATTGAGCTGCGGAACGGGCAGCGCATCGGATGTACGCCGGAGCATCGGTGGCCGACCTCGCGCGGCTTGATGGCCGCGTCCGATATGCGCGTGGGCGACGTGCTCGACGCATGCCGCCTGCCCGCACCGGAAACACCGCGCAATCCAGCCGGCTTGCCCGATGAGGAGATCGGATGGTTCGTCGGCCTCTACATCGCAGAAGGGTCGCAGTCGGACGGCACTATACAGATCGCCTCGCATGCCTCGCAAACGGACCGGTTTGCGCGCGTGCGCCGGCTGGTTACCGCCTACGATGGGCACGCCGCAATGCACCTCACGGGCGGAAACTCCGCCACGATCAACGTCAACTCGCCAATCCTGCTCGGCGTGATTGACGCCTACGTGTCGGGGCGCACGGCGCACGACAAGCACCTCGGCCCACGCTGCTGGAAACGCGGCGATGCGTTCTTGCGCTCGGTTCTGGATGGCTACCTGTCCGGGGACGGGCATCTCCGCGAGGGCGGCAGGTGGGTGCTTGGGTTCTGCAATAACGACGCACTGGCATCCGATCTGCGAGTGGTGGGAGCGAGGATCGGCGCGTCCGTTCGGCTGCGTCGGACCCTACACGCGATGGGCGACCGAAAGTTCCCTGGATGGCGCGGAAGTCTCTACCTCAACCCAGAGCAGCGCAAGCGATCGGATTACGAGGTCGTTGCGATTCGCCGGTCGCGTGCTCGGATGTTTTGGGACATTTCGCTTGCGGACGATCCGCACACGTTTGCGCTCGGCTGCGGCGTGCTGACCCACAACAGTAACCCGATGCCCGAGAGCGTAACGGACCGCTGCACGAAGGCGCACGAGTACGTGTTCCTGCTGGCGAAGGCGGCGCGGTACTACTACGACGCGGGGGCGGTGAGAGACGGAGATGCTGTCTACACAAGAAAAGGAACCTCCGGCGGCCACAAGCTGACACATCAGGAAGGATACAAAGGGATCGCGGGCGGAGCCCTCAAGCGCGATCCATCGGAGCCCTACGGATTCGCTCGCGACATTACAACGATAGGCCGCAACCGCCGCTCCGTTTGGCAGATCGCCACGCAGCCCTTCCCCGGCGCGCACTTCGCCGTCATGCCCGAGGCGCTGGTCGAGCCCTGCATCCTCGCCGGGTCCGCCGTGGGGGATACCGTGCTCGACCCGTTCGCCGGCAGCGGAACGGTCGGCGTCGTGGCGCTGCGTCATGGGCGGCACTTCATCGGGTGCGAGCTGAATCCGACGTATGCGGACATGGCGCGCGATCGGGTCGTCTCCGGGTGTCGCTTATTCGCCGAAGAAATCACACCAGACCAACAGGAGAAAATCAGTGGCTAGGAAGCGAATCGTCTACAGAGTCCACCACCTCGGCAGAGACGAGCGATGGGCCGTGACGAGGGTGCGGCTCGATGGCCTCAAGGAGCGCCTCGTCATGCTGCTCACCAAGGCGGCAGCGGTTGCCTACGCCGTCGAAGAGGCCAGAGGCCGCCACTATCTCACCGGAGAGCTGACCCAGGTGGTCGTCCACGGGAAGAGCGGAAGGATCGCCTGGGAGCGCACCTACGGCCAGGACCCCAAGCGGAGGAAGGGATGAAGGCCACACCGGGAATTCGAGCGTTGATCGAGGAGTCGGGTCACGACTTCTCTCTGGCCGTCGTGCAGGACCTGGACGGTCAGTTTCGGCTGTCCACGGCATTGAGCGCAACCGCCCTGTCGGGCCTGCTCGACCTGTTGCACGACCGCCTCCACTACTCGCTGCCGGACTTCGCGCGGGCTGACGCGAAGGATCTGGAGCCGATGGCGAAGAGCGACGACGCGCTGCTCCACGAGGCGCTGGTGTGGGCGATGTTCATGGCGGCGCAGGTTCCTGCGCTGCGGCCGGGGGTCGAGATCTCCTACCTCGTGTCGGTCTCGGACAGGATGCTGAAAGAGTGGCGCGCCCGCTGGCCGAAGGCGGCGCTGTGAGCGTGAACGCCGCCGCTGCCGATCTCGCGCTCTGGACGACAATCCTGCTGATCGTCTTGGCACTGATCTTTGCCGGACCGGTGATTCGCCTGCGGCGCCTGCGCCGCTACAACGCGATGCGCCTCGCTGGCTACCGCGGCATGTGGCCGCCGCCACCGTCCGGCACGAAGTATCCACTGCTGCCGCCGCCGCGAGGCGGGTCGACCAACCAGGAGCCGATGGCGCGATGATCGCCCGCCTCCGCGCCCTCTGGTGCCACCTCCGCCTCTGGCTGCGCCTGCGTTGGATTGCGCGCCTCAACCGGGACGCCGAGTGGTCACCGCAGACCGGCTACCTACCGGTCGATCTCGGCCGCGGCATCGAGGCAACCCACGATGGCCGGCTCTACGGGCGCGGCAAGGGCGGCGAGGTCCGTCGGCTCGACGGCAAGCGCGATCTGACGAAGCGGCAGAGGAAGGCGCTCGCCGACCTGATCGAGATCGCCGTCGAGCGCCACGCCAAGATGAAAGCGAGGATGGGACTGTGAGCAAGCCGATGATGAAGTGCGGCCACGCCGCCAACGCCTCGCACCAGGGCGAGCCGGCCTGCGTGATCTGCTGGCCCGACCCGAGATCCAGAGAGGTCGACGACCAGGGTCCAGACCTGACCGGCAGGACCGCTCGCTGCTCCTACTGGAAGGGCGGCTGCAAGTCGCAGCAACCCTCCTCGACCGACCTCGCCTTCTTCGAGTACAGGGGTCCGGGCAGCGACTACGCCGAGCGGACGTGCAAGAACTGTGGAGCCGCCGAAGCCCCGCACGACCCCGGCCATCGCTACCACAAGAACATGAACTGCAAGAAGGGATTCGAGCCGAACGGCGATCCGGGGTTCGACACCTACTACTGCGGCTGCATGGGGTGGAACTGAAATGACCAACGGACCCACCGCAACCCTTCCGGCGCGCCTGTTGGAGCCCTACCTGTCTCACGTCAGTGCCCCGATGATGCAAGAGCTTCGGAGGATCGACGCGCGGCCCGCCGTGGTGATGCCGTTCGGCTCCCACCTCTACGGCACCGACGGACCCGCCTCCGACTTCGACTTCAAGGGCGTATTCATCCCGAGCCGGGAGTCGGCTCTCCTCGGGAAGATCACGACCCGCATCTCGAAGCGACCCAACAAAGCGGAGGGCGTCAAGAACGCGGCCGGAGACGTGGAGTGGGAGATGATCTCGCTCCACGAGTTCCTGCGTCTCGCCCTCGAAGGGCAGACGATGGCCCTCGATATGCTCCACGCCGATCCGGGCTGCTGCATTCTCGCTTCGCGCGAGTGGCTGACGCTCCACGCGAATCGCAGCCGCTTCCACACGAAGAACCTGAAGGCGTTCGTCGGGTACGCGCGCAGGCAGGCGGCGAAGTACGGAGTCAAGGGCTCTCGCCTCCACACGGCCAAAGAGATCGTCCGCTTTCTCGCCGTCCAAGGCGATCTCTTGGTTGCCTCGGTGGTTGACCCCCTGCTCCACTCAGGGCTCGAACACGTCCACGGAACCGACGACCCCGCAGCCCCGGTCGAGATCCTCGGCAAGCGCATGACGGCTCTCGCCAAGTGCTCCCACTACCTGCCGTCCTTCCAGAAGTTCCTGGAGTCTTACGGGGACCGGGCGAGGGCCGCCGAGAGAAGCGAGGGGGTAGACTGGAAGGCGATGAGTCACGCCATCCGGGCGGCTTGGGAGGTCCGGGCCATCCTGACGGGTGAGGGGTTCTCTCTCCCGCTGCCAGCGCCCTTCGCGGAGCACCTGCGGACGGTCAAGGAAGGCCGCCTGGACTTCCAAGCGACTCAGACCGAACTGGAGGAGAGGATCGAGGAGATCGAGGCTCTGGCGGCCTCTTCGCCACTTCCAGAGGCCCCAGACTCTGGCTGGTCCGACCTTTTCCTGCTTGACGCAATGGGGGGTGGCTGATGCCAACCGTCGAAGAGCGGACGATCCGGTTCACCTGCGACCTCTGCGGGGCGACCGAGGTCGTGGGGGCCGATCAGCCGCCCGACTCGATCCGCAAGGTTGCCGCACTGGCCCAGGTGGGGGCGAACGTCCTACTGTCCGGAGGCGAGATGAGGCGGATGGTGGTCAAGATGGAACTCTGCGACCGCTGCTACGGCCTCTTCGCCGGCATCGTCGCGGAACTCAGGAACCGGCTTTCTTCTCGGCGATCTCCTGAGCCAGCCACCGCTTCCGAGCCTCCAGAGAAAGCCCGCCCTCCCCGCCGTTCCACGTCGTACGACCCTCCGCCCGAGCCTCCATCGCCTCCAACTGACGCTGCTTGACCGACTTCTTGCAGGTCAGCTTCTTGTAGACCTCCGCCTGCTCGGCGAGGAGCCGGGCATGGGCAAGGGCCAGGGAGTTCGAGAGCGACCAGGAACCATCTTGACGGTCTCCACCTTGAGGCATACCTTTCTCCTTGCCGGGCACCCCGGCATCAACCCCGAGGGGCTGGACTCGGACCAAACAACAACGAAGGAAACCGCGAACGAGAGCGTTCCAAGCCAGACATCCCACAGTGTCCCTGCGTTGGAGAGTAGGCGAGCCCCGAAGGCCAGTCACTTCGGGGTTTCGTCTTTCTGGCGCTCCCGTGCCCGGCGGACGGCGGTGAAGTCCTCACCCCACACGCGGTTGTCGCCTTCTACGATGCGGTAGTCGTCCGCCAGTTCAGAGCGGATGTAGGCGTCCGCGAATAGCACGGCCTCCTCCGCCTCCCGCAGCTCCTCCCGCAGCCGGTCCCGCTCGGCCTGAACCAGTAAGAGTTCCTTACAGGTTGCCTCCGCGTCGAGCGCGGCGCGTTCGGTCGAGCAGGTGATCGAGGAGGTCATGCGGCGCTGGTCTCCGGGATCTCGCGCACCCGTAGGTCCTCGGGCCACTCGGCCGGGTCGGCGCCCTTGCGGTCGCGGATTCGACAGCACTCGCCGTTGCACGGTGCCGCGCCTGGCTCGCCTGGTCGAGAATGAAACAACGGCCGGGCGCCGAGCTGTTTGACGAACACCGGGCAGTTGGCAGCCTTTCCATGCGCGACGGCCGAGCGCGCCCAGGCGACGTCGAACGGCCGCGCGCCAGGGCCG
>CAYRMI010000027.1:1271-8269 GCA_964425625.1 uncultured Candidatus Saccharibacteria bacterium | reverse complement strand
GTGTCGGCCATCAAAAATTCGTAGCTATTTTGGGGTTGTGTGGTAAGAATTCGTTAAACTGACCGTCTACGTATATAATGGTTTTCACATGCGGGGGCAAACTGACAGTATGGAAAGCCAAGAAGATCGTTTTTTGAAAGCTTTCGAAGACTATAGTGACGCGCTTTTTCGGCACGCGAGTATTCGCATTAGTGATCGAGAAAGAGCTATTGATGTCGTACACGACACCTTCACTAAGGTCTGGTCATACGTGCGGTCTGGTCACCAGATAGATTCCTACCGTTCATTTTTATATAAGGTACTCAATAATTTAATTATTGATGAATACCGCAAGCACAAGGAATTATCATTGGATGCTATGCTGGCTGAAGAGGGGGTCGATGAGGGTTCCTTTCCAGAACTGTCTGAAAATACCACCGAAGCCTTGGCGGCCACTATCGATGGGCAAAAAGCCTTTGCACTGCTTACAGAGCTACCCGATGAATATCGAGAAGTAATCATCCTGCGGTTTATCGATGGACTAGGCCCACGCGAAATCAGCGACCTGATAGAGGAGTCAGAGAATGTTGTCTCGGTTAGAATTCACCGAGGACTAAAGCTTCTGCGTCAAAAAATTCAGTCCGCCACCGAAATAATCGACGAAAGACGAAAAAACAAAAAACCTAATCACAATGAAACGTTTTAGCGAACAACTACAAAAAAAAGCCAAGTCATTACGTTTAAGTATGACTGAAAAAAGCGATCTACGGGATCGGGTGGTTTCGTATATGGAATATCATCCACTGCCACTTGAGCTTAAAGAGATTGCTCCGACTTTGGGCAAGGAGGTTAATACCTCGATGAGATTGGTACAAGTAAATGGCTGGCGTATTTTGCAGGGGATGGGAGCTGTTATTAGTGTCCTTGTCCTTAGTGTGACTTATTTAGCTGAACAAGCAGTACCGGGGGATTCTCTTTATGCGGTGAAAGTGAGTTTTAATGAAGAGGTGCGAGGTACCCTGGCCCGTGGCTCATATGAAAAAATCGTCTGGGAGACAGAGCGCTTGAATCGGCGCATTGCGGAAGCCCGGCTTCTAGCTAGTGAGGGCCGACTGACTGAAGCGGTGGAAGTAGAGGTTGCTAATGCAGTACGAGAACATAGTGAAACGGCTCGTCGAGAAATTGAAATTTTAAAGGAGACAGACAAAGAAGAAGCTACCCTTGCATCAATTCAACTAGAAACAACTATTGATGTCCAGACTACCGCTCTAACTAACGATATTAAGGGTGAAATAGAGCGGGGAGAAGAAACTAAAACATCACTTATCGCTGAGGCTTTGGAGGATTCGCAAATGATCGCTAACACAGTAGTCACTGAAACCGAGACTTTACCGTCTTATGTTAGACTGACCGCCCATGTTGAGCAAGAAACTACTCGTGCTTACGAGCTTCTAAAAAGTGTTAGCAAAAATGCCACTACTGAAGAGCAAGTTGATATCGAGCGACGACTGATAGATATTGGTCGATCTATCAATGAAGCTTCGCTACACATGGAAGTTGATGAGTCTAAGGCCAGGTATGAGTTGGTTGATGTGTTAGAGCGAACTCAGCGTTTGATTGTATTTATGACCAATATTGATGTTAGACATAGTGTCACGGTAGAAGAGATTGTTCCCGTTACCTTTACGATTGAAGAGCGGAACAATAAAGTTAGACTAGAAGCTGAAGAAGTTATGACTCTCTATTCTATAATAGTACCGCAACTTGATGCCACTGGCACCTTGCCTGAACTTAAAGATAAGCTGGCACCAGCTGTGGAAGAAAGTTTTGCCATCGCCAGTTCAGCTTTGTTGCAACTACCACAAGGGGAAGAAGCTGGTTTAACAAGCCTCGAACAAGCCGTGGCTTCAGCCTTAGCTGTTATGAGAGATTCAGCTACGGCACTTAATCTGACTGATAAAGTTATGTTACCTGATGTTGACCAAGCTTCACTAGATGTTGAGGAGACGGCTTCTTCTACTGCTACTACTTCACTACCAATATTGGAAAGTGAAGAAGATACACAATCCTCATCAACTGAAGATGTAACTGTTGACAATCCAGCATCTGAAGTACAAATTTAGTTAGAAATTGACAATCTCTTCTCCTTAAGTATATTTACCTTGTATGTACACAACCACCGCAAGCACAGCAAAAGTAGACTACATAAAATTTATGTTTAGTTTTACTAGTTTTATCTTTTGCTATGGGTCGGTAGGTGTATAAAGTAAACTCCTAAACACAAAACCGACCCAGCAAGGGTCGGTTTTGTGTTTAGGGAGAGTCAGTCATTCGCGGAAAAATTTCAAAGCTTTGAAATTTTTCCGCGAATCGCAGGCTTTATCCATCAGGATAAGTCAATTCGCCAAGATGAGCGGGACTCGGAGGACCGAGACAGCCTGCGAAAATGATCTTTCACAATTTGACTAACAAGGAGAGAAAATAGTGCTTTATAACCAAGTGGCTATTGGAGCTGATAGTTTTTTCGTTCATGATCCAGAAGTGAGAGGGCAAAGTAGGACTCATGATGAATTTGCTACGCCAAGGGAAATTAATAGTTATGGTGCAATCTATCCGGGTTACGCCATTGATCAAGTTCGCTTCTGCACTAAATTTTCTAGGCAAAAGAAGGTATTGCTAGGGCAGATTTTATTTTTGCGGGACGTGGCTGAGTCTATGGGATCGGAAATTATTACTTTTTCTGCCCATCGTCCTAGGGGCTCGACTAGATTGCTTCGTCCCACTGTCTGGAATAACCCTGTTTATAAGGCAGTAACTAATCAACTATACGCTCCAAATGAAGGAGGGGTTTTAGCAAGGGAAATCGAAGGCTTGGCCGATATTGGCTCGTGTGTGCTAGACTTTGATGTCACGCACTTAAGAGCGGAGGATAGGCTTTTGCGCTGGAATTTGCTCAATGCTTTGGCCCCGTTGGCTATGGCCTCTGCCCACCGCCAATTTGGGGTTGGGAAGATTGGTCGCCATAAGTGTTGGCGTTATTGTGCAGAGAAGAACAGATTGCCCCTAGCCTGGCGATGGCAGCCGGATTGGTCGACTTATGAAAAGCAGGTAGAAATACTGACGGCAACCTTTGCTGGAGAAGAAGAGCGAGCTGTCTATCGCGATGCTCTGGGTAGCGGACTTTTCTATTGGGCACAGTTATTATCAGCTGGTGGTCATAAGGTCTTGCGCTTTTGGGCTTTGCCGACTATGGCCCCGTTGCAGATGATTGCGTGCCTTTCCATGGTTGACGATTGGCTGGAACAGGCAGTGCTAGCTATGCGTGGTCAAAAACCAGCGAGCTTGGCTGAGGCCGTTAACTTTCTACCGTACTATCAAGGAAGCCGTATCCCGCATGAGCCGTCCGTGCGACTGTACTTATGGGAGTCACAATGAAGCGGGGAAAGGGCAAAGCCCTTTCCCCATTCTCACTTTGTTGGTCCTATTACCAAGTCTAGAATTATTTCTTGGCTTAGTAGTGGTGTTATATTTATGTTTATTTATGTCAAAAATTTTAGTCATTCAATTTCGGAAAAATTACACAGCAATTAGTCAAGAACAAACCTCTTTAAGGCGTGAGGTAGGTGATTATTCTCAGTTAGATTTTGTCAGTGCTTTTGACATGGCTATTGATTGGCAGTACCCGGAAACTATTATGGGTGGGTACCATGGGGTAATTCTTGGTGGTTCTGGGGATTTAGATTTCGATGGTGGTCGACCAGAAGATGATGAGGTAAGAGCAATTTCTTATGAAATTCTTGGTCGTTTACGGCCACTTTTTACTTATTTGTTTGATTATGATCTTCCGACTTTGGGTATTTGCTTCGGTCATCAGCTACTAGGGGCTTTTGCTGGGGCGCAAGTCCATTCTGATTTGGTACAAAAAAAGATTTGTTCGCATGAGGTTAAGTTCTTGGTAGACAAGAACGACTACTTCTTATTTAGTGATTTACCGGACTCGTTTTATGGACATTACGGGCACAAGGATGTATTAGACCGGGTGCCAGAGGGGGCGACCTTGCTTATGAGCGGGGGAGAGCAATGTCAGGTTTCGGCTCTACAATACAAAAATAACATCTATACCGTCCAGTTTCATCCGGAGTTGACAGTGTCTGATATGGCTCTACGGGTGAAAAATTCACCAGGCTATCTACCGGAGGGTGTGACGGTGGAGGAGATATTTAAGGACGACCCAAATTCCAATGTGATTTTACGAAACTTCGGTAAGTTTGTCAGTAGTCGAAGTGAAACTATAGGTAGTAACGGAGTAACTACCCCCAGAGACTAGCAAATAAAAGTATTTTTAAAGAGTATTTTTTAGCACTAAGTTGTCCTTTTAATTTCTCAATTCAGTAGAAAGTAAAGTAAGTAGAAAGGGAGCTAGTGTTTCCATAAATATCTCTGACCGCCGGGGTAAATTACCGGAGATGTTTCTTGCCAAAATAAAACCAGTCTCTTCCTCAATTGTCCTATCAATATGCGACAGACTAATCGCCCGTAGACTTCCTACTCCATCAGTCTCATCATCACCTCTGGTCACTATCATACCGATAGCCTTACCGTTGCTATTTAAGACTGGTCCACCAGAAGAGCCTTCGGCGCCAACGGCGCTACCGGTAATAGATATAACATCAGCATAATTTGAGCCAAAGGTATAGAGTTCAGATATGGTTGTCTCGGCTTGGCGTGGGATAAGTGGTGTGCTGGCACCGTTTTTAATTAAATCAGTGGCTGGGTAACCGGCCGCAGTAACAGTTTCGTTTTTAGCTGACAAAGAAAGTAACTCGGTCTCTACTGGTAGAGCCGGGAAGATAGCTGGTAAGGGTTCTCCGGTTAGTGACTCGCTGACATAAAGTAGCGCATAATCACGCTCTCCAGTTCCGGATGGTGTCGAAGCATCTATAACGGCAGCGTTTTGCTGTACCCAGGAAGGAGGGAGATAAAGTAAGTTGGCTTTGTAGGCGATGCTGGCGGGGTTGCCTTGCCTGACAATACACTCAGCTTCACCAAGGAGCTCGGTTTCACTTAGTAGTAAGTATTGAGCTACGTGCGCGTTGGTAAGTATTACACCATCACTATGAACAAAAAAACCGGTACCAGTAGTAGTGCGGATATAGTCTGGTGTAGTGAAAGTACAAAATATATTGACCAGAGCCTCAAGCGGGTCACTAGTAAAGGTATTTATAGACGAAGTGTCACCAACCGCGGCTGATTGGAAAGACAGGTTTCGGCGCAGGAGGTCAGGGATATTCCCACCTTCAAACCGGGATGGTAATTGGGTAATTTCAGGCGCAGCTTCTATATCTTCAGTAATAGCACTAGGAACTTCTTCTTCCGGAACCAGGGCTAGAATTTTATCAGCCAAGGAATTGGTAAAACCAATGTAGGCGACTATAACCCCTAAGACTAAATCAGTGATAAATTGCATACCCTAAAGTATAGCAAGGATAATCTGGAATTTTTCGGCAGTTGGTGATAGAATCAGCCGACACACCAAAAGTCTGCGGGTGTAGTTTAGTGGTAAAACGACTGCCTTCCAAGCAGTAGTCGGGAGTTCGATTCTTCTCACCCGCACATATGAAAGAGCGCCTTCGGGCGCTTTTTCATATGTGCGGGTGAAGTAAGTGCCCTGCGGCACTTACGTGAAGAATCGAAAGTCGGAGTCATGTCGCTTTAGCGACAGACGAGACGGGGTCGAGAGTACTTAGATTTTTATAACCCGCCAGCTGGCGGGGAAATAAAAAGCTTAGTAACTCGTGACCGATTCTTCTCACCCGCACAAATCAATCGTCCTTGTAAATCTTTGTCTCTTAGGTCGGAACTTTCTAAATTATTTCTCTATACACCAAACACTCAAATCCCTCCATCATAGTGCGCTATTATTAGTTGATGCTAAAAAATCTATTTATTGATCTACTAAATAGGAAGAAAATAATTTTAATAATTATTTTACTGGTCGCCGGTATCTATGGTGCCTACCAGCCCATTCCCAAAGAAATAGGCATGCAGGGGCCTATCTATGAACTAGCGGATGAAGCCGTCACCTTTTTGCTCGATGAGACATACCTTACCGCCGAAGGAGAGAGCATATCGGAACAAACTATCTTTACCGAGGTCATGAAAATGATAGCTGAAGCTGAAAAGTATATTCTGGTGGATATGTTTCTTTGGAATCCGTTCCAAGGCACACAACCTGAGACGCACCGACTCCTCTCGAGCGAACTAACTGACGCTTTGATCGCAAAAAAACAGTCTAATCCCGATATTATAATTAACGTAGTCAGTGACCCGCTCAATACGGTCTATGATGGTCAGCCTTCGTATCAATTTGAGGCTCTAAAAGCTGCTGGTATTCCGTTGTTTTTGACTAATCACGGAGAGATGCGTGACAGTAACCCTCTCTACTCGGCTTTTTGGCGAGGATTATTGCAGTGGCCAGATATGGCCCATACGGCTTTGGTCGGTGCGCCGTACACCTTCCGCCTTTTCCCTAATGCTCTCAATACCGGTGGTGAGCCAGTGCCCTTACGTTCTTATTTGAAACTATTTAACTTTAAGGCCAATCACCGTAAATTGATCGTGGCCGATGTTCCTACTACAGGTGGTAGGTCCATGGCTTCGCTAGTTACGTCGGCCAATCCGCATGATGGTTCTAGTCGACATAGTAACGTGGCGCTACGAGTAGAAGGTGGGGTGTGGCGGGATATAGTAAAGAGTGAACAAATGGTGGCTAGTTTTTCTGGAGGGGTAATACCTGATGTACCAGAGGCCAGTTTATATCAGGACAGGGTTGGGAAGACATCAGTCGCGCTTATAACTGAACTAGCTATTCAAGATAAGGTCATAGCCCTGCTTAACGGAGCCAAAGAGGGGGCAACTGTAGACTTGGCGATGTTCTACTTCTCGGAAGATAAAATAATTGACGCCCTGATAGATGCTAGTAATCGAGGAGTGGCGGTGCGCGTAATCCTCGATCCCAA
>CAYRMI010000027.1:0-1171 GCA_964425625.1 uncultured Candidatus Saccharibacteria bacterium | reverse complement strand
GAAAAACCAAAGGGCCACGAGCAAAGCTCGTGGCCCTTTGGTTTTTCGCCTTACATTGTCGCCTTTCTAAAGTACGACTCAGCGGTAAAGACATCGTCGCCAATGAGCGCGTTATGAACTTTGGCAAAATTACCACGTTGTATTACCAACTCCATAAAACGTTTATCAGCTAGGCCAGAACTGCCCTGTACCAAAGCTGGGGTTTGGTCTGGTACGTCACGTAGCTGGGCGTGGAAGGAGAGGTCACCAAAGCGAGTCATCGTCACACCGGGAGTGATATCGTGCTTGGTGAGAGTGGTTTTGCAGTTACCAAAGTTGTCGATGTGCCAGATGGCTTTCGGTAAGTTGATGATATTGTCTAAAGAATAGTCTTCGCGCGGCAAGTCTTCGCCTTTAAGCAGAAAGACACCTACTCGGGGCAAGAAATCAAAACTACGAAATTGGGTGTATGGGATCTGTTCGGCTGCGATATCAAAAATAAAGTCGGCCTCCAGCATGGCCTTGGCGGCAGTGTGAGTGTCCAATAGAGAGATTTTATCCAGGAGACCAAGCATCTTTACCCCGGATAGCACATAGCCATCAACCGAAGCGACCACTAGCGTTTCTTTATACCAAAAGTAACCAAACGGAGTACCATTCTCCCAATGCCTAGCACTACCGCCACGAGGAGCGACATTGACCAAAACCAAGCCTGGCCGACCCTCAGTGGCATCGAGTACATCTACTAATTGCATGCTGGCTTCCAAGTCACTTTCTACTCCGACAAAGGAGAGGCTGGTTTCTACTAGAGAACCAACCCGACTTTCTTGGCGTGCCCTAGCGTTATCGTCCTTACAGTCATTGATGATGGTAGTGAACATATAAATAAATCAGATAAATAAATACTTATTGATGGTAACAAACCACAAGACAAAATCAAAGTAGGAAGATATTGTAGAAAAAAGAAGGCGTCCCGCAAAGCGGGACGCGGGGGTGACTAGCGATGGGCTGAAACCAGGCGTTGCAGTTCTGCTTCGGGGACATGTGTGTCACTACCTAAGCAGTTGTCGTTTGGTATTGGTTTTTCGCTCGTCAGCCGGTAGTGAGCTGAGTAGGTGTAACGACCTGGGACACCACCGATAATTTGTGATTTACCACACACCGGACAAGGTAGTTGAAAATGACCGTTTGC
>CAYRMI010000026.1:0-8746 GCA_964425625.1 uncultured Candidatus Saccharibacteria bacterium | reverse complement strand
ATTACTACCGCGGCCAAAATACCGATGATAGCGATTACCACGAGGAGTTCGATCAATGTAAAACCTCGTGTCAATAAATTCTTTGTATTCATAGTTTAAATAAATTATTAATATTTATTCTGCTTTTTGATATTTCAGATATCAGCTGCGTACCTGAAATAATCTTTAGGCAAAGGCTCACGTTGTACGTGGGCGTACCCTTATTATACGTTTCTTCTTTTTTTATTTCACAGTAGGTGTGGACAACCAAACCCTAAAATACTATCTACTTTTAATTCTCCACTCTCCCTTGAGTAATTACTCTTCGCTAAAGTTGACCACTCCTTCACTTTCACTCTCTCAACTAGAAGGCATTCGTCATATTGTAGATCGGCATCAAGACGGAAGCCAAGAGTACACCTACCCCGAGCCCAAGCATCACAATCATGGCTGGCTCAATCAGTCCAATCAAAGTATCAACCGAGCTATTGACTTCACGACGATAGAAATTGGCCAAGGTCTGGAGGATCTCCGATAGACTACCCGTCTCCTCACCCACCTTTACCATCTGTGTCAATACACCAGGTATCTCAGGGTACTCAGCGATAGAGTCAGCAAAAGATCGGCCGCCTCTCACCTCGAGCAAGGCCTCATCAAGAATTTCTTTATAAATTGTATTATCCACCACATCAGAAGTTACTTCCAAAGCCTGTACCATTGAGATACCACTACTCAGCATCGTCGCTAAGTTGTCACAAATACGCGTAAGAAGTAGTTTGCGTTGTAAATCACCAATATAAGGTATAGAAATAATAAACTCATCATAAGCTCGCCTACCAACTTCGGTTTTGACAAAGCGCCACAGTCCATAGCCACCGATGGCAATAGTAATTAGCAGAAAACCAGCATAATTGACCAAAAAATCTGATAGCCCAATCACGATCTTGGTATAGATAGGCAACTCACCACCAGCGTCAGTCAAAATTTTGGCAATCTTAGGAATCACCATGGTCAACATCAAGACCATCACGCCGATAAAGATAGATATCACAAAAGCCGGATAAACCAACGCATTCTTGGCTTTAGAGATAATCTCGTAGGAACGGTCGAGGTAGTCGGCCAGGTAGGCAAAGGATTTTTCGAGCGAACCAGACTCTTCTCCAGCGCGTACTAAGTTGACATAGAAGGAAGAAAAAACATCACTATGCAAGGCCATCGCTCGAGAAATCGAGCTACCACCTTGCAGGTCTTCGACTATCTCATTCATTACTGTTTTTAAACGATCGTTTTCAATTTCAGCGGAAAGTAAGCGGAAGATACGTAGGGGTGAGACGTGAGCTTGAAAAAGAGTGGATATTTGTCTTGATAAAATAACCACGTCCTTATTGGAAACGGAATTGAAGAGCGAAAATTTAATATTTAAGATATCCTTTAGTCCACCAGAATCTTCAATTGGATCAATTGAAACTATCGTGTAACCACGTTTTTGTACAGCGGAAATGGCCGAGTCAATCGTGACTGCCTCCACGGTTCCTTCCTTCTGCTGGTTAGTTTTGTCGATTGCGACGTATTTGAAAAGCATAATTACGTGCGATTAGCTAAATAAGACGTTCTAAACCTTTAGGATTAACGGAAAAGGTAAAAGCATTTTCCACCGTTATATCACCGTCTTGTACCAGCTTGGCTAGAGAACGGTTCATATCGATCATGCCATGTTCCAGGCCAGTTTCTATCACCGCCGGTATTTCATGAATACGGTTTTCCCGAATCAAGTTACTAACGGCGGTATTATTGACTAATAATTCATAAGCCGGTACTAAACCACCGGTAATATGCGGTACGAGGCGTTGCGAAAAGATTGCAATCAATGAGCTAGAAAGCTGAACACGAATTTGCTCTTGTTGATCACCGGGAAATGAGTCAATAATACGACTAATAGTTTGGGCGGCATCGTTGGTGTGCAGAGTCGAGTATACCAAATGACCGGTCTCGGCAGCGGTCACCGCTGTGGCAATTGTTTCGGTATTGCGCATTTCTCCTACCAAAATAACATCGACATCTTGGCGAAAAGCTGCGTTGAGGGCTGATTGAAAACTAGGAGTATCTAGACCAACTTCACGCTGATCAATGAGAGATTTATCTTCGGTATAAACATACTCTATCGGATCTTCAATGGTTACAATATGCTCACTACGAGTCTGATTAATTAAATTGACCATCGCGGCTAGAGTGGTGGATTTACCCTGACCAACCGGACCAACGCAGAGAAAAAAACCTTGGGTTCGTTGTGTAAAGCTTTCTAGCACTGGTGGTAAGTTTAGGTCCTCAAAAGTACGAATAACATTAGGTATCAGGCGTAATGCAATTGATTTTTTACCACGCTGAAAAAAAGCATTGCCACGAAAACGCACCATTTGGGTAGTTTCAAACGAAAAGTCTACTTCTTCACGACGATCCAAACGTTCGAGTTGGTCAGGTCGCATCAATACTTTAGAAAATCCAGTCACATCAGCATCAGTCAAAATAGGTTTTTTGGAGAGAGGTAATAGTCTGCCAGCTACGCGGATAAGTGGATGAGACCCAACCGAAAAATGAAGATCTGAAGCTTTTTCAGTCAACAACATTTCGATTAGAGCTAAGAGTTCATGTTTGTAGTCTACTGCCATAGAATGGATTATTTATTTAAGTGCTCTACAACAATTTTTTCAACTGTCTTTACTACCTCACTTGGTATCGAATGGGCTTTTACAATGTAGCCAATCGCCCCAGCTTCAGTAGCCTCTCTAATGTCTTCTTCCTGACCTTGATTGGATAAGAAAATACAGTCCTTAATATTCAGAGGAAAGCGCTCTTTAATTATTTTTAATAATTCAACGCCACTAGTACCCGGCATCACCATATCCAAAATCAGTAGATCATACTTATTGTTATTTTGTAGTTTTAGGATTGCACTACTACTGCTATCGGCCACCTCTACTTCATGTCCGCAACTAATAAACTTAGAGGCATACATGTCTCTTAGGAAGGCATCGTCATCAACTAACAAAATCTTCATTGTTTATATTATAACGGTTTTTCTTCTTCAGTTTCTGGGTTATCGACAGGAATGATAAAATCTTCCAGTTCGTCTTCGGTTCCCAGTCTAGTACCAAAAGCATTCATTTCTTCATAAGGTATCAAATGTTGCAGGCCTTTAATAATAGCATCCTCTTTCATACTCATAAAACCATGTCGACGAGCTACTTGATAGATCTGGTCTTCTGAAGCTGAGTGAAGTATGAGATCTTGAATTTCTTCATTTACCTCTAAAGCCTCCATCACTGCAACTCGTCCCTTAAGACCAGTAGTACAGCCAGGAGTTGGTTCTGGTCTTACCAAGGTGCGGTTTGTGGGAATCCGGTTTTTAAAACGATCAGGCAGGGTTCTAAAAGCTTGATCTATCATTACCTCTGTACTTTTATTCACCTCCTCAACAACACCAGTACCTTGGTTGATTTGGCGAGCTAGACGTTGCGCTAGAGCCAGCTTAAGCGTTGGTGCAATCAAGTATGGATCTACTCCCATATCAACCAAACGCGGAATTACTCCAATTGAGTTGTTGGTGTGAATAGTTGATAGCACCAAGTGACCGGTGAGAGCTGCTTGAATCGCTAACTGAGCAGTCTCTTTATCACGAATTTCTCCCACCATGATGATGTCTGGGTCTTGACGTAAAGCAGCACGCAGACCATTGGCAAAAGTGTAGCCAATTTCCGGTCTAACTTGAGACTGACTCACTCCATCAATGTTGTACTCTACTGGATCTTCTAGTGACAGAACGTTTTTGGTATAACGATCCACTTCTTCTAGCATAGCGTAGAGCGTGGTTGATTTTCCCGAACCAGTTGGTCCTGAAATAAGAATGATTCCATACGGTTCTTTAATTGCTCTCCGTACTATTTCAAGTAAATGTGGTGAAATGCCAACATTTTCCAAAGAGCGCACACCATGTTCATTATCCAAAATACGCATTACCACCTTTTCACCATGACTGGTAGGTAAAATAGACACACGAAAATCTATCTTACGACCATCAAAAGTGGCCGAAAAACGTCCATCTTGCGGTTTTCGCTTTTCGTCTAATCGCATTGAGGAGAGTATTTTTACTCGCGCGACCATAGCGCTATGTACACTGATTGGCAATTCCAATGAAGTAGCTAGTTCTCCATCTACGCGAAAACGGACCACAATTTTTTTATCAGTCGGCTCAATATGAATGTCAGAAGCTCTCCCGTCTACCGCATACCGTAGTGTAGTAGCGACAATTTTGGTGACTGGAGCATCTTCTTCGATATGTTCAATTTCTTTTTTAGGTTCATCTTCCTTATTTTCAGAACCAGCTTCAATCTCGGCATCTAGCTCTGATTTGAGTGTCACCAAAGCATCAGTCACTTCGCCCTTTAGGTTGGCATAAAATTCATGTGCCTTGGTAACATCAGCATCCAGCATGAAAAATAACTTGAAGGCCAAGTCATGTTTGCTACTGACAAAATTTAACACTTCGCGGACTTGTAAGTCTTCTGGGTCATGTGCCCCTACCAAAAGAACTCCATCCTCAACCTTAAGTGGCACAATCCGATAATGTATAGCTGATTCTTCCTGTATGTAGGAAAGAGTTTCATCGGGAATAGAAAATCCCTCTGGTATCACAAAGGCTGGTACTTGGTAGTAATCTGAAAAAATTTGTCTGAGCTTTTCTTCTGTAACACCAATTTCTATTAACGCTAACTCGATTGATTTGTTTTCCTCCTCTACCAGTCGCACCACTTGCTCGGCTTGCTCGGCGTTTATTTCACCAGCATCAATAAGTATTTGAAGCGGA
Source organism: uncultured Candidatus Saccharibacteria bacterium (assembly GCA_964425625.1). GTDB lineage: Bacteria > Patescibacteriota > Minisyncoccia > Phycocordibacterales > UBA918 > OLB19. The sequence goes on along the minus strand of CAYRMI010000026.1, from coordinate 3,906 downwards.
TTCATGGGATAAAAACTAATATTATTTCTACTTATCTAGTGATAGTAATTTCATCGAAAGGATTTTGTCTGCCAATTGGAACTTCTTCAATATCAGTTGGATAGCCTTTGAGAGAGCGGAACCGGGCATCAGCAAATATGTCAGACTTTAATTGTACTTGATCAAGTAACTGTCGTCTTTCGGCGTACTTTTGCACATCAACAAACAAATCTTCTGCTACACCTTCCTCTGAAAGAGAAAGACTACCGTTATCTTTTTGCAGAAAAAGATAATAACCTAAAAAAGCAATGGTAAGTATAACCAAAATAGCAGTAATATTTTTTAGTGGACTATCCATAGCTTATTCTTTATGTGAGTAAGTAATAATAGTGGCATTCGTCTCCAAGAAACCTCCTTCTGTGGCGCTTATGTTTAATGTGCTGATGTCGAGGGGATAATTATTTTGTTCCAGACGAAGCAAAAAATCTTTAATTTGTTCATAAGAACTCAAAAAGCTGATTTCAAAACTAGAAACATTAGGCTTATCAAGTGAACCAACAGTTGAATTATTTCTACTTGAGCTTACATTCTCTTGATTACCAGTATAAGTTAAACTATTAACAACTAAATTAGCATCCTTAGCGATTGAAGTTAGATCTTTTAGTACTCTCACTTCATCGACTTGATCTGGTAGATAAGTATAAAGAGAAACTTTATCGCTTGGCGAAATAGCACTAACCTGACTGTAAAGAGAAGCCAGTTTATTATTTACAGTGGTAATATTGTTTTTTTCTTCTACGGTTTTAACTATCTCATCTTGACGTTCACTTATCTCACCGAGTGTTGGTTGAATGTAGGTAATAACTATACCGATAGCAATCGCTGCCATTCCAACTTGAGTTAAAAGTGAATTTCCAATCATATAAAAACATTATTGATTACCAACTACAGCACTAGAGTCTGTAACAGTATCATTAATTACAGTATTAGTTTCCTCATAGGGAATAAAACTACTTTCGGTGACAATCACTGCTGGCACATCAGTTGGATCAATTTTTATAATGGCATTAAATTCGATATACGAATCTTCTAACTTCACTTCTTCTTGCTCACCTTCCCTTTGCTCACCTTCCCTTTTTTCGATAGTAGTTTGAATAGTCACGTCTTCTAAGTCAGTGTTGCTCAAAATATCGTTATCTTCAAAAATTGATCGCTGGAACATAGTTGAGTCAAAATTGTTAGTCTTTACTCCAGCGGTCAGAGTAATCTCCTCTACAGCTTCTCGGGACAACTCAAAGGAAACTAATTGAACCGTCTCAATCGTAGCCACCTCTATCGCTTTAAGTAGAGAAGCAACCGAAACACTACTTTTCAGTAGATCGCTGGCTTGTAGTAGGCGCTTGTCCATACTGAGAACTTGTTCTAGTCTTTCAGTATCAGCTACATAAGTGGTAGCAGCTGACTTAAAACTGTCAACTTCCTCGGCCAAATCTGCACTAAGTTTTCGTTCGTAAATAAAAACTCCGATTGTAGCTATTATTACGGCAAAGAAAAGTATCTGGACTAGTAGAGTACCAAAATAAACTTGCTTTGGACTGCTTTTGCGTTCAGTTTTATTTGGAGTGTGTTTGGGAATGAACGATGTACTTGATAAATCTGACATTGCATTTATTATACGCCCTTTATCAAATCAAACCACCTAGCCCTGTGGACGAATAAATCTATCTTCCAAAGATTTTATTCAAACGCTCTTAGAGCTGCTCCTAAAGCCACATGAAAAGTTGGACCAAGTTCGGCTGTCATATCTTCCATAAAAGCTGGATAAGAAACTTTGGCAAAAGGATTTACGTAGCGCACTTCAGACTGCAAGGCATCGGCGACATTTTGTTTGAAATTTGGAAACAGGGTACTGCTACCAGCCAAATATACAGCATCAACTTTTATACCTAGTTCCTCTTCATATTGACGAATTACTTGTCTAAACTCTAGTAGCGGTCTTTCGTAGCTGGAATTATGAGCTCTGGATATATCACGGAAAAGTGCATCCTCTTTGGTGACAGTTCGCTTCATCACCTCAGCTTCATCAAATTTCATTTCTAAAATATCGGCAATTCTTTTTGTAGCAATCGCGCCCCCAGCTCGTACACGATGCATTCGTTGCAGTAGTCCGTCTTTAGCAATATATAATTTTGCAGATACTGCACCAATATCAATCACTACAATATTTTTCTCTTCCGTATTAAAGGTAGAGCGTATAGTACTAAAACATTCTATTTCCGTTGGCGGTTCTTTGAGATTAACAAATTGCATTAATATCTTAAAGCGATTAAGAGCTTCATTTTGAATCGCTGCCACTAATATGTCGCGACTTTTGTTTTCTTTTTCACCATTACTAATTTCAGCCCAATCCAAAGTTACCTCATTTATTGGCACAGGAATATACTTTCGTGCTTCCACCCGCACTCGCGGACCCAGGTCTTCTTTTGGTTCAGCTTCAAAATGAATAGTGGTCACAAAACTTGAAGAAAGTGGCATAGCAAAAACACCCGTCCCAGCTTTTACGGCCGACTCGCGAAGAATATCTACGAGAGCTTGTTGCTCTTGTTTTGCGTCCAAGGTAACTGACTCCCCAACAGTATGGTTGGCATAGGGTCCAAGTTGAATTTCGCCGTAAGTAGTAAGGATCAGGGTATTGCTTCGGTTGACAACTTCGACAATTTTCATGGAAGAAGAGCCAATATCAATCCCCACTACCCGATTTTTATCTGGTCCTTTACTGGCTAGTCCCGAAAATAAATTAGCAAAGCCCTTCATAAAATTATATATCTTTACTATAGTAACACGCTCATGACGTATACTAGTGATGATGTTGAATATATTAACAGTAATCAGTGACCTAATCGCTCCTCCTCACCCGTCAGTATTTTCTCTCCGCCAGGAAAAACCTGAACAATTTATTCGTTTTTTTACACCATTGATTCTAAAAGAGGTAGTGGCCTTGGCCCGATTTGAAGAAATACTTATTCACAATGCCATTACGGCAAATAAATTCTACAACTACAAACCGGCCGCCAAACTACTAGCAAGCTTACTTAATCATTGGCTTAACTCTCTACCATCCAAAAGCACTTATTTGGTTTCTATTCCCTTAAGTAAAAAACGTCTTGCCAAACGCGGTTATAACCAGGTGGAGAGAATTCTTAAGGCTATTACAGTTACCCAGGTCAGTCTTCTCCCTCTTCTTATTCGTTCGCGAGATACTAAACCCCAAACCTCTCTGAAAAGAAAAGAACGTCTGACAAATTTAGTTAATGCTTTTACTGTTGATGAAAAAATAATTTCTCAGATATCGTTTTCTGGTTGCCGAGTAATAATTTGTGATGATGTGGTAACGACCGGCGCCACTCTCCACTCTGCTAAAAAGGTACTTAGTCATCACCTACCAAAGGATTGTGAAATATTATGCGTAGCGATGGCTCATTGAAGCGAGACGAGAGGAATTTCTCGCCTTACAGGCGCAGTACAGGTCGTCAATATTTTGGTCCAAGTATTCCCAAAATATCTGACTGACCTTTTCTCATCCTACGTAACAGTCCCCCGGACTGTTACTCTCGTCTCCGCGAACAAAAATGGCACCCCCAAGGGTGCTCATTTTTGTACGCGCGGTGTGTATTGGACGAAGTTCGAATGTATTTCGGACAAAATCCGCAGGATTTTGACGACTAATCGCACGCGCGGAGCGCGTAGTGGTTCTGTACTTCTCCGTACGCTCCGATTGCATGGTGAAGCGAACCAATGCGCCTCGGACACGCTCGCGGACTCGCGTGTGCGCCCCCCATATCCACGTTTAGTGGTAGCTCTAACGTCCGCATACCACACACAACCGCCTACGCATAGCCCGCTCGCATTCGCTCGCGCTGGCTGCTT
>CAYRMI010000025.1:2560-8959 GCA_964425625.1 uncultured Candidatus Saccharibacteria bacterium | reverse complement strand
TAGCTGGGAGCACTGTAATACTATCAATATCAATAGTACTAGCCTCTCCTGTTCCATTAAGACCTGACCAACACTGAGTGGTGAGGGTTACGGTTCCTGGTCCAGTCAAGCTCGTCACCACCATGTTGTAGTAGTTCAGTTTTTTATCTACATAAGTAATACCATCACTACCCACTACGCTACAGCTCTTGGCATTTTGTGAAGTGAGGGTGTAAGTGACGTCGGTTGGGTAGGTGACAATTTTGGCTGGGGTGATGGTAAGGGTGGCGACTGGGGTAGCACCGGGAACAGAAATCGGTCCAACAACCGGTATGGTTGCCTTTACTCTACTGGGTATAGGTTCTCCCAATACTTGATAGACACTTTTAATAACTAAATTAGCCAACTGGATCGTATTGTAGTAGTCAGCCCGATTATAAGTTGCCATTACAATACTACGGTAATTCCTGGCACTAGCTAGAGCTTTAGTGGCGGAAATCTTTAGGACGGAATCATTAGTTGTGTTGATTAGATTCTGCAGTTTGACAATACCTTCGTCCAAAATAGCAATAGCATTAGCGGCTCGCTCTTGAACTGGTGAAGAAACTACCGGATCTTGAGGTTCCCAAGGCAGAGGGGTAGGGATGGGCTTTGGAGTTGGTGTTGGAGTTGGAGTTGGAGTTGGTGTTGGAGTTGGAGTTGGTGTTGGTGTTGGTGTTGGAGTTGGAGTTGGAGTTGGAGTTGGTGTAGCTCCTTTAGGTATTACAGTAAACGTAACTGGTGGGGTGGAAACACAATTATTTGCTCCCTTGCAACCCGTAACCACAATTCGATAGGTTCCCACTGCTAACTGCTGGAGTGGGATGCTGAATACTTCGCCACCTTTGTTACCCACTAGATTAGCGTATTGGACATAGGTAGTCCCTACCGCCAGGTTCGAATTATTGAGAGGGCCAGTACCTTTAAACATTTGATAGGATATGGTGCTATCAACATTAAAAGAAGAGTACTGGAGCTGAATATGTGTTCCCACGTGAGTTTGATTGGTAAATTGAAGTGGATTTGCAGGGTCAGGTAGGCCGGTGACATAGGCTGAGACAATTGGCGGTCTCTTTAGCCCGCCCACGCACTTTGAGCCATCCCAAGTACCTCCAGCACAAGTAGCTGTCGATGTCGCCTGGGCTAACACGACAGGACTACCGCCGTTTGCAGCATACCCAAGAGTGAACACGTTCTTGGTACTAGACCCATAATTAACTGTTCTAAGCAGACCCTCAGGTACGAGTTTAGTCGCGGCTTGGTTAGCACTGGTGAGTGGACTTCCCTGATAAATCGTCGGTCTTACATATTCACTTGACTCAGTATAGAAATTAGCTCCACTTGCCTTAACAAGGGTGTTACAGGTTGATTCTTGATCATATATTTCACAGTTACCTACCGTTATACTTCCTGTCGGGAGTGGTAACTTTGTTAATGTAAATGAACATGAAGGTGTTGAGGCTTTAAAAGAAGCAGAAGTTATTCCATTTTTTGTGGTCCCAACAAAATTAGTAAGTTTGGGACCGGGATTACGGCGGAGGACGACAACTTCACCATCTTTTGCCAGCCCTTGGTGTATCGCGGCTTTATTGATAGTAGTACCGCGCAACATCCATTCATATTGATCTGTCCCCGTGACAGGTCCGCGGATGGTGCTCGATGCGTAGTATGCATACACGGTCGGCGGAACAATTGTTGTACAATCCGTCTCCGTAGCCGCTTCAACTACTTTGGGAGAAGGATTAACTGATAAAATTGAAGTTACTAATAATAATGCAACTACAGACAAAACTTTAAATTTTGAGTTCATGAATTTAATATTTTTATAACTAATTGAATATGGTGATTTAATTTTACATGACATTATCCCTAAAAACTAGAGGGATGTGAGGAATAAGGACTGTCCCTATTCCTCCATTTTTCCCATCATTTCTCCACTGCATTTCTGCATTCTTGCATCTCAGCACAAAAACACAAAACCGCGCTCCTTATAAGACAAACTTGGGTAAATGTTAATTTTCTGGAGGATAATAAAAATAAACAAGGAACGATAAAGGCTATTAAATTCTGACCGGGTATATTTTGACTTTAATCCTCTTTCATTCTATTATCCGCAATAGTCCCCATTCATTTATAGGGAAAAATGCACTTTAAGCAAATCCCAGAAGCTAAAGGAGGAGCAAGTGGAAAATGTTATTTTGATAATCCCGTTTTCTTGGGGTGTTGGCGTATCAATCTCGATTGATATTTTCTTCTACACCTTGGCCAAATCTGCAGCGGAAAGGCTGGATTGGCGTAATTGGACAGTCCCGGTAGCCGTATCTCATATGGTGCTGATGGGTATTGTGGTCGGGATGTTCTACCTTCTTGGCCACTACTTTCAATTACTGCGTTTGCCACTAGGTCTACTAGGAGCTACCATCATCGGCCGCTACCTCTACGAGCTGACCTCACAATGGCGCAATCTAAAGACGAAGTGGTCACTTACAGAGACACTGGAGGAGCGATTTGGTCAAAGCTGGCCTCTTAGCTGGATCAAGGCCTCCGTTCTCGCGGTAAGCTGGGACTGCATTCCAGTAGCAGCCGGAATCACCACCGAAACAGACATCTGGACAGGGTTTCAACTTGCCGGTGGTTTACTCATCGTCGGAATTACAGTAGCAACTACGACGCAAGCCTCTCTTCTGCTTAGCTCGGCGACAAGGAGATGGGTAGGTGAAGTCACTAAAACCACCAAAGTCTGCGGCCTCCTGTTTGGCAATTGGCTAGTTCTTTGCTTGCTTGGCGCCTTCTTCTTCCTGGCCTTAATTAATAGCATTGCTCCTTGGCTCAGTAGTGTGGAAGACCTGGAGGTATACCACACCTTGCCAGTAAGTGCGATTTTAGCCATAGGGTTCTTCATCATCCATTGGCAAGCACTATGGGCCGAGCAAGCCAATTCGGCTGACTGACCAAAGACCAATCAGACAAAGGCCCGGATGCGCAAGCGTCCGGGTCTTTCTACGTCCAAGCTTTTAGCTATTTTCTATTTAAGTTTTGCAAGATCTAAAACCTCATCTACTCTTATTTGCGAAACGAATTCAGGCACGTGGGAAACCAAAATCATGGCCCCTTTGTATTCATGTAGGGCAGTAGCGATAACTGGAATGTGACGGAAATTTATATGGTTAGTAGGTTCATCGAGAATCAGTAGTCCGGGTTTTTCCATCGTCAGTTTGGCAAAAGCCACTAAACCTTTTTGTCCCTCCGATAGGTTACCTACTTTAGTTTTCATGACGTCACCAAAGAGTAAGAAGCCGGCGGCAATCGAGCGCATTTCTTCCTCCACTTTTCGCTCCATCGAGTCCATCAGGGTCTCAAAGACGTTTTTATCAAATTGTAAGTTAGAAAAATCTTGACGATAGTAACCAATCTTTACACCTGGGGTTACATGCTCACCCTTAGCATGGCCAGAGGCCAGTTTCTCCAATAAAGTTGTTTTACCAATACCATTGGGACCAATTATCTGAAGGTGTTGGCCTCGCTTGAGCACTACTTCACAAGAAATTTCTTTAGGATCATGATTTTTAATTACTGTGACTGAAGACAGACGCACTACTTCAAGGGGAATATCTTCATGGGGAGTAATCGTAAACGGACGAATAGTTTTGTCTTCACGTCGAACATCAACTTTGTTCTCTTCAGCTTCTTCTACTTCATCACGCATTCGTTTGGCCACGAGACGCATCTTACCTCCCTTGCTAGCAAAGTAATTAATCTTGTCTTTGTTGGCTTGAATCTCTTTAGACAGACGAGCATTTTCTCGTTGCTCCTTTTCTACCTGAGCGGCAATGTCTTTGACTACAGCGTGATAGTTACCATTGTATTGTTCTACTTGTCGCTTTTGTGTATTGAGATACAACACACCATGGGTAAAGGAGTTAAGGAAATCTGCATCGTGCGAAATCACCAAGACTGTCTTGGGATATTCCTTGAGAAAAGTAGTGAGGTGCGCAATACCAGCCACATCAAGATTGTTGGTTGGTTCATCCAAAAGCAGTACGTCAGGGTTTTGAATGAGGGCTTGGGCCAAAAGTAAGCGGGCTTGTTGACCACCAGAAAAACTGCCGACAATTCTATCTTTGAAAGTCTCTCGTTGTTTTTCGGTCGGTGTAAGATTTACCACCTCGAGCACCGCTTCAATTTTAGGGTCAATATCATAGACCTTCTCCTCAAAACACTGTTCAAAAAAAGCCCTGACAGTTAGTTCTAATTCGGCCCGGGGGATTATTTGCCTCGATATGGCAATGGTAGTCTTGGGTTCGATGTTGATATCGCCCTCATCGGGATGACGGTCACGCGTAATAAGTGAAAAAATAGTACTTTTACCGGCGCCGTTTTGCCCCATCAAAGTTAGCTTAGCTCCGCGACGCACCACAAAACTGGCCTCTTTCAAAATTGGCCGGGTAGCATCGTACTCATACGAGACATCTTTGAAAACAATTATTCCCTCACTGCGAGACATAGGACAGTACCATACACTATTTTTCTCTGAGATGTAAGAGGGAATTTAAAGAAAAAAACCATTCTCTGTATTTACAAAATGGTTCTTTTCTAACTTAGTAACTATTCTATCTCTTCTCGTTATCATTCTTTGGTAACCCCCATTGCCAACGAGGTGGCTCTCCGGTCTTATAGCAGACAGCGATAAGTAACCCGACCAAGATAAGTGTTTGCAATAAAAATTTCAGCAATGCTTCATCTTCAACACCAGCTATCACTTCTAATCGAGTAGCATTGAAAAATACTAACGCCACAAAAACTAGGAGGGTTAACCACCCCTGCCATTTTACTGGTGTCCAACCCCAACCATACAACTTTCGTTTAAACCAATAACCTTCGGGATTATCTTTTAGATATGCAATATGATCAGAAATTATTTTCATATTTTAAATTGTACTCTTCTCATGATGAAGGACAAGTATAAAATGAGCGGTCCTAAAAGGACCGCTCATTTTCTACTTACTTCAATTCTGTCTTATCTTTCTTTGGCTTCTTCTTCTCCTTGCGCATATCAGTTCCTTTGGCCATATATTGTGTTTACTTATCTACTAATTTCCTTTAATTGTAGCAAAGAATTTGCTTAAGGTGCAAAACGTACTGGGATTTCTAAAGCATCATTCAATTCTGGCAAACCAGATGGGTTGTCTTTCTGTAAGATAAGACTGCCTCGCTTCATGAAATCCTGACCTCCCTCGGGGTAAGGACTGGTAAATTCTAGCGTCGCCGAAAACGGGACAAATTCTGTGGTCATCCAATCATCCTCGGCGGTCGCTATCCCCTGCGCGATAATGAGCCCGTCCCAATTAGTCAGTATGACCGGAAAGCTCGCCTCAAAGAACCAGTTTCCTCGGGCTTTGCCGGCGATATGTAGTGGACTCTCAATCTCTTCGTGTGGTACTGGTGACCAAAAGGTTATCAGGTCAGCTTTGGCCTCAATCATGGCTCGTACATCATCAGGGACCTCTGGTGGACAAGTATATTCACAACTCGTCCCCTGGCGCTCGGCATAAGAACCGTCCGAGCAAATCTTCTCTACCTCAGGACAATTAATTTCACCTGGTATAGTTGGTGCAATGTCTTGGTTGGAAGGAATAAAAAATCTTGCTATCCCCGCCACCACTGCGATAGCCACAAATACATAAATTGCTTTATCCATATAGAGATAAGTATAACAGAACTGAAATAATACTGTTTTTTAAAAAAGCTCCGCGTCCCCTAAGGGGACGCGGAGCTTTTTTGTACTTCTATACGTTATTACGCAAACTTAACTAATTTCTTTCACTTTCGCTAGGAACACTACAACTCGTTGTATTACCAATTGATTTATCTTGATGCACGACTTTATTTCCTATATCTACACAGACATATTTTTCTTTCTCGTGAAGATAAGCCTCGATGGCATAGCTTTCATTACTGGCGTTACAAACAAACAATTTATCTACTGATTTCTTTGGTAACAAATAATTTAATATCGGTCCGTAACATCGCCTACTATTAATTAACATTTGCGACTTAATATTACTTTCAATATCGATCAACAACTGATCCTCACAAAGTGACTTATATGAATAACCTGAACCAAGATAGCTTCTCTCGGCCATAGCGATTGAATTCATAAGGCTCATCTTTATAAAGCCTTCTGGGGTGATACAACGCGCGCAGTTATAACTACTGAGATATATCGCACCAACAATAAGTGAAATAAGGAAGGTATAAACAGCCACGGAAATAGATCTTCTGATTTTCTTCAATCTTAAACTTAATAACCCAGCTAATACTAAAGCACTTAAACCAATGACCCAGGTCAAATAAAGGTTGGAGCACTTATAAAATAAATGA
>CAYRMI010000025.1:0-2460 GCA_964425625.1 uncultured Candidatus Saccharibacteria bacterium | reverse complement strand
ACCAAAGCACCATTCTGCCTCCTCACTATAGCCGTCTTCGTTATTGTTATAGTAACGGTCAAGCTTGTAGCGGATTACTCCTTTCTCTTTAGTTAGATGATATTCAACATTACGTAATATCTCTAAAGTCTCTTCTTCAGTCGTTACAGCAAAAGGGTAGATGAGCGTAAGGAGAGCCAAGTCTGCAAATTTTGCCACAGACTCTCTTGGCAAGATTTCCCGCAAAGCCTGTTCACCCATTTCTATAGCACTGTCTGGCACCTTAAGCCAAGGTAACTGCTGAGCTTTCTTTAGCGCTGCCACACAAGAACCAATTGAAGAGGCGTGTACTTCCATATTTTCTTCCCAAATACCGTTATCTTCGTCGTGCCAGTACTCCAAGACTACTAAATAATCGATGATTTTTTGCACCATCTCTCTTTCTTCATCCGTTTCGATTACACTAGCTCCACGCATTTCTAATTCAACCAAGATATTTAATACTTCTCCCACCGCATCGTTTTGGCTGTTTCCCCACTCTTCCCAGTATTCTTCAAAAGTCTCTGGGTGAAAGCGGGCATGAATGTACTGCCAAGCATAGTGTGGCTTGTGTTCTATAGCCCAGCTAATTTTGTCTTTGTGCTTAACAAACACAGTCAGCAGGGCTTTGGCGGCTTTTTGTACCACCGGTAATTCACCGGTCTCCAAAAAACCTAGGGTCATGAAGTAGATATCACGTAGCCAGGCCTTATCGTAGCCAGTAGCCACGTCATGGGCCGAGGCAGTGAAAACTCCAGTGGATTTTTGGAGCGAACGCACCACCTCAAGATGTTGTTTTATTTCTGCATCAAAATCAAAGGACGACATAAGAACAAAAGAACCAATTAAACTAATATTAAATTAAGTCACTTGCTTTTGACGCGACTCCATTAAAGCTTGCATTTCCTCATCTTCAAGTTTCTCTACTGAACTCAACTCCTTTGCTAGTAATTCCACCAAGAATCGCTGGCTGTTATCTACCGGCTCTGAGGTATCACCTATGGAAGCCCCCCGTTCCAAGATAAGCGATCGAAGTAGAGAAGATTTTTCCGCTAGAGTCTCTAATTCACTATACTTTTCATTGCTAAGGATATTTTCCATCTCATCTGTAGCCATTTTCTGCAACTCAAAATAATTAGCATCATTTGCAGCCTCAACTTGCAAATCAGCCGATAGATTTTTTTCTACTGCTGGTAAGGGATTGTATGCTTTTTCTGGACTAACCATAGATTTACTTAGGGAAATAATTTTTATTATATCATGTATCTCTAGCTTATTTGATCCAATGCTCAGAAAATTATCTAACCGGCAAAAATAAATGTATTTTATATAGAAAATTTGGCCATTTACAAACTTAAAATTTACAGTAAAATCCGTAAGGATTTGTTCATGAGGCCAACAAGTCTGATATCTGTCACTTAAACTCTCTCAACAGTTAAAGGACAAGCATGGAAAAAATAAATACCTGGTGGACAGCCACCATTTTGCTCTTGGTCGGCATAGCCAGTCCGATAGTGATGGCCCTGAGGTACAGCGATTCTCCAACGCCAAAACTCTTTGCCAAAGTCCAGTTTGGCTTGCTGCTATTGGCAATTTACGCCATCATCGCTCTGATCATCATCTTCATCGACTTACATCGGTCAAGGACTGGTGGATAGCACGATGACTGTCCAAACCCAATCCCCGCCATGGCGGGGCTTGTCTTTTCCAAAATCAAAACCTTAATAGATGTTACAATCGGAAGGCTTACAATTTTCTGGCAAATATTTTCATGTTTAACTTACAGACCAAACACGACTCACTTTTCACTCTAACAAAAGACGAACGAATTAGAATCAATCAAAACTGGGAAATATTTATCACCCAAAGAGACATCACCGAAAATGATACGCTTCTGCGTTATCTCGAGCATAACGAAAAAGCAATCACAGTAGCGCCGGATGTAACCTACAAAGACCTGGTGGGTTCTAGATTTACCCCAACACCTAACCCACCTCCCTTCTTAGTCTTGAGTGCTATCGCCTTGGTAAAAACCAGCGACGGCTTTTTTCTCTACCAACAACGTGACTCCGGGGACTGGCCACTGTCACTTGAATTACCCGGCGGATTTATTCGCGCTAGCATGACACAGGATGATACTGCTACTTTTATCAAGCGTCGCGTTGCCAGAGATTTAAGACTGGATGAAGCAGATATACTATCTTCTAAACTGGTTGATTTATTCTCTTTTCCCGAAATTCTAGAAAAAATGTTGATCTTCCAAATTGAACTAACACTATCGAGTAGCGACCTAAAAAAGCAAAACGAGAATATTTTTATTATTCCCCAAGATTACACGGTTGCCGGCCACGATACCCATACGCAAATTCCGCTACATTACCCCAGCCAAGTGGTTTGGGAGACCTATCGCCACACCCTAAATTAATAACAACCTAATCGGCG
>CAYRMI010000024.1:3226-9435 GCA_964425625.1 uncultured Candidatus Saccharibacteria bacterium | reverse complement strand
ATGGAAGTATGGCTTAAAGAGGCATATAAGAAGTTAGAAAATATGCCTGCTGAGGCCAAGGCTGTTCGAGAACTGGCGGAGCAAGACTTGTTCTTCTTCGCTAAGCTCGTTAACCCAGGTTATATGTATGGGAAGGTTCACGAGGAAATCTTTCGTTGGATGCAAGAGTATTCCCTTTATGGCAAGGGTAATATTCAAACAGCAAACAAGCTGATAATGCTTCCTCGTGCCCACCTTAAGTCTCACATGGTTGCTACTTGGTGTGCATGGATTATTACTCGTCACCCAGAAGTTACTATTCTCTATACCTCAGCTACGGCAGAACTTGCTAACTCTCAGCTTTACGACATTAAGAATATTCTTGGTTCGTCTATCTACAGGAAATACTGGCCAGAGTATATCCACCCTGACGTTGGGAAGCGCGAGAAATGGTCACAGACGGCCATTATGATTGACCACCCCAAGAGGAAGCAGGAAGGCGTTAGAGACGCTACAGTGAAGACTGCGGGCCTTACGACTAACACTACAGGCTGGCACGCTGACATCATTTGTGCTGACGACTTAGTTGTTCCAGAGAACGCCTATACTGAAGAGGGTAGAGACTCTGTTAGTAAGAAAGCATCTCAGTTTACTTCTATTCGTAATGCTGGTGGTTTCACCATGGCTTGTGGAACCCGTTATCATCCCTTGGACATCTATGGCACTTGGAAACAAATGACCTTTGATGAACATAACGAAATAGGGGAAATTATCAAGAAGTCCCCTGTTTGGGATATTAAAGAGTTTAAGGTTGAAGAAGAAGGTATCTTTATCTGGCCTAGAGTTGTTAGACCTGATGGCAAAGCTTTTGGATTTAATGCTAACACTCTTAGTAGGATTAAAGCCGAATATACTGATAGAACACAGTTCTTTGCTCAGTATTATAACGACCCTAACGATCCTGGTTCTAATAGGTTGGACAGAAGTAGATTCCAATATTACAATCCTAAATACCTTATTCGTCAAAATGGATATTGGACCTACAACGGCAACAAGTTAAATATTTATGCTGCGGTAGACTTCGCTTATTCGTTAAGTAAAGATGCTGACTACACTGCAATTGTAGTTATTGGTATGGACCACGAAGGGGATATTTATATCTTAGACATTGAGAGATTTAAGTCTTTCAAGACTATTGATTACTTCAACCATATTCGCACCCTTCATTTAAAATGGGGTTTCAAGAAACTTAATGCTGAAGTTACAGCCGCTCAGAAAACCATTGTTGAAAGCATCAAAGACTTCGTTCGTAAAGATGGTATCAAGCTGGTTGTAGAAGAATATAGACCTTCTCGTGCAGAAGGTAGTAAAGAAGAACGTATTGCTGCTCTCTTAGAACATCGGTATGAGAATCAAGAGATGTGGCATAGAGAAGGTGGATGGACCACTGTTCTAGAAGAAGAACTTGTTCTTGCTCGTCCTCCTCACGATGATATTAAAGACGCCCTAGCTTCTGCCGTCTCTATTGCGGTGAAGCCTATGAGGGGTATTAAAGATACAATGAAAGATTTTACACAGCCGTTTAGAAGCGGTTCCAGATTTGGAGGATTTAAGTGAAGAACTCTGATAAAGTAGCCGAACTTCGAGGGCTTTTAAACCCTGATAATCAGGCTGAATGGATTTCTAATCTTTGGACTAAGTATAACAATCAGCGACAAGAGAAGCTTGCTCAATGGGCTGAAGTGGATAATTATATCTATGCAACGGATACTACGACTACAGCTAACTCTACTCTTCCTTGGACTCACAATACTACTCTTCCTAAGTTAACTCAGATTAGGGATAACCTTCATGCTAACTACCTCTCTGCTCTCTTTCCTAACGATAAGTGGCTTACTTGGGTTGCTTACACTAAGGATGCTGCAAAGAAAACCAAAGCCTCGACCATTACCGCTTACATGGAAAACAAGACGAGAGAGGGTGGATTTAGACAAAGAGTAAGTCGTCTTCTCTATGACTACATTGACAAAGGTAACTCCTTTGCCATGCCGTCTTTTGAGACTAGATATAATACGAATAGTAAAGAAAGGACTACTGATTTCGTAGGACCTAAGGTTGTTCGTATTGATCCTATGGACATTGTTTTCAATCCTCTGGCTGAGAGTTTTGAAAATACTTTTAAGATTGTTCGTAGTGTTGTTACGCTTGGAGAGCTTAAAGCTCTTGCTGAAGTTAGCCTAGATGAGAGCTTCTGGGACGTAGCTTTAGCGAAGCATATGGAGCTTCGTAAATTGGCCACTACCTATACTCAAGATGATTGGCAGAAAGCTAATCAATATCTTCTTGATGGTTTTGGTAGCCTACATGAATATTATAACTCCGATGTTGTAGAAATTCTTGAATTTTATGGGGATTATCATAACGCTGAGACAGGTGAATTGGTAACGAACAGAATGGTTACTGTCGTTGATAGAACCACTGTTGTTCGTGATATTCCTATTCCCACCTATGGTGGTAAACCTGCTATTCGTCATGTTGGTTGGAGACTTCGTAGTAATAACCTCTGGGCTATGGGTCCGCTTGACAACTTGGTTGGTATGCAATACATGCTTGATCATTACATCAATATGTCTGCCAATGCTCTCGATCTTAAGGTTATGCCACCTAAGAAAATTATTGGTGATGTAGAAGCTTTTGATTGGGGACCGAACGTAGAGATTCATATTGATGAGAATGGTGACGTTCAAGAGATGGCTCAACAGTATGGAGACATCGCTGCTACCACTCAGTTTATTGAACAAATTGAGTTTCGTATGGAACTCTATGCTGGCGCTCCGCGAGAAGCTATGGGGATTAGAACTCCTGGCGAAAAGACAGCTTTCGAGATTCAAACCCTAGAGAATGCTGCTGGTCGTATCTTCCAAGAAAAGATCATTCAGTTTGAACTTTTTTTAGAAGATGTTTTGAATGACATGCTTGAGATAACCCATAGGAATATGGACTTCACTGACACTATTCGTATTATTGATAACGATATTGGTGTCAAAGAGTTTAGGTCTATTACGAAAGAAGACATCACTGCTGATGGTATTCTTCGTCCTATTGGTGCTAGGCATTACTCTCAGAAGGCTCAAGAGCTACAGAACCTTGTTGGTGTGTTCAACTCCCCTATTGGACAAATGATTCTTCCACATACTTCTGCTATTGGTCTTACTGACTTCATCAAAGATGTGGTTAACCTTCAGGGTTACAATATCTTCCAACCTAATATTGCTATCTCTGAACAACAGGAAACTCAGGCTCTTGCTACGCAAGCGAGTGAGGATAACATTATGAAGAGTCAGATTAGTGAAGAAGAACTCTTAGCACAGGCAGGTGGACGATGAAACTATCTCTTATCGCTAACTTAGACGAATCAGATGCTAACGAAATCAAAGCTCAATTTATTTCGTCTCATCGTCTTAGGGAACGAGTGATAGCTATCTTACAAAAAGACATTCAAGTTCTGTTTGACGAAATAAAGAACGAAGATACACTAGTTGGTAGCCCTAACTGGGCTACCCTAGTAGCTAGTAAGGTTGCTCAAATTAAGGCTTACGAAAAAATTATTTCACTTTTAGAAAAATAGTGTGTGACATTTGGGCCTTTTTTTCAGTATATATATATGAATATATATGGAATATATAGATATAGAAATATATAATATAGATATATAATAGAAGATATATAACTATGGTATAAGACGTTATACTAAGATAGTTATGTATCCGGGAGGTTGAGGTATGAGCCATTGGTGCTGGTCTTCATCTTCCTCCCTCCTGTTTCATTTTGCCCTTGTAGCTCAGTCGGCAGAGCAGTTGCCTTGTAAGCATCTTGTCGGGAGTTCGAATCTACCCCTTGGGCACCATTTTTAAAGGAATAACTATGTCCGACCAGACTAGTATGTTTAATGACGATAATAAACCAGATACTCCGGAGACCCCGGATACGACTACTCAAAACAATGGCGATCCCTTTAGTGGTTTAAACACTATCCTTTCGTCCATTAAGAATGAGAACGGAGAACAGAAATATAAAGATGTCGAGACAGCCCTAAGAGCGTTGTCAGCCTCTCAGCAATTTATAGAGCAGCTTAAGACAGAGAAGTCTACAACTGCACAGCAATTAGAAGAAGCGAATAGGCGGCTACAAGAGATGGGTAACATCGAAGACTTTGTTAAGAAAATTTCTCCGCCCAACACACCGCAGAATACTCCGGCGACCCCGAAGGAATCTACTGTTAGTGTTGATGTTGTTCGACAACTGTTAGACCAAGAGCTTACCCAGAGAGAGACCGCTCGGCAAGCTGCCCTTAACTTGGAAAAAGTTGTTGATGCTTTAGCAAAAGAGCATGGTGATAATGCTGCTGCATATATCAAACAACGTGCTCAAGAGTTGTCTACTACTGCACAGAACCTCAAGGAACTGGCTATGCAGAATCCAACGATGGCTCTTAGCCTTCTTCAGAAGAATAGTAAACAACCTAACAATCCTTCGCAATCTTCCGTTCGTCAACCACTAAATCCCAACAGCAACTTAGAACCACCTAAGTTTGAAAAGGGTGCTGCAAGAGGAGGTCACTCCTCTAAAGAACTTGTAGCCATGTGGAGACAATCGAAAGAATACACAAACAAACGTCTTAACGTGGAAAATTAAATAAATGCAACTTACATCTAATACTCGTGCATTTATCGAAGCCGAACAGTATTCTGATTTCATCCTGATGAACCTGCATGACGGCCTGCTTCCCGATAGCTTCTATCGTGACGTGGCTGACTTTATGCATGGTGACACGCTGCATATCAAAACTATCGGCTCGGTAACTCTGCAAGAAACTGAGGAAGATACTCCTCTCGTCTACAACCCGATTGAATCTGGTTCGATCACGTTCACCATCACTGAGTATGTTGGCGATGCGTGGTATGTGACTGATGACCTTCGTGAAGACGGTATGCAGGTTGAGCAACTTATGGCTGCTCGTGCCACTGAGCATACTCGTGCTCTGCAAGAACGCTTTGAAACTGACTTCCTTGCCACTTGTGCCTCGGCCTACTCGGGCGCTTCGTCCCCGGCCAACATCAACGGCTTTGCTCACTTCATCGTTTCGGCTGAGACCAACAACGTCTTCTCGCTTGAGCATCTGATCATGCTCCGTCTGGCTTTCGATAAAGCTAACGTTCCCTCTTCGGGTCGTGTCTTTATCGTTGACCCCGTTGTGGAAGCTACCCTCAATAAGAAGGTTAGCATCACTAACGACGTGACTCAGTTTGCTAAAGACATTCTTGAGCGTGGTCTTGCTGCTGGTCAGCGTTTCATCTCGAACTGGTTCGGCTGGGACATTCTGACTTCTAACCGTCTGTATGTTGGTGCTGCCAACGATGGCACGACTTCCATCACTGGTGTTTATAACATTGGTATGTGTATCCTCGATGACCAAACTAAGCCTGTCATGGCTGCTTGGCGTCGTAAGCCCTCGGTTGAAGGTGGTCGTAACAAAGAGCGTCGTCGTGACGAATTTGTTGACACTGCTCGTTATGGCTTCGGCCTTCAGCGTGTTGATACGCTCTGCGCTGTTGTGACCTCGACTACGGCAACTGAGTAAGGAGAATAACAATGGGTTATGAACGTTCTAAATTTGGTGATGGGTCGGCTACTGGCGCGGGCAACGTGACTACTGCCGTCAACAACCACTATGGCCCCTTCAACACTGGTAAGACCGTTGGTGTTATCAAGACTGAAGGTGCTATTAACGAAATGACTATCGACCTTGATGGAACTATGGTTGGCAATGAAGCTTTTCCGCTTCTTGCTCCTGTGCTCCCCGCTTACTCGAAAGTCGTGGCTGTCTATGTAGAAGTTGAAGAAGCTTTCGTTATGGGCACTGGGTCTCAAATCAGCATTGGCACAGAGGGGACTGAATCCACCAACGGTTTCGATATTTCTGAAGCTCAAGGTGAAGCCCTCGGCGTCTATGATGTTACTGCCACTCTGGCGGGCACTTGGGCCGCTGGCCTGACGGCTGCCACCACTGTTGGTATTGACATTAACGCGGGCACTCCTACCGTTACTTCGGCAGGTAAAGCTCGTGTTGTCATTCAATACGTCAAAGTCTAAGAAACAGTCTGTCAACAACTGGGAGGGGGTTATGGGGGCATACTCGTAACCCCCTTTTTTCATAAGAGCTTCAAATG
>CAYRMI010000024.1:0-3126 GCA_964425625.1 uncultured Candidatus Saccharibacteria bacterium | reverse complement strand
TCTAAGAAAGGTGCCAAGCCGAAGCGTAAAGTTTCAGCAACACAAAAGAAAGCAATCAATGCTGTAGCCAAGTATCGTCCTAAAGAGCTTGACAGAGCAGCCAAACAACTTAAGCGCACTGGCAGCTATAAGTGGTTATCAGGAGGTAGATAATGCCTGAGCATAGTGTAATTACCGACCCCAACATTCATGAACCTAAAGGTATTAGCACCGCTCTTGCCAATGAGGTTTACGTTGCTGATGGGGGTGGAACAGGTTCATGGAATAAGATTTACGTTCAAGGTTGGGAGGATTTTAATGACGTAGGAACTCCTCAGAACTTAACTTCTGGAACTTGGGTTGATCTTCAGAACGATGGAACAGGAGCTTTTACAAATAGCACTTACCGTCTTCCTGGGAAGTCCGCTATCTGGGATGTGGTTAATGATGAGTTTGACTTAGCTGCTGCTGGGTATGCTATTGGGGATACTCTAACCATTCGTATTGATGTGGAAGTTACTACTTCAGGTGTCAACCATGAAATAGCCCTTCGTATGGATTTAGCTCATGGCGATCCTGCTGAGTATTCGTTTGAGCTTATGAGAACGAACTACAAGTCTGCTGGCACCTATGCCATTGTTCGTGACATAACTGTTTACATCGGAGATACAGCCACTCTTAACAACCCCATAAAGATTGCTATGAGAACAGACAACACTGGTGATACTGTAGTTGTCAATGGTTGGTTTGTTAGAGTTATTCCTTCTAATCCGGTGTTCTCATGACACAGACACTCTTAGAAATCGTTCAGACTGTTCTAGAAGAGATTGATGGGGATACGGTTAATAGTATAACTGATACAGAAGAGTCTGAACAGATAGCTGGTTTTGTAAAAACTGTCTATCGAAACATTATGAGCAACAACACTTGGCCTCATACGAGACGTGCTGTTACCCTTACCGCTAGGTCTGATTCAGCATTCCCCTCTCATATGTTGGTTAATGAAGATGTTAAAGAGATGATCTCTATTCGTTACAACACCATCAAGAATGGTGAGACACGAAAGAAATATACCCTTCTGACCTATAAAGACCCAGATGAGTTTCTTAACATTCTCAACAGACGTGATAGCACCGCTTCCAATGTAGATACCATCATTGATGATAGTGGTATTGAACTTCTCATAATGAACGATAAGGCCCCTCAGTATTATACATCTTTCGATGATGAGAATCTCATCTTTGATTCGTATGATTCTGCTGTGGATTCAACTTTACAAGCTAACAAGTTTCAAGCTCAAGGGTATGTTATTCCCACCTTTACGTTAGATGATGATTTCATCCCTGATCTTCCTATTGATGCTTTCTCCATGCTCATTGAAGAAGTTATCAGTAGGGCACAACTTAAACTGAGACAAGTTCAAGATGCTAAATCTGAACAAGAGTCTCAAAGGCAAAGACGCTCTATGTCTCGTAAGAACTGGGTAGTGAGTGGTGGTATTAGGTACCCAAACTATGGTAGGAATAGAACGAGAATGAAGAGTGCTATGCGTAATTTACCAAGGGATGACTAATGACTACGGAATATAAAGGCTATAACATTGTGCCTCTCGGCACCTACTCTGGTTTTAACATTAAAGCAAAAGGTCAAGGCTCTGTGCCTAACATGCTTCAAGGTATGTATACTACACTTACCGAAGCTTATAAGGCAATAGATACGCACTACGCCAGCTTAGGGAAAGGTCGTAAGAATGGCAAGACAGAGGGTTCCAGTTCAAGTTAACCAGTTTGTAGGTGGACTTGATACCGAATCAAACCTTATTAACTTTCCTCCCAACGCTAGTGTTGACGAAGAGAATATGGAGATTAATAAGAATGGCTCTCGTTCCAGACGTGATGGTTTCAATCTGGAAGATAGTTATACTGAAGTTGATACAAGTATCTACACCCAAGCTGGCGAAAGAATGGCTAGGAGTCAATTCCGTTGGGAGAACCCTGGCGGTAAAAGTAATAGACAATTCTTAGTTGTTCAACTAGGGAACTACCTTGCTATTCATGACTTAGATGGGGCTACCATTTCTGGAAGCCTCCTCTACTCCACTACATATAACGTTTCTACCTATTCTACTACTTATGGCTATGCCTCTATTGATGGCACATTGGTTGTAGGAACTGGTGAGAAAGAAATCTCCATCTTTAATTTTGATGGGGATGCAACTATTACTAAAACTACTGACACCCTTCTTATTAGGGACTTCTTCGGAGTCGAAGCTACAGTAGGTGGAACTGAACTTACGGACTTCCTTAATGTTCAGGTAAGACCCTCGTCTATTAATGACGCTCATCTCTACAATCTTCGTAACCAAACTTGGGCATTACCTCGTGTGGAAGGGGATGCGGATACTACTAACCTGATTGACCCTATTACAGAGTTCTATACAGAGTCGGGTAGCACTGCTTATCCTTCCAACGCCGATAGTGTTGTGCCACACCTGCTTGCTAACGCTAACCTTGCTTCTAACAGAACTGTGGAAAGATTTAATGCAGAAGATTTGTTTAAATCTCCCTCCGGCACATCTAGAGCACCTTGGGGTTATTTCGTTATTGATGCTCTCGAACGTGGGACTTCTAGACTAGCTCAGGAGGCTTTACTTCGTAGTAACAACTCCACTCTATCCCTATCCGTAACCACATTACCTACAGATAGAACACCTGATGGCCCTTCAGTACTTACGCAATACGCGGGGCGAGTGTGGTATGCAGGTTTTAGTGGAGAAGTAATAGGTGGTGATGGACGTTCTCCCAGAATGTCCAGCTATGTATTGTTCAGCAGGGTTATTCAAGACCCCTCTCAGATAACCAAATGTTATCAGGAAGCTGATCCCACCTCTCATATTGACTCCTTCGTTGTAGATGATGACGGAGGTTTTATCAAGATTGATGGGGCCTATCGTATTAACCGTATGGTCCAAGCTCAAGCCTCCCTCTTTATCTTCGCTAATAATGGTGTATGGAGAGTGGTTGGTGTGGATGAGAACGTTTTCTCTGCCACTGGATACAGCGTCTTTAAGATTACAGACAAAGGTTGTGTGGCTCCTAATTCTGTTGTGGTGTTTAATTCTTCTGTTATCTACTGGTCCGAAGATGG
>CAYRMI010000023.1:0-10045 GCA_964425625.1 uncultured Candidatus Saccharibacteria bacterium | reverse complement strand
TGATCGAACTCCTCGTGGTAATCGCTATCATCGGTATTTTGGCCGCGGTAGTAATCGGATCACTCAATGATGCGCGAGGAGGCGGACAGGACGCTTCAATCAAGCAGTCAATGACAAGTCTGCGTTCGCAAGCCGAATTAATTTATAACGCAAGCGGATATAATTACTCATCAGTTTGTAGTGATCCAAGAGTGACCAGATTAATTGATGCTGCAGATGCTTCTAATGCGGCAGTAACTGCTACCAGTAGTGTATATGCTACTGCAGGAACTGCCGATACAGTGATGTGTCACAATAGCTCTACTGGATACGCAGTCTCAGCACCACTAAACGTTAAACTTGGAGCAAACACTCAATATTTCTGTGTCGATAGTACAGGTAAATCTGGACAAAATGGCAGTGTGTTGGCTGCAAACTCTGTTACTTGTCCGTAGTATATAATCTACAACAAACAAAAAACGCCTTCGGGCGTTTTTTGTTTATATGTTATTCAAATTAATGTAGTCGTACTGTATAATTAATTGATGAATTTTCTACGTTATTCTTTAGGTTTTACCCTAGTTGAGCTACTAATTGTTGTCTCTATTATTGGTATTTTGGTGGCGATGGTTGTCAATTCACTCAATGATGCGCGAGGAGGTGGAGTTGATGCTTCAGCCAAACAAACTCTTGCTAGCCTACGTGCACAAGCGGAATTAATTTATAACTCAGGCGGATATTCATACGTCACGGTATGTGATGATGCTAAAGTAACTCCTTTACTAGTAGCTCTGGTGGCTAGCACCCCGGCTGACACGTCTACCGTTGATATTAATAGTCCAAGTAGTGCAACTAACGTGGCTTGCCACGATGATGCGGTCGCTTATGCCGTTTCTGTGCCAATGACGGTGTTAAAAAACGGTGTCCAACAATACTTCTGTGTCGATAGTACGGGAATGAATATGTTGACAGAGAATGAACTGGCTGATAGTGAGTTAAATTGTACTTAGTTAAACCTTATATTCCATCTTTACCCCGCATGCTTGCATCGGGGAAAACTCTGTTATGCTAGGCAGTAATGTCAGGCAAACCATCCCATATCAACAAACCACATAATAAAACTCTCTTTATCTACCACCTAGTCTGTCCAGTGAAGTATCGCCGTGACGTATTCACCGACGCAGTAGCACAAACCCTGAAAACCGTATGTTTGGAATTTGGTCCCGCCTACGATATAGAATTCCTGGAAATCGGTATCGATGAAGACCATGTTCACTTTCTCATCCAAACCATTCCAAACATACGGTTTTCAGACTTAGTTAAGAAAATAAAAAGCATCACTGCCAAACACATCTTTACCAAACATAAAGAGGTGAAGATTAAACTGTGGGGTGGTCACTTCTGGACTCAAGGCTACTACGCGAACACGGTTGGCAACGCTAATATGTCTATCATCTCTAACTATGTTAAAAACCAAGGTATTCCCCAATACTCACAACTTCACTCCGCCCCAGTACAGATTAATTTATTTACCACTTAGTCCAACGCCGATACCCCGTATGCTCTGCATCGGGGTAGTTCATTTAATTAAACAAAAAACGCCTATTGGCGTTTTTTGTTTATATGTTATTCAAATTAATGTAGTCGTACTGTATATATTTAAGATGAATTGTTTAGAGTCTTCACCATCATAGTTACCCAAAGGTCACATCTTTTGGCCTTTGGGGTGTTATAATTAAGTGCATGGATTTATTGGTGTCTTTACCATTTTTTGCTCAGCTTAGTATTCTCTTTGGCTTTGGGGTGATTATTGGAAGCTTTCTCAATGTCGTCTTGTACCGCTTGCATACCGGTAAATCACTCGCTGGGCATTCACATTGCCTGTCTTGTGGCCGGCGTCTACGCACGCTCGAGCTAGTCCCTCTTCTATCCTACCTAGGTCTTGGAGCGCGGTGTCGGTCTTGTCGGTCTTATATACCGGTGCGTTATTTTTTGGTGGAATTATTGACCGGTCTACTTTTTGTTTTGGTTTATTTAAGTAGTAGTGGTTTATTCGAGTTACTCTTAGGATTGGTGTTTGTTTCAGTCTTAGTCGTAGTGGCGGTCTACGACCTTAGGCACCTGATTATCCCTGATGAGTTGGTGTTTATTCTTACTGGCTTAGCCCTTTTGCAATCAGGCTACTTACTCTTTGGTACCGCCGATGGGGTAGCTTTTGCTTATGATCTAGGTGCGGCCTTTTTGGGCTCACTCTTTTTTTATTGTCTCTGGCAAGCTTCGGGTGGAAAATGGATTGGCTTTGGTGATGTGAAATTGGCTTTGCCTCTTGGCTTGATGGTGGGGTGTGCCAGCGTGTTTTCGATGATTGTACTAGCCTTTTGGGTGGGGGCAATTATCGGCTTAGCTCTCTTGGCTCTACAGTATTTAGCCAGACGGGGAAAATTACCCTTACGTTTCTTTGGGCGTAGGCTTACAATGAAAAGCGCCCTACCATTTGCTCCCTTTCTCATTACTGGCTTTCTACTGGTTTGGCTGTGGGAGATTGATGTAGTGACTTTACTTACTTATGCCAACTAAAAATTTAGTTAATCGATTACATAACCAAAACCACTGCCGTGGCTTTGGTTTGGTCGAGTTGTTGGTGAGTATTAGTATTATGGTGTTGGTTACTAGCATTGTCATGACTCGGCATGATTCTTTTAATAGGTCGACCCTACTACGGGGACAGGCTTACGAAGTAGCGCTGGCGGTACGGGAGATACAGCTTTTGGCGGTCAGTGCTACCAAGGGTGAAGCTGGCTTTAATAATGTTTATGGTTTGGTATTTAATACTAATGCAAATAGCTACATTATTTTTACTGATAAGGATAAAGATTTTGTTTTTGATGCTGGTGATGGTGAGCAATTAGGTAAACCAGGAGTAATTGACCCGCGGTTTCAGATTTCGGCTATAAGATTAATTGGCTCAGTAGAGGTTTCGACAATAACAGTCATGTTTAAGAGGCCAAATTTTGATGCTATTCTCTATGAAGGAGCTAGTGCAGTAGCAACCTCTGTTCCTGGAATTGAGATTGATATTGAAGTGAAGGGAGCAAATCCACCACAAGTTAGGACTATCGAGATAACCAAAACTGGGCAAATAACGGTTAAAGATATACCATAAAATAGCTATGTATTCCTCTCGTCAAAAAATAACAGCCGGCTTCACTCTCATTGAGATGATTGTTTCGTTGGCTATTTTTTCCATTATTATTACGATGGCGATTGGGGCACTACTAGCGCTTATTTCTAACAACCAGCGTCTCCAGGGCGAACAGAGTGTTATGACCAACCTCACTTTTGCGCTCGATAGTATGACGCGTGAAATACGAACGGGGTATAATTATGTGTGTGACACATCTGCTAACGATAGTACTCCGATAAATAGTTTAATTCCCCCTTCTTCATTAAATCCTGAGCCGAGAATTTTTGATGACGGTAGACTGGAACACGAAGGCTTGGAACAGGGTACAAAAGATTGTGCTAATGGGCGTAATAATGAAAGATTTAATGGTATCTCTTTCTATGAAGGTGGCGATAGTATCACTACTGGTCTTGGTGTTAATCGCATTATGTATTTTTATGATGCAACTGAAGCTATGATTAAACGTCGGGTAGGAAACAGTCTGGCTCAACCGATCATTTCTTCGGGCTTGTTAATAACTGACGCCGAATTTATTGTGACAGGTAGCACACCACAAAAAGTTGGTAATAATATCGAACAACCAACGGTAACGATATTTATTGAAGCAAAAGAGATTAGTGAGGACAAGATCTATCGTTTACAAACCACAGTTACGCAACGTATTTTGGACTTATGATCTATCACACACAACAAACACAAAGTGGCTTTTCGCTAGTAGAGATGCTGGTGGCGGTATCGATTTTGTTGCTGGTTATTGTGGGGCCAATGACGGTGACTTCGCGCGCGGCCAAAAGCTCGTCTTTCTCGACCGAACAATCTCAAGCTTTCTTTTTGGCCCAAGAAGGTTTGGAGTTGGCCCAACGCGAGCGGGACAATCTCTTGTTAGCCAACTTTCTCCCCGTTGGACCTGGTCACATTGCCAATCCTTGGGGTATTTTTCGAAATAATCCTGCTGGTGGTAAATACGCAAATTGTCATGCGGTAGGAGGTTGTGGTCTTGAGTGGAACGATACCGCGACGGATTTGGTTCTACCAATCAATTGCGCCATCGTTGGAAATTGTCAACTGCACTATGATGCTGGAGCAAAGCGATCTAGGTTTACGCATGATGACGATGGAGGCGCAAACGAAAAGACTCTTTTTACTAGAAAAATATATTTTTCTGAAGCCGATAACATGAAAGTACGCGTAAGGTCAGTGGTTACTTGGCGCACCGGATCTGTAGTTGCACCGCAAACCGTGGAAACACAAACGTATCTTTATAATATCTATGCTAAACCATAAAAACAAAAACCAAAGCGGTTTTGCTCTACTGATGACACTGGTGGTTGTAAGTGTGGTTATCTCAGTGGCCTTGACTTTGATTGACCTGACTATCAAACAGTTGCGTTTATCGACCGGGTCTAAAGATTCGGAGAATGCCTTTCACGCTGCCAACGCAGGAGTGGAATGCATCCGTTATTGGCGAGTGGCAGAAGGAGGTGAGTTTGAGAAGGGAGATGGTGATACTGTCGATATGTCTTGTTTTGAAGCTGGATCTAAGAGGCCTACCAAAACGCATATTAATGATACTCTTGGCGCATCGGTGAATAATGCTGTTTATAAGTACGAAATTGATTTTACTTGGGGCAACCGTTGTTCGCAAGCTACTTTTATTACCATGACGACTCTGCCAAGTTCCGCAGGAGTAACTTTAAATACTGTCATAAACCACATACCTAACTATCCAGAGAATAGTAAAACTTGTGAAGCGGGTGGACTTTGTACGATTATTTTGGTGCAAGGTTATAATCAGCCGTGCCCAAGTCCAGGCAACGAATTTCCGCGCGGTACTATTCAACGCGAAGTTTTGCTAGAATTGTAGTCATGAACAGAAAAGAAGATAAAGAACCTTCCCGCTTA
Source organism: uncultured Candidatus Saccharibacteria bacterium (assembly GCA_964425625.1). Classification (GTDB taxonomy): domain Bacteria; phylum Patescibacteriota; class Minisyncoccia; order Phycocordibacterales; family UBA918; genus OLB19. The sequence goes on along the minus strand of CAYRMI010000023.1, from coordinate 4,980 downwards.
GCCCAGTTGCGTAAGTTGGTCGCTTACCATAAGCACAAATATCATACCGAAGACAATCCAGAGATTTCTGATGAAGCTTACGATGCTTTGGTTAGAGAATTGGCCACTTTAGAGGAAAAACTAGAGGGTAAACGAAGTAAGGTCACAGAATCGGTAGGAGATGCTCCGAGTGAAGCTTTTGCTAAAGTAAAACATATAGTACCACAGTGGTCGTTTGATAATGTATTTGACCAAAATGAGCTAGCAGAGTGGGAAGGTCGACTAAAGCGCTTTCTTGAAAAGTCAGACGTAATAGACAAAAAACTAAGCTATGTGACTGAACATAAGATTGATGGTCTAAAGCTAGTACTAGAGTATCGGCAGGGAGAGTTGTATAGAGCTGTCACTAGAGGTGATGGTGAAGTCGGGGAGGATGTGACGCATACCGCTCGCACCATAAAGACCCTACCTCAGACCCTAAAAGAACCTATCGACCTTATTTGTGTGGGTGAGGTTTGGCTAAGTAAAGCAAACTTTGGGGCCCTAAATAAAAAACAAGCCCAAGCTGGTTTGCCATTGTTTGCCAACCCACGCAATGCGGCTGCTGGCTCACTACGTCAGCTTGATCCGGCGGTGGCCAAAGAACGTCAACTATCACTCTTTGTTTATGATATCGATAAATTTTCTGCTGGTAAGACTAAGCTCTTGGCTCCAGGTACCCAATGGGAAGAATTAGCCTTATTGCGTCAGCTGGGTTTTCCGGTCAACCAATATGCTCGGTTGTGTCACTTGGTGCAAGATATAGAAGCTTATTACGATGAGTGGAAAAAACCACACGAGGAGTTACCGTACGGAGTGGATGGGGTGGTGATAAAACTCAATGAAGTAGCTTTGCAAAAAATCGCCGGCTATACAGCCAAGTCACCGCGCTATGGAGTGGCTTACAAGTTTCCTGCCGTCGAGACCACTACTATAGTAGAAGCGATAGAGTTACAGGTCGGTAGAACCGGGGTGGTAACACCCGTGGCGCATCTTAAGCCGGTGGTGGTCGATGGTTCGACTGTAGCGCGCGCCACTTTGCATAACGAAGACCAAATCAAACGACTCGATATTAGAGTTGGTGACACGATTATTTTACGCAAAGCTGGGGACGTGATACCGGAAGTAGTGGCCGTACTTAAGGACTTGCGACCAGAAATTAGTAAGCCCTTTCGTTTTCCTAAAAAAGTCGCTCTCTGTGGTGGTGATGGGAGTATCACTAGAATTCCCGGGACGGTGGCTTATCGGTGTGTCTATTTGGACTCAGACTTTCTACGGCGCCAACGTCTGTATTATTTTGTGGGAAAAACGGCACTAAATATTGATGGGGTAGGTCCGCGGATTATTGACGCTCTGCTTGAGGCGGGTTTGATTAGTGACAGTGCTGATTTATTTACTTTAGAAAAAGAAGATTTTTTGCAACTACCAGGCTTTAAAGAAAAGTCTGCTCAAAATGCGGTATCAGCCATTGCCAAAGCCAAGACCGTGACTTTTTCTCGTCTATTAGTGGGACTTTCGATTGAACACGTCGGCGAGGAGACGGCTCGATTGCTGGCTAAGTATTTTGCTGGACCGGCTGAACTGAGAAAGGCCAAGCGAGAAGAGTTGGAGGCAATTTATGGGATTGGTCAAGTGGTAGCCGAGACTTTGGTCGATTGGCAACATAATGAAGACGAACAAAAACTGTTTGACCGCCTTTTAGCCCAACTCACAATTTTGCCCGAAGTAGGGATGGTGGCAAGTGGTGTTCTAGCTGACAAATCTTTTGTCTTTACCGGTACTTTAGCTGGAATGTCGCGCAGTGAAGCGGAAGAGTTGGTTAGACAAGCTGGGGGAGTGGTATCTAGCGCAGTATCGCGTAAGACAAGTTTTGTTGTAGCCGGGGCCGATCCAGGTAGTAAAGTGGCCGAAGCCAAGAAACTCGGGGTAGAAATTATTGACCAGGCCAAGTTTATGTCTTTGATAGCGGGATAGAAAAGGAGATGGTATTATGCGGGGCATGACAAGAGAGGAAATTAAGCATTTAGCCAGCTTAGCGCGCATCGAATTGACGGAGACAGAGATACAGAAGTTTACGACTGAATTATCAGCGATTTTGTCTTATGTTAGTAATGTACAGACCTTGGTCGCGGAAGCTAAAGATGGTGGAATACCTCAGGTAGGGGATCGCTTTAATATTGTTAGATCTGATGTAGTAGGCAATGAGGCTGATGAATACACCGAAGATATTTTGGCGGAAATGCCCAAAACTGAAGGTCGTTATATGGTGGTAAAGAAAATTTTGCAAACTGATTAGCGATATGAAAAAAACTATTAAAGAAATTCAGGCTGATTATAAAGCCGGTATAACTACCCCCACTGAAGTGGTGACCGAGTCGTTGTCTTTAATAAAAGAAAAGGATGGAGCTATAAATGCCTTTCTATCTGTGTATGAAGACGCTTTAGAAGAAGCCGAGCTAGCGACTAGACAGTTAGAGAAAAAAGAAAATTTAGACTTACCGTTATTTGGTATACCGCTTGCGATAAAAAATAATATTTTAATTAAGGGACGTAAAGCGACAGGGGCTTCCAAAATACTAGAAAATTACACTGCTACCTATGACGCGACGATAATTGCTAAGCTTAGATCAGCTGGGGCGATTTTTGTGGGCGCTACTAATATGGACGAATTTGCGATGGGTGGTTCGACCGAGAACTCAGCCTTTGGGGTGACCCATAACCCATTGGATGTTACTCGCGTGCCTGGCGGTTCTTCGGGCGGTTCAGCGGCTGCGGTAGCTATGGGAGTGGTGCCAGCCGCGATTGGGACCGATACTGGCGGGTCAATCCGTCAACCTGCGAGTTTTTGTGGCTTAGTGGGCTTTAAGCCCACTTATGGTGCGGTTTCTCGCTATGGCTTGATGGCGATGGGTTCATCGCTAGACCAGGCTGGTCCTTTGACCAACTGCGTGGCCGATGCCGAATTACTACACTTAGTTATGGCTGGTACTGATACTTATGACGCGACTACCATCGCTCCAGATACTTATCCAAAAATTACTACCAAAGACAAATACACTTTTTGTGTACCAAAGGGTTTTCTCTCCGAAGGAGTGGATGCCGATGTCCTGCAGAAATTTAATGAGCACATAGATTTACTAAAGTCATTGGGTCATAGTGTAGTTGAACAAGCAATGCCTCTATTTGAACAGGGTCTATCAGCTTATTACATAGTGGTTCAGGCTGAGATATCTTCTAATTTGGCTCGGTATGATGGTATGCGTTATGGTCTTTCCGTTGAGGGTGAAAATCTACTTGATGTCTATCAAAAGTCTAGGGCCGCTGGTTTTGGCCCGGAAGTAAAGCGCCGTATTTTACTGGGGACTTATGTTTTGTCATCTGGTTACTACGATGCCTATTATGGAAAAGCGCAAAAAGTGCGCAGTATGATGCGAGCTGAGTTGAAGGAGATTTTTAAAGTCGCTGATTTTATTATTACGCCAACCGCTCCTACTCCAGCCTTCAAAATCGGCGAGCAAGCTGACCCTTTGGCGATGTACAAGCAAGATATCTTTACTGTGCCGGTAAATCTCACTGGTGTACCAGCACTAACATTCCCCATGGGTCAGGTGGAACGAGACGGTATATTGCTACCAGTTGGGGTACAATATATAGCACCACATGGTGGTGACGCCAATTTGTTCTCACTTGGAAAAAGTGTTTACGACGAGCGTCTCTAGCTTGTCATTATGGAACCAACTTTTATACCAGCCAACACAACTACCGAGGAAGGGGTAACTATCCCGGGTGTAGGCTTGAGTGTCGATAGTCCGCTGGCTGGTTTTTTGGATGGAATAGGTCTGGGAGATTTTATTTCAGCTGAAGCGATTTTGAGTTTTCTGGATATGCTTTGGTCAATTTATGCTATTTTGGCCTATATTTTATGTATCATAATGTTACTTTTGTATGTCTATGCCGCTACTAGGTACAAACAACTGACTGAACTTAGAGAGGAAATGGTTAAAGAACGGGAACGGATTTATGATGAGCGTTTCCGCACTGGTCCAAAAAATGATCGTCTCAAAGATATGGAAACGCATATTGGTTCAGATCACCCCAACGATTGGAAGTTGGCCATTATTGAAGCCGATATCGCGCTAGATGAAGCCCTTAAAGAAGCAGGTTACGCAGGGGTTTCGCTTGGGGAGCGTCTCAAGAGTATTTCGCCAACCCAACTACGGAGTCTGGATGATGCTTGGCAAGCACATAAGGTACGCAATCAGGTGGCTCACGGCGGAGCGGACTTTGTCCTGACTAGACGTCTTGCTGAAGATACAATCAAACAGTACCGCCGGGTGTTTGCTGAGTTGGGAGTTAAGTAGACTAAAGTTTGTGTTAGATTGATTTGTAATGTGTCCAAGCAGTTGGCTTGCTGGCCACCGCAGCCATAAAACTAAAACAACACCCAAAAGGGTGTTGTTTTAGTTTTTGTTGCGGGGTGAGTCAGTCCGGGGGACTGACGCAAGACTGTTTGAGAATGTTTCTGAACCGATCCGCCAGCTGGCGGAGCAGGATCAAGAAACAGTCCAAACAGTGGACAGGTTCTGTAAGAACCGGAATCGACATCAAGTTTCTAATTCGCTACGCTTATAAGAACTTGTTGGCTCAGCTCGTCTGTTTTTGCTCTAGGAAGGAGCAAAAACATGACTCCGCTCGTTCGATTCCGACGCAAGCCAAGCAGTTGGCTTGCTGGCCACCGCAGCCATAAAACTAAAACAACACCCAAAAGGGTGTTGTTTTAGTTTTTGTTGCGGGGCCCGGAATCGAACCGGGGTCTGGAGGTTATGAGCCTCCCGAGGTACCTCTCCTCTACCCCGCTATATACCTAAGAGGTGGAAAGACTATACGACATATAGAAGAATTATGCAATTAAACCACAGGTAAATTTGGGTGTCTGGTGTGAAATATGGCATACTAGTCAGC
>CAYRMI010000022.1:7215-10343 GCA_964425625.1 uncultured Candidatus Saccharibacteria bacterium | reverse complement strand
TGTATACGTTGGCGTCGGCATCGAGGACGGTGTCGGTACCGCAGGTAAAAGTCGGTGCAGTCACTAGTTCCACTACCTCACCCGTCGAGGAGGCCCAGTCCATCGTTGGGCCATCAAAGGTAAAGTGACTTATGAGACCAGACTGGAGATTGTCAGGGGTGAAGGTGAGGCCAATAGTGGTTGTAGCGAGGGTGGAGGTAGCGGTAGCACCAGAGTAGATACGCGTCGTAGCGCCGGAGGCTTGATAGTACGTGTAGTAGCCGATACCAAAGAGCGCTAAGAGAATAAAGAAAATGGTAAAGACTGAAAAGGAGCTGGTGGTGTGACCTTGATCGTCGGTGGTGGTAGGCGTGGCGGGCATAGCGGTGACATGGCTCACTTGGTGCCAGCCACGCCGGTCTTTACTTACCGGCTCCTCGCTACCCCCCCCCGGTTACTTCTGCTTCCAAGGCATGCTCTCTAAGCCAAGTTTCGTAACCAGTATCATCATCTAGCTCGATTTGAGGTAGAGTATCTCGGTACTGCATATTAATAAAATTATAGCATATCGTAAAAAAGAACTAAAAAACACCACGATTAGTGGTGTTTTTTAGTAGCTCGGAGTGACGGCAGACCGGAAGGTCATTTCACTCATTAGTACATCAATTGCTTGATGTCCGCAGCAAGCCGATACAATTTTCTGTCGTCGAGCTCAATATTTATTTTATACCATAGATAACCAAACTTAACAATCGTTTCACCTGAATCGTCACTCAAGTAAGTATTAGAGTGACAAAGTAGCTGTCATCTGTTAAACAAAATTTTCTGAAAATTAGACCGGGTGCAAGGCGGACAAGGAAAATATTTTGAGACGTACTGTCTTTTAAAATCTAAAACGCCCTACGGGCGATAGATACGAGGAGTATAAGAAAAAAGACCCGAGGCGTACACCAATGTACGCTCTCTGGTCTTTTTTCGTTATCTTTCACTGTCTTCAAGCGTGAGCATAAATTCTCAAGCTACGAGGCGCGACCGAGCCGAGTTTCGACACGTACAAGTCGTACGGAGAGAAACTTGGCGACTGGAGCAACAAAGTAGATTGGGAATTTTGTCACGCGATTAGTACTCGCGGAGGGACAGTTGTGCATCAATACGTCGAATCAAATCCAACACTACGGACACCACAATCAGTACCGCTGTACCACCAATCGCCAAAGCAGAAATGCCTGTGGCTACTTGCATACCAATCGGTAAGACAGCAATGAGACTAAGAAATCCGGCTCCCACTAGGGTCAAACGGGTAATCAGGTTGCCTAAATACTCTGAAGTGTGATCACCAGGGCGGATACCAGGGATGTATGCCCCGTTGCGTTGTAAGTTCTTGGCTATAGCATCTGGGTCGAAGGTAACGGCGGTGTAGAAGAAAGTAAAGAGAAACACCAGCGCAAAGTACACTCCCCCGTAGAGAAACTGATTGGCCAATAAAGCATTAACTGTTTCGGTCGCCCCAGCTACCCATGGCAAGTCAAAGGCGGAAAGAATATTCAAGACCATTTGCGGGAACAACAGAATAGATAAGGCAAAGATGATGGGAATCACTCCCGCTTGATTGAGACGTAGTGGAAGATAAGATGAACTACCACCATAAGTTGTGCCACCACGACTCTGCTTGGCGTAAGTAATCGGCACAGGACGCTCAGCTTCGGTCATAAACACTACCGCGTAAATGATTGCTAGAGCTACAAAAGAAAAACCAACGAATAAAGGTAAGACAGACGGATCGTCTTTAAACGTAAAGAGAAGCTGACTAATAGTAGACGGCAAGGTGGCCACAATACCAGCAAAGATAATGATCGATACACCATTACCAATTCCGTACTCTGTCACCATTTCACCAATCCACATGAGAAGAATCGAACCAGCTACCACCAACACCACATTGACCGCGAACTCAAAAGGAGTTAGTCCAGTGATTACTCCCTGACTCTGGAGTAGAGAAAGGAAACCAAAACCTTGCAAAATGGCTAGTGGTAGAGTGAGCAGTCGGCTGTACTGAGTAAACTTAGCTCGTCCGGCCTCTCCTTCTTCGGTGTACATACTCTTGAGCTTTGGTGACATCACCGTCATCAACTGCATGATAATCGAACCAGTAATGAATGGCCCAACTCCGAGCATCACAATCGATAAGTTGGCCAATCCACCACCGGAGAAGATATTGAGTAGTCCGATGAACTCATTGTCATTCAAGAAATTCGCTAGAGTTGACTCATCTACTCCCGGAATTGGAATAGCCGCCAATAGACGAAATACAACTAAAGCCCCGAGCACGAACAAAACTCGGTTACGAATAGCTGGTTCAGTGAAGATGAGACTGATTTTATGGAAGAATTTTTGCATACGTACCTATAGTACCTTATTTAGCAACTGTTCCACCAGCTTTTTCAATCTTTGCCTGGGCAGTGGCCGACATAACACAACCGGTAAAGGTCAATTTCTTAGTTAGTTCACCAGTGGCAAGAAGCTTAACTTCAGGCACTCGCTTACTCACAGACATCACGATACCCTTGGCTACCAAGGTCTTTGGCGATACTGTCTCACCGACAGCAAACAAAGCTTCAATTTTGGCTAGGTTTACTACTACTGGCTTGACCCTCTCGCTATTTACCGTGCGAGCGCGGTTTTTGCCATGACCACGAAGCTTGGGCAACTTCTTGATGAAGTCACGCATTTCTGGACGCATACTGTTACCAGTACGAGCTGTCTGTCCCTTTCCACCACGACCGGAGGTCTTGCCTCGCTTACCACCACGGCCAATCCGCTTAGCGGTCTTGCGTGGAGCGGTTGGCTTTAATTCATGTAACTGCATATTACTTGTTGTTCTTTAGGAGCTTCAGAGCTTCGACAGCGGCCCTGGCATTGTTAAGTTTGTTCTTACTGCGGGAGAAAATCTTGGCGGTAACATCCTTGACACCACCATGCTCGAGGACGGTTCGAACTGAAGAACCAGCTACGATACCGCGACCAGGGGCTGGCATGATCATTACTTCACTAGAAGCATACTTGGTATGAACATCGTGCAAGATGTGACCTTCTTTGTTCATAGCCACGACAATCATGTTCTTTTTGGCGTCGCGGACAGCCTTCTCGAT
>CAYRMI010000022.1:2990-7115 GCA_964425625.1 uncultured Candidatus Saccharibacteria bacterium | reverse complement strand
GCCAAAGCTGCTACGGTACCTTGGTAGCGGAAACCACCGCGGTCAAAGACTATTTCAGCAATCCCTGCTGTCTTTGCTTTGGTGGCCATCTCAGCACCAACAGCCTTAGCTCGCTCGGTCAATGTGGCGCCAGTCTGCTTGCGTGAGTCTGTCGTGGCGAGAGTCTTACCCGCTACGTCATCAATCAACTGGGCATACACAAAGCGGTTACTGCGGAAGACAGCCAATCTTGGCCTAGTGGCGGTACCAGAAACTTTGGCGCGAATTCGATTGTGTCGAGAGATGCGCTTCTCTGTTTTATACTGTGTTTTTTGCATAACTTAGTTAGTATTACCGGCTTAGGCGGCCTTCTTACCCTGCTTGCGAATAATATGTTGACCTCGGTAACGAATTCCTTTGCCTTTGTATGGCTCAGGTTTCTTTACCTTGCGCACGTTGGCAGCAAACTGACCTAAGAGGTCTTTGTCTGATCCAGTCAAAGTGACAACACTCTTCTCCACCAAGACATTAATACCAGCCGGAATTTCAAGTGGTACTGGATGTGAAAATCCAACACTCAAAACCAACTGGTTACCCTTTACTTCAGCGCGGTAGCCCACTCCTTCAATTTCGAGAATCTTGGTGAAACCTTCGGTCACACCTTTAATCATGTTCCGGGCATGAGCAGCGTAAGTCCCCCACAAAGCGGCGGCAGCTACTGTTTTACCTGGCGTAAAAGTCATCACATCGCCTTCAATAGCGAGATTTACGTCTTTACGCATGGCTCGCTTCAATGTTCCTTTTGGTCCGGTCACAGTAAGTACCCCGTCTAGAAACACCGCGGTGGTTCCGGCTGGAATAGTTACTGGTTGTTTTCCTAATCGACTCATATTACCAAATGATAAAAAGCTGTTCACCACCTACGTTTTTTGCTTTCGCCTCATCATTTGTGAGGATACCAGCTGGCGTAGAAAGGATCATGTGCCCTTGACCAAACTTAACTTTGTGAATATCTGCGACCTTTGTGTAGAGGCGACGTCCTGGCTTACTGATACGCTTCACACCATTGATATAGTGCTTTCCGGCTTCGTATTTTAAAGTCACAACGAGGTTCTTTTGTACTTTCTTTCCATCAGCTTTTGCGCTTTCGATATATCCGGCTGACACCAGCTTTTCGGCTACAGCCTGGCGGAGCTTGGAAAATGGGACTACCACTTCGCGCTTGCCGACCGCTCCGGCGTTCTTGAGGCGGATAATGAAATCGCCAATTGTATCTCCTACCATGATGATTTCGTTATACCTGGTATATGTCCTTCGTGGGCCAATTCGCGGAAGCAAATACGACAGATATCAAAATCTCTCATATAACCTCGCTTACGAGCACACAGCTTGCAACGTCGTACGACGCGTGAAGCATACTTCGGTTCGCGCTCCGCGCGAACCTTAACTGAAATTCTTGCCACTGTGTTATTTGTTTATGAGGTGGTATTGCGTAGTAATTCGCAACTCACCCCCTATTAATCGCTTTGTATCTTTGCTACAAAGCAGCGGATAGAGGAAGTACGGAGTAATTCCTCCAGTCACGCCTTAGGAGCTACAGTACCAAATTACGGGCTTAAGTCAAGACATTTTACAAAGAGAACACCCGCACTGGCGGGTGTTGGAACTGGCGTTAGATAAGGTCATGTCTTCTTTGGTTTTCGGGCTGTACCAGGTTTGGATTTGGCTTCCTTGTCTTTAGGGGGCAGTTTTTTTGTTACCGCCCGCAACCCCTTAGAAAAGCCTAAATGGACCCTGCCATTAGGTGGCGGGACGTAGTTCTCCCCGTCCTCTTCCTCCACATCCGGTGTCGAGAGCCCCTTTGTGACAAATTTTTGCTTGCTCTCGTTTCGTCGAACATACCGATGGCCACACTTCTCACGCCAACCGGGTGGAAAAATGATCACTGTACCTTGGCCACTTTTGGTTGGTTCGCGGGTTGTTTGTGGCCAACTCGCGGTCGGTTTGCTATCTAGAATATCAAAAGGACTAGTCATGCCTTTCGCTCCAGTTAATTAAAGAACTCGGGATGAACTGTGCGAACAGTTCGCAACCAATAACCAAGGTCGCTACCCTTATAACGATGAGCTATTTGCGTTAGTAACCTCATTTGTTCCTGGTTTTTTGGTTTTTCGTAAAGCCAACGATCGAGCAAAACCCGAATAACGCCCACCGCATCATGTTGCAGAAGCCAATAGAGCGATGTCGTCATGGGACGATGGTCATTTCTGGCCTCAACTTTTAATTGACTAGTGTGACAAGAGCCAATTAAGGCCGCTAATTCACTGACCAGCAATCCACATCTTTTACGAATCACCTTGATATCATTCTCCATTTATCACCCCTTTTTAGTTAGTCCAAAACTATTAATAGCAAATTTAACTAGATTTGGAAAGACGTTGTTTTTAGAGTGCCCGCCTCCTATCCGATAGATATCCGCACTAAGCACTATAATTATATTTCTTAGTAGGTGATAATTCTATTATGAAATACAAATTATTTTTATTTACTGTTTTTTTCGCTACTTGGTGTTGGGCAGCCTATAAACCCCTCCATCCCGAAGATTGGCTTCTGGAAAACTATTTGGTCTTTATCTTTGTCCCGATTATTATTTTTACCGGGCGCTACCTTAAACTTTCTAATCTCTCCTATACGCTGATTACGATTTTTATGTGTCTGCACGTTATCGGCTCACACTACACTTACGTCGAAGTACCCTTTGGCTACCAGCTCCAGGAATGGTTTGAAGCTGACCGTAATATGTATGACCGATTAGTCCACTTCGGCTACGGCCTCTTGCTTGCTTATCCAGTGCGGGAAGTCTTTATCCGCGTTGCCAAAGTTAAAGGTTTTTGGAGTTACTTCTTCCCAGTTGATATTACTTTCGCTTTTTCTTCGATTTACGAAATTATTGAGTGGCGAGCGGCCGCCAACGTACCACCTGAGCTTGGCTTAGCCTTTCTTGGTTCCCAAGGAGATGTATGGGATGCTCAAAAAGACATGGCCCTGGCGGGTATTGGCGCCATTATCGCCATGCTTATCGTCTTTCTGATTCATATTAAATACAACAAAAACATCTGGTTAGAGATGCGGGATAGCTTTAGAATTAACACTAATGATGCCCCACTAGGCGAGGTACAACTAGACAATATGCGCAATGGTAATAGCAAATAGCTACTAGGTTTATAAAACAAAAGCCACGTCCCTGAAGGGGCGTGGCTTTTGTTTTTACTTGTTTATTTCTGATTACTTTACTTCCTCCTTTTTGAGAGGAAGACCGAGGTGTCGCAAAAGCGCTTCCGCTTCCTTCTTATCATTGGTAGTAGTAACAATAGTTACTGCTAGTGAGAAGACATCCTTGATTTCTTCATCACCGCATTCCGGGAAGATGGTGTGCTCCTTGATACCGAGCGTGTAGTTACCCATCTCATCGAGCGCAGTTACCTTAAGGCCATGAAAGTCTCGGGTACGAGGTAAAGCCAAGTGAATCAGCTTATCGAGAAAATGGATCATGCGTGCCCCGCGTAGAGTTACTTGGTAGCCCACAATGTCTCCTTCACGTAGCTTAAACGAAGCAATTGATTGCTTGGCTGGGCGTGGTGAAGCTTTTTGTCCAGTGATACGAGCTAGACGATCTTGAATCAGAGCAATTTTTGCCTTGTCTTGGACTCGTCCAGTCCCAACTGAAATAACTACCTTTTCAATCTTTGGTGATTGCATCACGTTCTTGTAGCCAAACTCTCCCTTGAGAGCGGTGTAGGCGTTTTTGATGCGAGCGAGTGTAGTTTCCATACTTATATTTTTTTACCACTAGGGCGGGCGACGCGTACTTTTTTGCGTTTCTCACCTTCGCCTTCAAAAGTGTACCCCACGCGCACTGGCTTATCTCCTTCTAAGAGAGATAAGTTGGAGACGTGTATGGGCATACTTTTCTCAATAATCTGACCTTGTGAACGAGTGCGACGGTTTTTTTGGTGTCGCTTCACAACGTTTATTCCTTCTATTACGACGGCGTCTAGCTTTGGCATGGCCGTTAGGACGGTGCCGGTTTTACCCTTGTCCTTGCCGGTTAGTACCTTGACCGTATCACCTTTTCTAATTTTCATA
>CAYRMI010000022.1:0-2890 GCA_964425625.1 uncultured Candidatus Saccharibacteria bacterium | reverse complement strand
ATGCCGTACACCACGTCCTTCTTCTTAACCATCTTGCGGGGCTCGGCAGTCTGTACCGAAAGGACGACCATTTCACCTAGTTCAGCATAACGCTTCTTTGAGCCACCCAAGACCTTGAACACGCGACCAACTTTGGCACCCGAGTTATCGGTAATCTTAACGATAGTTTGTGGTTGAATCATACTATTTGGTGTTAGTTACCAACTCAAAGTGCTTGCGCTTTGAGATCGGACGAGTCTCTCTAATGTCGACCAATTGACCTTCTTTGGCAGTATTGCCAGCATCGTGCACTAAAAACTTCTTTGTGCGTCGCAGATACTTTTTGTACTTAGGATGCTTTACGTAGCGTTCGACCGCCACCGTAATAGTATCCTTCATCTTGCTGGAGACGACAGTACCGCGAAGCACTCGACGATTAGTGACAGTTGTTGTTTCAGTTGTCATACGAGTTATTTAGCATTTGGGTTATGTCGTCGAGTCGATAGTTCAGTCAGGGCTCTGGCCACTTCTTTCTTGGCGGTATTGATGACATGAGCCTTCTTACTAAACTTATCTTTAAACCGCTCTTTACGAACTGACTCACGCGCCTGACCTACTAGCTCTGTGAGCTCTGCGTCTGTCTTCTTTTTGATGTCTGACATTTTTATCATAGTCTTAAGATTTATTAGGCGCGCGTCTCTTCGCGACGCACGAGTTTACCTTGTAATGGGAGCTTGGCAGTAGCCTTACGGAACGCCTCGCGAGCGATATCTTCACTTACTCCTTCTACCTCAAAGATCACCCGACCAGGATGAACCTCAAAGACGAAGTGATCTGGATCACCTTTACCTTTACCCATCGGTAGTTCGGCGGCTTTCTTGGTGATGGGTTTATCGGGGAAGATACGAATCCAAATCTTACCAGTCTTACCAAGCGTGCGAGAAATAACGCGACGAGCAGCTTCAATCTGGTTTGATTTTACGCGTGATGGTGAGGTGGCCTTTAATCCAAATGAACCAAAAGCGACGGTAATACCACGGGTGTCTGGCGTAGCGCGCTTCTCTTCACTCTGGCGACCGTTTTGCCACTTGCGGTGCTTAACTTTTTTTGGAAATAACATACAAGTTTACTTACGCGTTAGGACGAGTACTTCGAGCGTTGCGCGGAGCCGTCTCGGCTTGACCACTCTTGCGGTCAGCAAAAACTTGTCCCCGGTAGATCCAGACTTTGATACCAATCGCTCCATAAGGGAGACGAGCAGTAACGCGGGCGAAATCGATATCGGCACGAAGGGTTTGTAGTGGGATTCGACCTTTTTTTAGTTCTTCTCGACGGGCCATATCGGCGCCACCAAGACGACCAGATAGAGTCAGACGGACTCCCTCTACGTCACGATTGGCCATTACTTTTTCAATGGTTTGTTTCATCACGCGTCGGAAAGTCAGACGCTTCTCCAAGCCTTCAGCAATCATTTGACCAACAATGTTGGCACTTGATTCTGGTGAACGAACTTCCTCAACATCAAGTTTTATATCTGGCTTTTCAGACAACTTCTGAGTGCGTAAAAGCAGATCAATCTCCTTCTTAAGCTTGACCGCTCCTTCGCCACTGCGACCAATGACTAGTCCAGGACGAGCAGTTTTGATGATGATACGAATTTCCTTTTGGTTGCGTTCGATTTCTACCGTATCAACTGACATACCCTTTAGCTTCTTAAAAAGAAGGGCTCGGATAGCCGCGTCGGTGCGGAGATACTCACGAAACTTTTTTGGCTCGGTGGTAAACCAGCGACTTTTCCAGTCACGGTTGACGCCGATGCGCTGTACGTATGGATGTGCTACGTGTGTCATAGATAAATATTATTTTTCGCTAAGCTCTACCGAGATGTGGCTATTTCGCTTATTAATTCGTGAAGCCGAGCCACGAGCTCGTGGCATAAAACGCTTGATGACACTACCCTTATCTACCGCTACGCTTTTGACGTATAGATTAGCTGGTGACTTACCTTGGGAAACAGCGTTGGCTAGTGCCGAAGCTACCACTTTAGTAAAGGGTCCAGCCGCTCGCTTATCGACAAACTTTAGTGTAGCGAGAGCGTCAGTTACTTTCTTACCCCGAATCACGTCAGCGATCAGGCGAACCTTGCGTGGTGATTGGCGATAGTTTTTTAGAATTGCTTTCATAAATGTATCTGACTATTTCTTAGTAGAAGCGGTCGTCTTGGCAGCCTTGGCAGCCGTAATTTCTGCTTCCTTCTTCTTCTGTTCTAGTTCCTTCTGCATCTTACCGCCGTGTCGATGGAACTTCTTAGTTGGTGAAAATTCACCAAGTTTGTGTCCGACCATTTCTTCAGCGACTAAGACAGGAGTGTGAACCTTGCCGTTGTGTACGCCGAAGGTGAAGCCAACCATTTCTGGAGCGATCACGCTTCGTCGTGCCCAAGTGTTAATCACACCACCCTCTCCGGGTTTCTTGCCGGCGATCTTCTTCATCAGTTTCTCATCTACGTATGGTCCTTTATAGAGTGAACGTGACATTTAAATGATAAAAGGAGTGCAACGACTATTTAGAATTTAGTTCCGACTTTGCCCCTTCCTAGGGCAAAGTCCTGGAACACCAACACTATTTAACCGTAACCCTTCCTTATTAGTTAATAAGTAGTAGTACAAGACTACTATAAAATGGCGCTTTCGCGCTTTTTCTGAGAACCTCTTGCAAAGAAAGGTAACGGCCGTCCTTAACAGAGGTTCCCAACTTCACTTGTCTACGATTTTCTTCTGCTTCGCTTTGTGTGAGTGACACTACTCACGTGAGGTTGGAACCCCGGTACAATACCGAAAATACAGGATAAAGTCAACCAATCCGGCCTAAACGACAAAGCCGTGGTGGCCCTCGGCCACCACGGCTTTGT
>CAYRMI010000021.1:0-10431 GCA_964425625.1 uncultured Candidatus Saccharibacteria bacterium | reverse complement strand
CAACCTTCGACACCTCCCAAAGTGCGCCAAACTGGGTGCGCATGAGCTTGGCAAAATCGGTACTATGAACCACAAAACCATAAAGCTCTCGCGCCGAACTAAAAAATGACACCTTATCGCCATAGATACTATAAGCCATCGCTGCATCGTATTTTTTTGGAGCTAAGCGTCGCTCGACCTTGAAGTCCCCTCCCCGCCAGATATGTCTGGCAGTTGGCTTGGGACCGGTCCAAATAGACCGCAGAGCAATATTCTGCTTGATACGCTTACGATTGAATATTTCTAAATCGTCAGGACTTAAAACAGACAGCATCTCTTCATAAGGCCAGACGGTTAGTATCTCTTCCCCCGATTCCCACAGCATTTCATTTAGCAAAGTAATTACCCCCTCTTTCCCTTCGACAAATTTTATTTTAGGTTCAGTCGTTACAGTAATAGTCTGTGATAGATTATTTTTCGCTCGCTTAAAGCCTGATCGTAAGTAAAGTAGCGACTCGGTTTGCTTGGCTACTAGTCTATCAAGATCATCAATATCATGGACCGCAAAAATAGCTTTGCCGTCCTTTTCTTTTTCTATTACCAAAGCAAGTATTAGTAGTGGCCTAACGTGATCATAGAGTGATGACCGAGGGATAGTTAGTCTGGTGGCTAGTTGTCTTGCTCCAGCCTCACCATGTCGCAAAAGGTCGAGATAAACGGCTTGCGAGCGCAAGGGTAAGCCGAGGGCAGTTAACATTTCTGTGATAGTATCCATATTAATTGTTGTCGATTGTCGACGACAATATAACAAATATTTAAATATCTGGCAATCTACTCGTAGTTGTTTTGTAGTTGTTCTTTTCACCCACCCAAAAGAGTATTGCCATGAAGAAGATCATTTCTCTCGTTGTTGTTCCCTCTTCCTTGACCGAAGCCAATGCCATCATGCTCCAAATTGGTGAATGTCAGCGGGCTCATCTTTCAATCACCAAAAAGCTTGAAGCCGATGTCGCCTCATTGCGCGCTATCGCCAACCTGGAGGCTGGGCCACTGGAGACCAAAATCAAGTCTCTGACCGCTTCACTCAAGGCCTACGCCGATGCACATCGGCTGACTCTCCTTCAAGGAGAGAAGAAGAGTGTGGTTTTGCCTGGTGGTGAGTTTGGCTGGCGTCTGCCTCCCTACAAGGTCACCTTCAGCCGGGGTGGTGAGGAAAAAGCCAAGCAAACCATCACCGCGCTTGGCCTGGATGCATACCTGCGGGTAATCACCGAAGTCGACAAGGAAGCCCTCTTGCGAGATCGTCCTGTGATTGCTGGGGTGAAGTATTCGCAGGTCGAGCTCTTCTACGTCAAGCCGGATTCGGGCAAAGCACCGGAGATTTTTCCCGGCGGGACCCCATCTCCCACTAAGCAGCGCGCGTAAGTAACGCCCGCTCATCAGCACCCCAAAATTAAGGGGTGCTTTTTAATCATTTAAATGCTCTCTGAATTGTTTTTCGATTAACTCCAAATCAGCCAACTCGAATTCATGCTTCTTCATATTATTACGTAACCATTCCATACCCGTAGCAAATTCAATCGCCGAAATACCATATTCTTCCCCTGGTTCAAATAAATCCGCGCGAAAAAATTTTTCTAGTTCAATTCTTTCCTTTTCATCTAGCTTACCGTAGACGCTTTGTATGATGCGTTCCCATTCTTCTTTAGTCACCCGTTTAGGGTTACCACTGTCGAAAAGTCCCATATATTCACATTATATACCCAAAAGACCATTCCAACCTACTCGAAAAGCAAATAATGCGCTACAATAGACCCTATATGCAACCGAAAAAAATCCTTATTATTGAAGATTCACGCAGTTTAGCTGATTCATTAGAAGATTTACTTACCTTCAAGGGATATCAAACAATAAAGGCTAACGATGGAACAACCGGTTTAATTCTAGCTAGAAACGAGCACCCGGACCTGATTCTACTTGACCTGCGTTTACCAGATATCGACGGTTTTTCTGTCTTACGCACTTTACGCAAAGATGATTGGGGCAAATCTGCTAAGGTGCTAATCCTGACAGCCGCTGACACCTCCGAAGCTGTCCCGGATGATTTAAACTTAACGGCTGAAAGTATCCTTCATAAATCACAGTGGGGAATCGATAATCTATCTAGTCGAATTGAACAAGAGCTAACTACCTAGCTGGCTACAGAGTACGGCAAAGTAACGACAAAAGTTGAACCCACGTTTTCAGTAGAAGAAAACGTCAATCTCCCTCCCAGTACCAAGGTGGCCTTATGGGCAATATAGAGCCCTAGACCGGTGCCATCCGGTACCTCGCTTTGAGCGTTAGTGGCCCTATATAATTTTGAGAAAATCCGAGCTTGGTCATTATTGGGAATACCAATCCCGGTATCCTTAATAATTATGTTCACATTTCCATCTATAAGCTCTACAGTCAAATAAACCTCTCCTTGTGATTTTGAATATTTTATAGCGTTGGAAAAAAGATTGGTTATTACCATTTTTACTAAAGCTGGATCAGTGTAGAAACCATGACAATCATTGCTGTAATTTTTTTCGATAGTTAGTCCTTTAGCATTGGCACTTACAGTCTGCTCTTTCACTACTTCCTCACAAATTTCTTCTATGTTTATTAATTGTGTATTTGTGGTCCTAGTACCAAGGTCAAACCGTGAAACTTGTAAAAAATCATCTACCAAGGAATTCATTTGTTCAATATTTTCTAACAACCTGGTGACGTAACGACGTTGTTGCTCGGTTAAACTATCACCTCCATCCATCAATAAAAGTTCGGCACTCCAACGCATACCGGTAATCGGAGTCCGTAACTGGTGCGAAGCTAGTGAAACAAATTCTGATTTAGCTACCTCCACCTCTTTTTGCTTAGTAATGTCTAAGATAGTCATTAAACATTGAGGTTTGCCTAAGCTATTTTTGTAGTGGAAAACAGACAATAATAGCCAACTAATCTTACTGCCTTGAATAAGCTGTATCTCCTCCAAAGAAACGCTTATTTCCTTTTGAATTTTTTCGACCATTAAATCGAAGTGAGGATTGGATGAATTATTTATTAAAGAGAAGAAATTTTGTCCTACTATTTTTTGGGCTGGCAAATCAAAAATGCGGCTAGTGGCTGGGTTAACTGAATGGATTTCGCCTCTGGTACCGGTAACCAAATAAGCTACCGGACTGTTCTCATAGACTTCACTAAATAATATTTGGATTGGTTCGGTCTCGCAACTTACTTGTTTGGTAACTGCTGAATTTATGAAAATATCTGCTTTCTCTCCATCATAAACCATCTTAGCTACTAAAGTGACACAGATTAGAGCCAAAAGAAAAGCCATCGCTCCCAAATTGGTATGACTGAAATCAAAAAAAATGACTAACAGTAGTAAAGGAAGGGCTAATAAAGTAAAGGTTATGATTCCAGCTCCAAGTGCTGAGTTGACTGGTTTATTATCATAATCTAACTTCTTATCTAGGCTCATACGACTAATTAATACTTTGTGTAACTTTAAGTATTTCACTTGCCTCATCTCCCCGCAAAACCCCGATTAAGACTGTAGATTCAGGTTTACTAATCACTCCATCAACACTGATGTGGCTGTTGTTTTTTTCTTCATCTATCTGTATTTTAAGCGAGGAGAGTGGCAAGGTGATAAGTGAACGCAAAACTGGGCTACGTTCGCCAGCTGTGGCCGTAAAGATAAGTGCGTCAATACCTGATAAAGCTACTAGATAAGCACCAATGACTTTTTGGATTCCATAAACAAAACTTTCAATCGCCAAAGTAGCCTCGGGGTTCCCTTTCGATTTTTGATCCAAAAGATAACGGAGATCTGATTCTCCGGCCAAACCTCGTAAACCGCCGTAGGTTTGAACATAAGTCTGAGCGTCGACGGCTTTTAGATTGCGTACTTGCATCAAACTCAATAAAGCTCCGGCATCAAGATCTCCAGCTCGACTACCCATAATTAGTCCACTACCCGGAGCATAGCCCATCGTGGTGTCTATACTTTGACCATTTTTTACTGCCGTCACACTTACCCCACTACCAATGTGACAAACAATCACTTTAGACTCTGGTTTTAATGCCAGGGTAGATAAGCGCCTGATAACCGAAGCCACCGATAAGCCATGATAACCAAAGCGGTACAGGTCTAAGGTTTCGGCTTCAAGCCTAGATAGACTATAACGCTTAGCTTTCTCTGGCATCCTGGCATGAAAATCACTATCGGAAGCGGCTACTATCAAAGCCTGTGGCAGGGCTTGGCGCAGAACGGAAATTTCCCTCAAGGTATGAGGAATATGTAATGGCGCTCTAGTGGCAGACTTTGCTAGCCTAACCATGAAGTCTTCATCCACTAGGCGATGCTGAGTAAAATATGTACCAGGCGCTACCATTCGCACTCCGACAGTGACAATCTCAGTAGTAGACTTTAGAACTTTTTCATTTAAGGCCCGTTCGATAAAATTAAGCAAACTCGTATCATAGGCTGTCGCTTCAATCGGTTGACAGCGGTCAGTTGTACCATTGACTGTGGTGCATAAAATCAAACCTGTTTCATCATGTTCAACCTGGGCCGACAAGAGAAGTTCATCACCCTCATAGAGAGCGTATTTTTTTGAAGAAGAACCTGGATTGACTATGAGCGTGACTGCCATATCCAATTGGTGATTTCGGCAGGGTCATCACCGTTTTCAATTATATATTTTTGGTGATCAGCCAGTTGCTTGGAGAATTTGGCTTTTAGTATATCAACGGCTTTGGTGTCAGCTACCCCAGCTTTAACCGCTACCGACATTGCTTCAAGAGCCAAGTTGAAACGGTCTACCCGATTACGTACCATCATGTCAAAGGCAGTGGTGGTAGAACCGACTTCTTCATAACCATGAATATGAACTCGATCCGAATCACAACCATAATCAAATAATATCTGCTTCATGGTTTGTGGGTAACCATGGAAATTGATCACGATTGGCTTATCTTTGGTAAAGTAATCTTCAAAACTATGAGGAAGGACTTTACATTGCGAGTTACCAATTCCAAGAGCTGACAGTGAAGTGATATTTACAAACCGCATTCGCAACTTTGGCAATTCCTGACGAACAATACTGATAGCCGCTAGTACTTCTTGGGTGGGATAATCTCCGGCTGCGGCAAACACCACATGTGGGTCAGCATCACTGGCAAATTCCCAAATGGATAGTCCGTCGCGCACATCTTTTTCAGCTTCACTCTGAGTACGCCAGATTGGTAGTGGTCGCTTCTCGCAAACCAACACATTTATCTCTCGGGTAGACTCCAACATCCGCTTCATCGTGGCCAAAGCAATGTTGGCATCAGCTGGGAAGTAGACGTTAGTAAAGCAACCTTGTCTTTGCAAAACTCCATCAATAAAGCCTGGGTTTTGGTGCGAAAAGCCGTTGTGCTCCTGACGCCAGCCGGTAGAGGTCAAAATATAGTTGAGTGATGGTATGAGACCCCGCCAGGACACGCTACGGGCGATTTTAAGAAACTTAGCATACTGATCGGCCATACTTGCTACTATTTGTACAAAGGCTTCATAAGAAGCAAAAACTCCATGACGGCCAGTTAAAACGTAGCCTTGGATCAGACCCTGGAGGCTATGTTCCGAAAGCATCTCCAAAACCCGTCCATCCCAAGCCAAGTCTTTGTCCCACTCCTTGTGTGGCCAAACAAAAGCTCGGTCTGTGTACTCAAACACTGCCTGAAGCTTATTGGAATAAGTCTCATCGGGAGAAAAGAGACGGAGGTTGCGTTCGTTTTCATTGAGACGCATGGTATCTCGTAGATAAGCACCAATCTTTTCCATACTACTAGTCTCGCCACAGATGGGATCATCAAGATCACAGGTATTGCGTACCGCATAGTCAACTAATTCTGGCAACTTAAGAGGTTGGTAATGTGGTGCTCCCCCATGAGCATGTAGATTACTACCCATCCGCTGCTGTTCACTAGGGACCAGGGAATTTATCTCAGTGTCGAAATTATTACCATCAAATAGTTCTTCAAAATGATAAGATCGCAACCACTCTTCCAGTAACCTAAATTCTTCATCATCATGCAAACAATTTTCTGCTATCACTTGGTGCGAGTAGTGGTTGTCTTCAATTCTTTTCTCCCGTACCTGCTTAATACTGTGCCAGCCTTTGGGAGTGCGGAGAATTATCATCGGCCAGCGAGGGTTGCTATGAAGTGTACCTTCCCGAGCACAGTGCTGAGTGAAGCGAATGTCTTCAACAGCTGTATCTAATGCCTTAATCATCACTTCATGCACATCTTCATTAACATAAGCATCGACAAAAATCGGCCGGTAACCATAGCCAGTAAACAACAGAGTGAGTTCCTCATCACTCATCCGACCCATTAAAGTCGGTCCGGAAATTTTGTAGCCATTGAGATGTAAAATAGGCAATACTGCTCCATTCTTACCCGGATCTATTAACTTACTTAAGTGCCAAGCGGTAGCAGTTGGTCCGGTCTCGGCTTCCCCGTCACCGATGAGACATGAAACAATCAAATCGGGATTGTCTAAAATCGCACCGTAGGAAGTAGCTAGGGCATAGCCAAGCTCTCCGCCTTCGAGAATTACGCCTGGGGCTTCGGGATTACTATGACTAGGAAAACCATATGGCCAGCTAAAACGTTTAGCGAGCTCGGCCAAGCCACCGCCATCGCGCGGTAAGTCAGGATAAAATTTACTCAAGGAACCTTCCAAAAATAGATTGGACTGAATAGCTGGAAAACCGTGCCCCGGACCAAGCACAAACATCATGTTGAGGTTATGTTCTATAATCGCGCGGTTGAGATGCGCGTAAGTGAAGTTTACTCCCGGGCAAGTACCCCAATGACCAAGCAAGCGGGGCTTAATATGTTCGCGTTTGAGCGGTTCTTTAAGTAAGTAATTATCTCGTAAATATATTTGCGCCGCTGAGATATAGTCAGTGGCTCTAATGAACTTGGAAAGAGCTTGTTGCATACCCCACCATGATAACAAAAAATTTTCATTCTTAATTTTCTAACTGTTCAAAACATTTTTAAATAATTGAAAATAATTTTCCTAATTTAGAATAATACGATCAATCGTATTATTTGGAGTTTTGGGAATGAGGGTTGAGTGGGGTTGTCTACACTGCTTCTTTCTTTATCCTGTCACTACTTGCTATACTCTCCCCCATATGGAAACAACTAAAAAATATGCCGTCAAAAAATCTTCGGCCGGTCTAGGACTATTTGCTACCGCGGATTTTAAGAGGGGCGAACTAGTAATAGAGTACACCGGCGAACGTATCACCGAAGAAGAAGCCAACCGTCGGGGTGGGAAGTATCTATTTGAGCTCAATGACCAATGGACGATTGATGGCAAAGGACGAGAAAATACCGCTCGGTATTTAAATCACTCCTGTAAACCAAACTGCTACCCAGAACTAAGCGAGGATGAAACCCAGATCTTTATCTTCGCCAAACGCGCCATCAAGGCCGGCGAGGAACTCACTTACAACTACGGCAAGATGTACTTTGATGATTTGATTGGTAAAGGTAAGTGTCGCTGTTCTGCTTGTGGCGAAAAATTAAATTCTAAAAACTAACTACTCTACTAACGGCACTTCTTCCCCGTTAGAGTTTTCCCCACCTTCAATCTCAGCTGGAGTATCTACACTAGTTTCCTCTAGCAATTCTGCCTCAGACAAAACCTCAGGGCTAGAGCTGGCGGTACTGGAGGCCTCGGTAGTTGACGCTACTTCAACCGGTGGTGGTGTGGGTTTAGGTGGAGGTGACTTACTAATCACCATTCCACCATCTGGTATTGAGGAGGGGTTATTCTGCACCGGGATAACAGTCTCAGTCGGTGTACCAGCATCAATAGAGTCAAGCTCTAACTCCCCAGCTACTAATCTAGCGTTCCGTTCAGAAATAACTGTGGCGGGATTAATCTGTCCCTCGTCAGAATAACCAAACCCAATAGCGCCAGCTATTACTAGCGTAACTATCCCAAATGAAACGTACAAATTACGACGTGACTTAGTCTCACCGGTGGCTGTACTAGCTGAATTCAAGATACGAGTTGGGGCTTTACGTCTTGGTCTAGTGATTTCATATTTATCGTCTCTTGATTCAACTGAAGTATTAATAGTTGGGATTGATTTTTTGCGCGGGGCGCGAGCCACTGTACGTCGTGGCGCCCGCTTAGGCAGCGCTTCTTTACCCTCGTCACCAACAATCCTAGCTCTTGGCATATGCATAACATTGTATCACCTGCTATGATAAACAAAAATTATGTTTACAACACTTTTCATAACGTTTGGTATTTTTGCACTATTACTTCTTATTTTAGTCACAGCTACTTTTCTGCTCGCTCAGCTACGCGCCGATAATAGTTTAATGGATATCGCTTATGGTCCTATCTTCCTCTTGGCCGGACTAATGTCCACTTGGCTGTTGGCGAGTCACTCGTTTTTAACCATCATCATTCTTGGCGCTATCACTATTTGGTCTAGTCGCCTTGCTTATCGTATCTACCGCAAAAATCGCGGACAAAAGGAAGATGTACGATACGCCAACTGGCGCACCGAGTGGAGCAAACGTGGGAGGCTTTATTTTGTCATCAGAAGTTATCTACAAATAAACCTCCTGCAAGGGGTTGTCATTTTGCTGGTCTCACTACCTCTAATCTTAAGCTTGGCAGAACCAAATCTAAACATGACCGACCAACCGCTCTTATACCTATTTCTACCTCTTGGTCTTCTAGTCTATATCACCGGTTTGACGATTGAGAGTCTGGCTGACCATCAGCTGGATAAATTTATCGCTCGCAAAAAAGCTGGTACCGAAAACGCCCCAATCATGACCACTGGACTGTTCCGCTATTGTCGTAGGCCAAACTACTTTGGTGAGACCTTGATTTGGTGGGGATTAGCTTTAATCGTCTGTCCCCTGCCGTTTGGTTACTTGGCTTTTGTCAGTCCATTGCTTATTACTTATATTGTTACCAAAGTCACTGGGCCAATGCTAGAAAAAATATTTATGGAGCGCTACCCCAAGGAATACCAAGCCTACCAAGCTAAGACAAATTATTTTATCCCCGGACTACCAAAAAACCTGAACTAAACACTGTAGTCCTTTGCTTTATGGCCTATTTGTGGTAAATTTTCGGTACCAATAGTTGCCAACGTTGGTGACTTACTAAAAAGTGAGTCATGTGGCATTCTCAAATTTTTACATTACTAATTAAGACCAATTTTCTTGTTGAAGCCATACCAAGCTGAAAAGCAAATCAAAACTCGTATCAATCACGCTATCCGCGCCAAGGAATTACGCGTGGTTGGACCAGAAGGTGAAAATCTCGGCCTCCTCTCTCTAGAAGATGCACTTAAAGTGGCCGAAGAACATCACCTCGATTTGATTGAAATCTCCCCCAATGCCAAACCTCCAGTGGCCAAAATCATGGACTTTGGTAAGTTCCGCTACCAAGCCGGGCGTAAAGCTAGTGAAATGAAGGCGAAGTCTCATGTCACCGAAACTAAGAGTATTCAAGTAAAAATCGGGACCGGCGACCATGACCAACAACTCAAAGCTAGACGAGCGGCCGAGTGGCTCGAAGAAGGACACCGCGTCAAGGTCGATCTTTTCCTCTGGGGACGCTATAAGTATATGGAACAAGGCTTTCTCAAGGAGAGATTGGAACGTTTCCTCAAGATTATCCCCACTGAATACAAAATTGCTGACGAAATAAAGAAAAGCCCCAAAGGTTTTACCATCACCCTAGAACGCATACCTGGTAGCAAACCAACCCTTTCCACCTCTAAAGCGGGCGTTAAAAATAAGGCTGAACCTAAAGAGAAAAAGACTGACGAAACGGCCACCAAAACCAAGAAAAAGAGCCTGGACGATTTACTTGAGGCTGGCATGATCTAAACCCTAAAAAAGCTTTGACAGCGAGGCCACTATACGCTATAGTTGCGACACTTCGGCTCCGGCTAGATAAATTATATATGAAGACAAACAAATCATTCAGTAAGCGCATCAAGGTGACTAAGAACGGAAAACTGGTAGCTCGTAAGCCTGGCCAAAACCACTTCAACGCTCGCCAAACCGGACAACAACGTCTCCGTCGCAAGCGCACCCAGCTCTTGACCTTGAGTAAGCGCATCACCCGTCGCTTCCTACCAAGTACCGGTGCATAAACCCTTTATCAGTATTTTTAAGTAATAATCATTATATGGCACGTGTAAAAGGAGGCTTGATGGCGCAAAAGCGTCGTCGCAATATCCTCGACGAAGTAAAGGGTTATAAACTGCAACGTTCAAAGAAGAAGCGAGTGGCGCGTGAAGCAATCTACCACGCTCAACTTCATGCCTTTGCTCACCGCAAGGACAAGAAGAACGACTTCCGTCGTCTTTGGACCGT
>CAYRMI010000020.1:9178-11746 GCA_964425625.1 uncultured Candidatus Saccharibacteria bacterium | reverse complement strand
ATTAAACCACAGGTAAATTTGGGTGTCTGGTGTGAAATATGGCATACTAGTCAGCATATGCAATGCGTTATATTGGCCGCCGGCAAAGGCACCCGACTTCGTCCCTTAACAGAAAACATTCCTAAGCCCCTGGTAAAGGTGGCGGGTAAGCCACTACTTGATCATATTGTGGAAGCGCTACCGAGTTCGGTTGATGAAATTATTTTTGTCACCGGCTACCTAGAAGAGAAAATAAAAGAATATTGTGGAAAGGAATTTCATGGTAAGCGAGTTACTTATGTTACCCAGCAGGAACAGAAGGGAACGGCTCATGCCCTTTGGTTGTGTAAAGATTTACTAAAAGGAAGGTTTTTATTTATGTTTGCCGATGACCTGCATGGTCCAAGTGATATAGCGAGAGCTACATCTTACACTCGCTCGATGCTAACTTATAATACCTGCACTCCAGAAAAATTTGGTATTGTAGTGCGTCACCCAGATGGCACTTTGGCTGAAATGATAGAAAAGCCAGAACATCCACCATCCAATCTCGCTTCTACTGGTGTAATGGTACTTGATGATAATATTTTCAAATTCGATCCTTATGCTAAAGAAACAAAAGGGGAGTACTATTTGACTGACGTAATTGCCGAGTACGCGAAAGAATATCCTATTGCAGTCGTAGAACAGTCTTTGTGGATTCCTATCGGTTACCCAGAAGATATAGAAAAGGCCGAAAAAACCCTCGCCACTAGAGTAAGTTTAACTAAGGAATACGCTTTGTAGATGATTTAAATAAAGAAGAAAGTGACTGACAAAATGTTTTGGTGCATAACTAAATACTGAACCACTGACATCTGTTAATATAAACATATGTCAAAAAGTAAGGAAAAATTAGAGGCTCTTCTTTTGCGTAGAAAGGGTTTCAGTATTAAAGACATTGCTAAAAAACTACAAGTTTCGCCGGGTTCAGTTAGTTTGTGGTGTCAGGAAGTTAAGCTTACCCAATCTCAACAAGCTATACTAAAGAGAAAACAACATTTGGCCGGTCAACATGGCCGCCAAATGGGGGCGGATATGAATAAAGCTAAACGGGTAAAGGCTCTAAATCTTGCAAAAGCGCAAGCGGAAGCTAATGTCGTGAAGGTTAGTAACCGGGAATTATTATATCTTGGTCTGGGTATTTACTGGGGTGAAGGGGTAAAGTCTCGAACTGGTCAGGCGTCAGTGGTAAACTCAGACTCTCGTATTCTGCGGATTATGATAAGGTGGTTTAGGGAATGTATGTCTGTAGAGGTAAGTGACTTACGCCCCTATGTTTATATTTCAATTGAGCATCATGATCGTGAAAATATTATTATGCAGTATTGGGAAAAAGCACTTGGCTTACCACGTAGTCAATTCAAATCACCGATATACTTGAAGCAAAAACCAAAACAAAAATATGATAACCATGACACATATTTTGGGGTGGTGGCACTACGAGTAATAAAGAGTACTAATTTGAAATATCGTATCCTGGCATTACTGTCGGTATTGACTGATAGGCTAGAATAATTCAAAACTTCTGGTATACTGTCGCCACTTCACGTGTCATAATGTGAATATTGTCGATGTAGCTCAGCCGGTTAGAGCGGGCGTTTCATAAGCGCCAGGTCGGAAGTTCGAGTCTTCCCATCGACACAAATAAGCCAAAACCGCCGAGTACCTCCCTAATAGAGGGGTACTCGGCGGTTTTGCTATAAAATATGTATAGTGTATTATACTGTCATATGCCGATCTATAAAAAATACAATAAAGATTTTTTTAAAAATTGGCAGGTAGATATGGCTTACATTTTAGGCTTTATGTATGCAGACGGTAACATTGTATATACAAAGCGGGGTAATCATTATGTTGCGATTTATACAGCCGATAAAGAATTACTTATAGCAATGGCAAGCTGTATGAAAGCTGAACAAAAAATATCTGTCAGGAAATCCAGCACTGGCTGTAACTACAGAATTCAAATTGGTAGTAAAGAATGGTTTTACGATTTAGGAAAGCTAGGATTATATCCAGATAAAACGGCCCGTATGCGTTTACCCTTAATACCGGAAGAGTTTTTTGGTGATTTTGTTAGAGGCTATTTTGATGGGGATGGTAATGTTTGGGCGGGGACAATTCACAAAGAAAGAAAAACTACCACAGAAACAATCCAGCTATCCTTTACTAGTTCCTCGATATTGTTTCTTAATGATTTACGTCAGTTGTTACAATCAAACGGTATCAAAGGGGGAGGTGTGTACAATCCAAAGAAAGGTAATTTTTCACGACTAACATTCTCTAGTAATGATGCTTTGAAAATTTATAAAATCATGTATAATGGGCGACACAAACTGCATCTAAAGCGAAAAAAAGTCGTCTTTGAACAGTTTATCAAACTGCGGTCGTAGCTCAACTGGTTAGTAGCACCCGCCTGTCACGCGGGAGGTTGCCGGTTCAAGTCCGGTCGACCGCGCAAAATTAAAAACCCGAAAGGGTTTTTAATTTTGGGTGGTCGAAGTGAGCAAACTGCTTTGCTCACGCCCGGGCTTGAACAAGCGGAGC
>CAYRMI010000020.1:7170-9078 GCA_964425625.1 uncultured Candidatus Saccharibacteria bacterium | reverse complement strand
GGTGGTCGAAGTGAGCAAACTGCTTTGCTCACGCCCGGGCTTGAACAAGCGGAGCCATGTCGCTTTGCGACAGGCGAGCTCGGGGAGGAAGTTCTTAACGATCCGCCGGCTGGCGGAGAGTTTAGAAACTTGACCCTCAAGTCCGGTCGACCGCGCAAAATTAAAAACCCGAAAGGGTTTTTAATTTTGGGTGGTCGAAGTGAGCAAACTGCTTTGCTCACGCCCGGGCTTGAACAAGCGGAGCTATGTCTCTCGGCTACATAGTGTCGGTTATTTCTGGCTAAACGTATTTGTACTTGAGAGCATATTACAGAATTCGTGCAAGAGTAATATGATTGAAATCTGGCTGGAAGTTAAATTGTAGAGTATATAAGATAATTAAACCTTAAGAAGATATAGCTAATAATTGTCTAATGTTTGTTATAATCGTCGGTACACAATGAAACCACCTCTTATCATCTACTGGACTAGGCGTGATTTTCGCCTACTTGATAATCCGGCACTGTTGGCGGCGAGCGAAGCGAGTCGCCAAGACAATGTGCCATTTTTACCCCTGTTTGTTTTGGAAGATTATATGACTGAGGCCAAACCTGAGTACCAATTTGGCTACCCATCACGCTGGTTCTTGGCCCAGACGATTCCTAAATATGCGGAAAAATTTAAATACTTTGCCCTAGTGAAAGGGAAGGCAGTTAAATATCTAATTAACTTGTCGAAAAAATATGAACTGACAGTTTATGTAAACGATGACGTTTATGTTGATTTTTATACCCAAGTAGCCAAATTAAAATCAGCTGGAATTAATATTGAAGTATGCGAGGATGCTCTTACTATTAACAAAGACACTCGTTCTGGCACAGGAACAATTTACAGTATATTTACGCCATTTAAGAAGGCGGTCTGGACTAGTTTTACGGCTAGACGAAACTTTCCATTAGTTGATTTAGAGGGTATTAAGTATTTGCCGAAAGCTGAATTGGCTAATTTACCAAATCAGGTAAAAATTACCTCCGAGGAAATTTGGCGTTTGTTTAGTAAAAATCGGTCGATACTGGTGAGTGAACAAGTAATTGATTTAACTAAACTAGTACCCGAGCCAAAACTAGTCGGTTGGTATATCAGTGAAGCAGAAGCTATCGCTCGCTTTGAATACTATCTAGAATCAGATGAGCTAGATAATTACAAAAAGAATCGCGACTCACTTGAGCTTGACGCTAATACAGATGAATCTGATGGTCATGCTTATAGTAGTAAAACCTCTAAAATGAGTTTGGCTTTGGCTTGGGGCTTGGTGTCTTCCCGGACTTTGGTCTCGATGATGCAAAAGTATTATGGTGAGACTTTTGACAATCCATTTTCCAATCGTGTTAGTGAAGGAGCTCTTACTTATATCTCAGAATTAATCTGGCGCGAGTTTTACCGTTACCAAATGTTTCACCATCCAGAACTAATGCAGACAGAATTCCAAAAGCGTTTTCAAGGAACTATTAAATGGGTTAAAGATGAAGAGGCAATGAAGCGGTTTTTAGCTTGGATTAAAGGGGAGACGGGGTATGGGGTGGTCGATGCGGCCATGAAGCAAATAGCGGAGACTGGCTGGATGCACAATCGTTCCCGCATGATCGTGGCGAGTATTTTAACTAAAAATCTCGGGGTTAATTGGCGTTGGGGCCAGGAGTATTTTCGGTCGGCTCTGATTGACTTAGACGAAGCTTCCAACAACGGCGGTTGGCAGTGGGGAGCTTCAGTCGGTACTGACCCCAAGCCAATTCGGATTTTTAATCCCGAACTGCAAGCCAAGAATTATGACGCTTGCGGTGCCTACCAAGCCCGGTGGCTTACTAGTGACTCAGTCCTCAGAAGCCCAGCTACTCCTTTAGTCGAGCACAAAGTAGCGCGTGAGGACGC
>CAYRMI010000020.1:0-7070 GCA_964425625.1 uncultured Candidatus Saccharibacteria bacterium | reverse complement strand
AGAAATTGAAACAGCCATGCTCCAGTCTGATTTTTGGCAAGATCCACAAAAAGCCCAAGCGATGATAAAAGAGCTACAAGACCTAAAAGCCACGGCCGATGGGAAGGGAAAGTATGACCGTAGTCCAGCAATTATTACTATTGTAGCCGGGGCCGGGGGTGATGATGCAGAAGACTTCGCTCGTATGCTGGTAGAAATGTACCAGCGCTTTGCTGAATCAAGAAGCTGGTCCATTACTATTTTGGATTCCAATACTAACGATCATAACGGTTACCGAAACGTGGTGTTTGAAATATCCGGCAAGGAAGCCTATGGCACTTTACAACATGAGTCAGGTGTTCATCGTTTGGTCCGCATTTCTCCTTTTAATAGTAACGGCAAACGGCAAACGTCTTTCGTTTTAGTTGAAGTTTCGCCCCGGATAGATGATGTAGAAGCGGTAGAACTAGAGGATGATGATTTGGAAATTACTTTTGCTCGCTCCGGCGGTGCCGGTGGGCAAAACGTCAATAAGCGTGAGACGGCAGTGCGGGTAACTCATAAGCCGACCAACATCTCAGTCCATGTTTCTACTGAGCGCAGTCAACAGCAAAATAAAGAAAAAGCCCTAGCGCTTATCGCCGGCAAACTATTTGCTTTTAAAGAAGAACAACGTCGTCGGGAACTTCGTGGTTTATCGGTAGAGAAAACCATCAAGATAGAGTGGGGGAGCCAGATTCGTTCCTATGTCTTACACCCCTATCAGTTAGTCAAGGACCATCGTACTAATCTGGAAGTGAGAGATGTAGAGAGGGTGTTAAACGGTTATCTAGAACCGTTTATAGAGGCTTCGAAGTCTGTCGCTTAACATGCTATAATTCTGCCATGATTTACTTTGATAAAGTTTCGAAGTTGTACGATGATGGTCGTTCAGCGGCTTTACAGGAGGTGACCTTTCAAGTGGCACCAAAAGAATTCGTTTCTATTGTTGGTCATTCTGGGGCTGGTAAGACTACTTTATTGAAAATGATTATTGCGGAAGATAGGCCAAGTCAGGGGCAAGTCTTTTTTGAGTCAATTGATATACACCAAATTCCGCGTACTAAGCTACCACATTACCGTCGCAAAATTGGTACGGTTTTTCAAGACTTCAAACTCCTACCTAATAAAACCGCTTACGAAAACATCGCGTTCGCGATGGAGGCAAATGGTCGGACCGATGACGAGATTGCCGAAAATGTACCCCAAGCACTAGCCTTGGTAGATCTGTCTGATAAAGGCTTCAATTTCCCTAGTGAACTATCAGGAGGAGAAAAGCAGAGAGTCGCTATTGCGCGAGCAATCGTCAATCAGCCAGATATTATAGTGGCCGACGAACCGACCGGGAACCTTGATCCGATTGCGACCTATGAAGTGGTACAAATCTTGCGCAAGATAAACGACCTCGGCACAACGGTTATAATGACTACGCACAACAAGGGAGTGATTGATGAATTGGGGCGACGCGTCATTACTATGGATGAAGGTCGAATAGTAAGGGATGACTCGACCGGTAAGTACATACTATAATCTAGACTATGCTCACAGCAATTAGAAGAATTACTAAGGCCGGCTTCGTTGGTTTTTGGCGCAATGCGTATGTTTCATTGGCTTCGATTTTTGTTTTGACAGTGGTGCTGTTTGTTATTGGTGCCACGATGTTTATTGATCAACTTCTTACTACCTCACTTAATGTTCTACAAAGTAAAGTTGATATTAATGTCTACTTCGTACCAACTGCCGCTGTAGAAGATATCGAGGCTATCAGAGATGCTGTATCAGCTTTACCAGACGTAGCTTCAGTAACCTACACTTCCAGAGAAGAGGCTTTGGCAAACTATCGAGAAAGGTATAGTAATGATGAAATAACTATGCAGGCTCTAAACGAGCTCGATGACAATCCGTTGGGAGCCAATATTGCCATCCAGGCTAAAGAATTGTCTCAATATGAAAGCATTTCCCAGTTTCTAGAAGAACAGCGTGTTTCAGCCTTACCCCAGAGTCCGATTATTGAGACGGTAAATTACACCCGCAATAAGGAAGCAATTGATACTCTAAACACTATTATGTCAGCCGTAGAACGTTCTAGTTCTATTGTTACGTTGGTCTTAATCCTGGCAGCTATTCTGATTACCTTCAATACCATTCGTCTAGCTATCTACACCGCTCGTGAAGAAATATCAATCATGCGTTTGGTAGGAGCTAGTAATATGTTTATTCGCGGACCATTCCTTTTGCAGGGAATTATGTATGGTTTTGTGGCAGGTGTACTTTCGCTCTTGCTCTGGTATCCGATTATGATTTGGCTGGGGCCACGCACTGCCACTTTCTTTGAGTTTAATTTGTTCACCTACTTCGTAAATGACTTCGGTTATATCTTCGCTGTAATCATTGGTACTGGAGTGATATTAGGATTTGTCTCGAGTATTCTCGCTATCGCCCGTTACTTACGTGTCTAAATAACCCCACTCCGCTATGAGTACTACCAGCAAGATAAATAAGCGGAAGCAACCGAAGTTTATTTTTGTGGTCGGCGGGGTCATGAGCGGGGTCGGTAAAGGTGTAACTGCCTCCTCAATCGCTCTGCTACTAAAGTCGCGCAATCTTAGTGTTACCGCTATCAAGATTGATCCTTACATCAATGTCGATGCGGGGACAATGAACCCCACTGAACACGGCGAGGTGTTTGTCCTCAAAGATGGTCTTGAGACCGATCAAGACATGGGAAACTACGAGCGTTTTTTGGGCGAAAATTTGCCGGCTATCAACTATATGACTACCGGTAGTGTCTATCTATCGGTAATAGAAAAAGAACGCAATCTTGGCTATGAAGGTAAAAATGTGGAAGTAGTGCCTGATATTCCACTAGAAGTAATAAGACGGATTAAGTTAGCGGCCAAAAAAGCGGAGGCCGATGTCGTGATGGTGGAAGTAGGTGGAACTGTTGGCGAGTACCAGAACATCCTTTTCCTGGAAGCAATCCGCATGATGAAAAATGAGCTGCCTGATGATGTTATTACTGTCATGGTGAGTTATTTACCAGTGCCAGGCAGTATTGGTGAGATGAAAACTAAACCTACGCAGACGGCTGTGCGGTCACTAAATAGTGTTGGAGTTTTTGCGGATGTGATTATAGCGCGCTCGCCGGTAGCGATAGATGAAAAACGTAAAGACAAAATTGCTCGCTTTTGTAATGTGCGCAGTGAATATGTGATATCGGCTCCGGACGTAGCTAGTATTTACGATATACCAGTTCATTTTGAAGGTGAAGATTTATCTACTAAGTTACTTAAATTACTAAAGTTTTCAATCATAAAAAAGAGTAACCTCACGGCCTGGAAGAATTTTGTAACTAATTCCAAACAAGCAAAATCGCCAGTCAAGATAGCGGTAGTAGGAAAGTATTTTAATTCTGGAGATTTTGTTCTTTCTGATGTTTATTTGTCGGTCCTCGAGGCTCTGAAATATTCAGCCTATAGTCAAAGTCTCAAGCCAGAGATTACCTATTTATCCGCCACTGATTTTGCTGATTATAAACACTGTAAGACTTTAGCTAAGTATGATGGCATTTTAGTACCAGGTGGTTTTGGCGCAACTGGGGTTGAAGGAAAAATAAATGTCATACGATATGCCAGAGAGCACGGTTTACCATATTTTGGCATTTGTTATGGCATGCAGCTCATGGTGGTTGAATATGCTCGTCATGTAGCCAAGCTTAAGGAAGCTCACACTGCTGAGATAGACCCGACTTCATCCGCTTGTGTGGTTGACATTATGCCTGAGCAAAAAGCCTTAGTGGCTTCAAGTAAACTCGGAGGAACAATGCGTCTTGGTGAATATAAAGCTAATATTAAAAAAGGATCACAGGCCGAGAAAGCCTACCAGGCCAATTCAGTAATTGAACGACACCGACATCGTTATGAAGTAAACCCAGACTATGTGGCAAAACTAGAGTCAGTTGGGTTGGTATTTTCGGGACAGTCTAAAGATGGTCGTCTGATGGAAATTGCGGAGTTACCTAAAACCGTACACCCATTTTTCTTAGGAGTACAATTTCACCCGGAGCTTATCGCTCATCCACTTCGTCCTCATCCACTATTTTCTGCTTTTGTAAAAAGTGCCAAAGAACACAGAGACAAAAAGTGATCCCTAGACAATTCCTAAACATAGACATCGGTTCTCGTGAAGTGGATTTGGTCAGTTAGACCATGCTACAATCGAAGAAGATTTTGTATTGACTACTCTTATTTGATTGTAACCAAAACCTGACTCATGTTTAGCTATTATTCGCTTTTTGCGAGCACGATTTTCTTAAGTTCATTTTTACTCTTTCTAGTTCAGCCACTAATTGGTAAACATATTCTACCGTGGTACGGCGGTAGTTCGGCAGTTTGGATTACGGCGCTTTTGTTTTTTATGGTGGCTTTGGCGGTTGGCTACATTTATGCCCTGGGTCTTTCTAGACTTCGTCTACTGGCTCAAGTATTGATTCATGGGCTATTTTCAGTCCTAGTAATTGGGCAATTATGGCTTCATACTAGAAGTTGGGTGTCAGCTATTACTCCAAGATACGATGACTTAACATTTCTAAGTATTGATCCTACTCTGTCAGTCTTTTTAACTCTACTAATTACCATTGGCCTGCCTTTTACTTTACTTTCCTCAACCAGTTCATTATTGCAGTTTTGGTACGCTCGGCTGACGAAAAAAGACCCAGCGTCACTTTATAGTATTTCCAATGTTGGTTCTCTCTTGGGGCTACTGAGTTACCCTTTTGTGGTAGAGCCACTTATTGGTACATCTACGCAAGGGCAGTGGTGGACGATTGGGATGGCTTTTTACTTAGGGTTACTTTTGGCTGTACTTCATTTAGTTTATAGTCATTTAGCACAAATCAGGAAAGTGGTTACGGTTAACGTAGTTGATAAAGCTGACGTAATAACTCCACGACGATTTTTGGTATGGACCCTGGTTGCAAGTGTGCCAGTAATGGCCTTGATGGCGGGGACTAGCTTTATGACGACCTCTATCGCCCCCATTCCGCTACTTTGGGTAGGACCATTGTCTCTGTATTTAATCAGCTTCATCTGGTCATTTAGAGAGCGTCAACAGGCTTCGTTACCGCAAGCAAATGAGGCGTTGGTTATTGTATTAGTGTTCTCGGCTTTGTCGGTAGTGGTTTCTGGCACTGTGCCAGTAGCAATTTCTATCGTAGCTGTTCACTTTATACTGATGGCGCTATTTCACGTGTGTCACGAACATCTCTACGCGTCTAGACCTCAAGCGACCCGTTTACCTTCTTTTTATGTTGCCCTCTCGCTTGGTGGCATTTGGGGCAGTTTAGTGATAAAAGCTTCTAGTTTGTGGTTCTTAAATACGCCAATTGAATTTTCCTTACTTATGATGGGAGCAGTTCTGGTTATTCTTTATCGCTGGTATCCGGCTTTGCCAGAATTCTTTCCGCTGGCTATCAAGCAACACTCGGTGGCGATAATTTCGGTCATGGCTACCATTGTGATCGTGCTTGGTGGCTCGAATATAATTTTGCGTCAGACCTTTGTCTTAGAAAACGAAAGGAACTTTTTTGGCCACAAAGCCGTAAAAGAGTTTAAACAGGGTGACTTTGTAATCAGGGCCCTGCAACATGGTCAGACAAGTCATGGTTTTCAAGCCACAAAGGATGGGGTCCTGATCATAGAACCAACCTCTTATTACGGTACTTCGTCTGGAATTAGTCATACATTTTCCTATCTAAAAGACAGACAACCAACACCATTAAAAGTTGCCGTTATTGGTCTAGGTACCGGGGCTTTGACATCATACTGTGAAGAAGGGGATGAGTTTTTGTTTATGGAAATTGACCCTCAAGTTATTTCTCTGGCTTGGGAGCAGTTTAACTTTCTGGAGCGTTGTGCAGGAGTAAAAATAGTTGAAGCCGACGGCCGATTGGCTTTGGCTGAGTTGGTCCGTTCAGATACAACACCTAATTTTGATTTAATAGTTATTGATGCCTACGCCGATGATATGGTACCTGTCCACTTAATGACCGCAGAGGCGATTGGTGAATATAAAAAATTATTGACCGAGAATGGGGTGATTGCCATTCATATTTCTAGTCGATATTTGGATTTATTAAAGGTAGCGCCCGCCCTAGCCTCGGCCAATCAAATGAGTATTCGTCATCTCTATGATAAGAAGCCAAACAACCCCTTGGCCAACCCTTCAAACTGGTTAGTTCTAGCCCAAAATGAGCAAGTTTTTTCAGCATCTCCATTTTCGCTATTTCAGCCTATTCCTGAGGAAGAGGCAATTTTATGGACCGACACTTATAGCGCACTTTTACCAATTATAAAATTATGGTAGTCTAGTGGACGCGTGAAAGCGTAAAATTAAAACAAAATATTGGCGGATCGTCTAATGGTAGGACTATGGTCTTTGGTGCCATCTATCGGGGTTCGAGTCCCTGTCCGCCAGCAGCCATGTGAGATAGACTGAGACGCCTAAATCAGTCATATTTCTCAACATATTTTAAACATGAGTCATGGGCTCGAGCTTTTGTGATTTTTGTCAAAATTGAGAAAAGTCATATTTAAAGCCATTTAGTCGGTTCGAGTCCAAGACAGTTTTTTTGAACCCTAAATAAAAAAAGCCCGATACCTTTTGAGGGGTACCGGGCCGGTTGTGTCTTCGAAGAAGTTAACGGTTAGTTGCCCGTCGCCTTCTTGATGACCTTGAGTTGGAAGACGTACACGCCAAGGGCTTCCTTGTCCTTCGGGTAGATACCACGAAGGATGTTGAGAGCACTTGTAGGGTCGTCGGGGACGATGTGTCCCGCCTTCTCGTTCTTCAGCATCTCGGCGAACGTCTGGTAGATGCGGACTTCCGCAACCTCGACGATGCCATGATGGCGACCGCATTCAAGTCGGATATGCTCACCCTTCTTGATGCTCTTGATGTTGCCATAGCCGACACGGACCTCCAGGGGTTTCGTGCCTGCCAGAATGGCGTTGAAGTACTGACGTTTGACGCGCATCATTCTCATAACTGTGTTC
>CAYRMI010000019.1:0-13556 GCA_964425625.1 uncultured Candidatus Saccharibacteria bacterium | reverse complement strand
ATTTACTCCTCACGCCTGGCATGTGGGTATGACGCAGGTCGTGTCGACTGACTAGAATAACTTTTTTGGCCAAAAGTCCGGTCAGGTAA
This sequence comes from uncultured Candidatus Saccharibacteria bacterium, assembly GCA_964425625.1. GTDB lineage: Bacteria > Patescibacteriota > Minisyncoccia > Phycocordibacterales > UBA918 > OLB19. Next base: position 13,467 of record CAYRMI010000019.1, on the reverse strand, counting down.
GAACCAACCCAAGCCATAATCCGCCAGGGTAAGGGACGAGGTTCTAGATACGGCCAACCATGAGCAGTAAATACTATCTGGGGGACTTTAAGCACCCGGGCTACTAGAGAGCCAAGTAAGCCTATTTTGCTACTGTTGAGGTGGATAATGTCCGGTTGGTAAGCTTTTGTAATCACCCAAAGTGAACGCAAAGCCTTTAACTCTTTTAGTAAATTTATGTCACGTTCCGCTCCTTCTATGTCGAAAGTAGGGATGTTTACAGCCTTAAGCTTATCTATTAGATTACCTGACCCGCCACCGGCAACGGCTACCTCATAACCCCGCTCGCGCAGAGCTATGGCCAGCTCAAAAACGTACCTTTGGGCACCACCAAAGTGGGTTTTGGTGATTACTAGGAGGACTTTTTTGGTGTTTGGGGTAGTGTTCATAGTATCAGCATATAGTACTTTAAACCTTCTGCCAAAGTTACACCACTTGCCATTTTTATGGACTCCGGTACGATAAACCTTATTATTTTATGGGCGAGCGCACGCGCGAATTAACACTGCTGGTACTGGGAGATATTTTACTCTTTGTGCTTAGTCTCTGGCTCACCTTGTTGGTGCGCTATTTGGAAATTCCTAGTTTCGATTTATTTGCCAATCATCTCGGACCGTTTCTAATTCTTTCCACGGTTTGGATTTTTATTTTCTATATTGCTGGTTTGTATGATAAACATACAGTTTTTCTGAAGTCACTTTTGCTTAGTCGGATTATAAATACGCAGATTATTAATGGTATTGTGGCCGCTTTCCTGTTTTTGGTTATTCCGTTTGGTATTGCACCAAAAACCAATCTAGTGATTTATTTAGTGTTGAGCGTAGTGCTCTTAACTATCTGGCGACTTTATTTATATCGCTTAGTTGAACCCAAGACTAGACACCGAGCTATCTTGTTGGCCGACGGGCCCGAAGCTATTGAACTGGTCGATGAAACCAACAACAACGAACGTTACAGCTATACTTTTATCAGAATTATAGATGAAGCCACTGCCCTAAAAACAGAGAACTTTGAGGAGAAGTTACTGCGTTTGATTGAAAAGGAACGGGTCGATATTGTGGTAGCCAATCCCAATAGTAAGTACGTTATAACTGCTTTACCCAAAATTTTTGATTTATCTTTTCTAAGCTTTCAGGTGACATTTTTGGATTTTAATAAAGTCTATGAGGACACCTTTGATCGGATACCGGTTAGTTCCATTCAGTATGATTGGTTCTTGGCCAACATTTCCCAATCTAAGAGTGATATTTACGATTTTCTAAAACGAACAATCGATATAGTTTTTGCCTTAATCCTACTCATACCAACGGCTCTTATTTTTCCGGTGGTAGCTTTAGCGATGAAGTTAGAAGACAAAAACGGTAAACTTTTTTATACCACTAAGCGGATTGGTCAATATAATAAGGTTATTACTATCTACAAATTTAGAACCAAAAATGGTGCCGATACCGGTAGTGCCGCCCTCAAGAGTACTTTAGTTGATACCAAGATTGGAGCCATTTTGCGCAAAACGAGAATTGATGAACTACCACAGTTGCTTAATGTTTTGAGGGGTGATTTGTCTTTTATTGGTCCGCGACCCGAGATGCCAGCCCTAGTTGATGTCTATGCTAAAGCAGTTCCATATTACAATGCCAGACATTTTTTGAAACCAGGATTATCTGGTTGGGCGCAGATTAAAAATTTTGATGTACCGAGAGGTGGAGTAGACGTTGAACGGACCAAGGTAAAAATCTCCTACGATTTATTTTATTTAGAGAGAAGATCACTTTTCCTTGATATACAAATTACACTTAAGACAATAGCTACTATTGTGATGCGAACTGGTAGTTAAGGTATACTACTGACTTATGAATTTAGTTGACGGCCGAGCCCTCGCCACAAAGATAAAAGAAAAAATTGCTAATCAAGTAGCTAATCTGGCAGTAAAGCCAAGTCTAGCGATTATTGCTTGTGAGCCAAACTTCGAAACTCTAAAGTACCTACAGCTTAAGCAAAGCATCGCCAAGAATTTAGGTATCACGATTAAGACTAATATTCTTCCTCAAGGGTCAACTACCGAGTCGGTACTTTTGGCAGTGGTAAAAGCCACTTCACAGTGTGATGGTGTGATTGTACAGTTACCACTACCAAGTCATATCAACACGGCCGTTGTTTTGGACTCCATCCCTAAAGAGTCAGATGTCGATGCTTTTTCTTATCAAGGTGAAGAAATTGATGTTTTGCCACCAGTGGTAGGTGCGATTAATCATATCTCCAGACAATATCACTTAGCTTGGCAAGCAAAGCAGGTGGTAATATTTGGCGCCGGCCGATTGGTAGGTGCCCCGACCTCACTTTATGCTAAAAGTAATGGGGCAAAGGTAGATGTGATAACGCCGGAAACCAATCGCGAAGAAGTAAATCACCTGACCAAACAGGCCGACATCATTGTCCTGGGAGTTGGACAACAAAACCTACTTATACCCGAAATGGTCAAAGAGGGAGTGGTGGTCTTTGATGCTGGCGCTTCTGAAGATGGAGGAGTGTTAGTCGGAGACGCTGACCCTAAAGTGGCAGAAAAAGCTTCCTTATTTACACCAGTACCTGGTGGAATAGGGCCTTTGACTATTGCGATTTTGTTTGACAATCTCCTTAAACTGCAAAGTCGTCAATAGGAATAGTTAGTCTTTTATGCTATAACAGCATACGTAATTTGGTAATTCTCTATGACAAATCAAGCATCAACCTCAAAGTCAGCTGAAACGTTTTTACGTCTTTTTCGCGCCACTTTAGTTATCGGCGTATTAGGCTATTTAGCCTTTTTGGTCTACGGCAATTTGCAGAATGAAGAAGCTAAACATCCCTTCAAGCTTGGGCTAGACTTAGCGGGCGGTTCACACCTGGTTTACGAAGCTAATACCTCTGAAGTTGACCAAAGCGAAGTACCAGAACTGATGGATGTATTGCGTACAGTTATTGAAAAACGTATTAATATCTTTGGCGTTTCCGAACCAAATGTCTATGTTGAAAATAGTAGTTTTGTCTCGGAGGAAAAAAGAGCCCGTTTAGTTATTGAGTTACCTGGAGTTACCGATGTAGCACAAGCGGTAGAAGAAATTGGTCAGACACCAATGTTGGAATTTAAGCTGATGGATGCAGAGAAGATGCAGAAGCAAGAGGCTTTATTACAAGCTACCAACACTGACCCCAACGTACTAGCACAGGCCATTGCCGACATCGGCGATCCTTATGTCTTTACTGGTTTAACTGGTCGTTATCTTGAGAGTGCTCGGTTAGAATTTACTGGTGGCCAGTCAGGTCAATTAGCCAACGAGCCAGTAGTGTCTATTAAATTTGATGCTGAAGGAGGGCAATTGTTTGCCGATATTACCCGTGACAACGTAGGCGAGCAATTGGCGATTTTCCTCGATGGGAAAATCATTTCCGCTCCCCGAATTAATGAGATGATTACTGGTGGCACGGCTATCATTTCTGGTGGCTTTAATCCAGAGGAAGCCCGTGAGCTCGCGCAAAACCTCAGCTTCGGTGCACTACCATTACCAATATCTCTACAAAGTACTCAGACAGTTGGCTCTACGCTTGGACAAGAAGTACTAGAAAAAGGTATTCAAGCCGGTGTCATTGGTCTTGGTTTGGTAATTTTGTTTATGGTTATTTGGTATCGTTTGCCTGGTTTGGTGTCTGGTTTGGCTCTACTTGGTTACATAATAATAATGCTTGCGCTCTTTCAGTTCATACCAGTGACACTCACCGCTGCTGGTCTGGCTGGTCTGATTATTTCTATCGGTATGGCGGTTGATGCTAATGTACTAGTTTTTGAACGTATGAATGAAGAAATGAAGGCAGGTAAGGGTTCTCATGAAGCAGCCAAAGAAGGCTTTACTCGCGCTTGGGGTGCGATTCGGGACGGCAACATTACTAGCTTGCTGTCAGCGGTGATTCTTTTTTGGTTTGGTACCTCAATGGTCAAGGGCTTTGCTTTAGTTTTTGGTCTAGGAGTTATTGCCTCTATGATTTCGGCGATTATCGTGACTAGAACCTTACTGATGGCTCTCTCTGAAGTTAAACCAGGACAAAGTAAGGCGATGACATTTTTACTCGGTAACGGCCTATCTAAATAAATCTGTATGTTCACTATTAAGTATCGCCAACTTTTCTTAATCATTACTGTGGCTATTATTGTCTTATCGGTTGCTAGTATTGCTTTTCTCGGCCTAAAACCAAGTATTGATTTTACTGGTGGGTCACTGATGGAAGTGGCCTATTCGGAAACTGTGCCGGAGAAATCTGTAGTAGAAGCGGAAGTAGCCAAGCTTGGTTTCGGTGAAGTTTCAGTTCGACAATCAGAAGACGAAGCCGGACGTAAAGGTTACTTGGTAAGGACTCGTGATCTGACCGAGCTAGAAAGAGCCAGTCTGGCTAGTACTACCACGGCTTTAGGTGAAGGCGGAGAAATGACTCGCTTCACCTCGATCGGTCCGGTGATTGGTCAAGAGCTGGCTGACAAAGCGGTATGGGCGGTAGGTGGGGTATCTTTAGTCATCGTTTTTTATGTTGCCTTTGCCTTTGCTGGTATTGGTGTCCCAGTTAGTTCTTGGGTTTACGCTTTGATTACAGTCCTTATCTTGATTCACGATGTACTAGTGCCAACTGCTTTGGTGAGTGTACTTGGCTATTTAATTGGTCTGGAAGCAGATGTCTTATTTGTGATGGCTCTCTTGGCGGTGGCGGGGTATTCGGTCAATGATACGATTGTTATCTTTGACCGGGTCCGTGAGAACCTCAAAGCTAACCGCAAAGAAATTAGAACCAAGCGTAATGAAGCCGGTATCGTCAAGGAAGACATCACCTATCAGTTGACTAAGCCTTATGAAGAAATTGTCGGGTCAGCTGTCTCACAATCTATCGCAAGGTCAATCAATACTTCACTCACTACCCTCATCTCTCTCGTGGCTCTATATTTTATTGGCGGAGCTGCCACGATGACTTTTGCTCTAGTACTAATCGCGGGAGTAGTGGCGGGCACTTATTCTTCTATTTGTATTGCTACACCACTTTTATTAACTTACGCTAAGTATCAAGCTGAAAAAAATAAATAATATGATTATTGGTCTCACAGGTTCATTTGGTGCAGGCAAGGGTTGTGCATCCGACTACTTGGTAGAGAAAAAATCGTTCTCACACTTCTCAGCCCGGGCTTTTATTATTAGTGAAATTACTCGCCTTGGTCTGCCGATAAATCGAGACACAATGACAGAAGTGGCTAACAACTTGCGTAAAGAGCACGGACCAACCTACATCTTTCAGCAGTTAATCAAAATGGCAAAAGATCATGGTGGTAACTGTGTGGTAGAGAGTATTAGGGCGGTGGCCGAGGCCAAGTATCTGAAAGAGGAGGGAGGGGTTGTTCTGGGAATTGATGCAGAACCATCAATTCGCTATAAACGTATCGTTAATCGTGGTAGTGAAACAGATAATGTTACTTTTGAAGAGTGGCGCGAACAAGAGATTCGAGAATCAAATCCTGATGATCCAACCAAGCAAGATATTTTTGGTGCGTTGCGAGAGTCAAATTTAGTCATAGAAAATGATGGTGACCTAGAGGTTTTTTATAAAAAAATAGATGATTTTTTAGCCCAATATAATCAATAAATACCAACAAAGGGCCGCCCTAGGTAAATACCTAGGGTGGCCCTTTGTTGGTTTCCTGCCCGAGAGGTACCCTAGGGCGGCCCTTTGTTGGTTTTTAACTACTTATGTATCAACGTCCCAATAAACGGCTTACTATTAAGATAATCAGCCAAGGCGTTGAGCCTGGTGCCGTTGATGGCGGCCACCTCAATCCCTAGCTTCTCGGCTTCTTTGGCGGCCACTGGATCAAACGGCGAAGATAGACCGGGGTCCCAAGTTTCCGGAATGAGCTTTCTAAACTCAGTCCAGGTGATGTCTTCAATTTTCTCGGCCGCTGGATTGGTCTTGGGGTTGTCGGTATACACGTAGTCAGTATTAGATAGGTTGACCACCTTATGAGCTCCTACTCGATGAGCGATTTGGATAGCCCTTAGGTCAGTCGAGGCTCCTGGGCGATAGCCGGCAGCGATGATCAGGTGACTAGCTTTTGGTACATCGAGGATATCATCAGGATTGGTAATCATGACCGGGTGTGCCTGATCATGAAAGATGGTGCGCAAGAGGTGTCCATTGAGGCGAGTGGCATGTAGTCCAAGCCAATCGAGGTCTTCACTGTCTAGGGCACTCACACTAGCGGCTGCCTCCTGATACCGGCGAGCCGTCTTACCACCGCCAGCGATGATAATAAAACGACGGCCACGGGCCGTTTCTTTGACAATAAATTCTTTTAAAGCACCGAGAAATCCTGTATCAATTTGGTCCGGCACAATCAGCGATCCTCCGACTGACATCACAATGGTTTCGGTGTAAGACATAACTTGTGCATTGTACGCATTTTTTTCTGATTTTCCAAATGCTATGCTGGTGGTATTAGGAATTATAATTCAAATATGACACCAGAACTCATCGCTGCTATTAAGGATAGAATCGCTGTCGGTCGCAGTAAGGAAGAGATTCAACAAGAGGTGATGGCTGTCGGTTATAGTGAAGAAGCTTTTCTAGAAGCCTATCAAGTCGCTATCATAAATCAGAGCGTTAGTTCATCAGAAGTTGGTGGCTATGGTGATGATAATGCTTATGCGGTACCGGCTACGTATGGAGTTAGTGGGGAAGGAGCAGTTTTGATTGGCTATGGAGATTTATTTGGCCGGGCGTGGCAGTTGCTTTTAGGTCAAGTCTCAAACCTCCTTAAGGTAGGGTCAATTATTTTGGTAATTGGATTAGCTATTGGCTATTTTGTATTTTCCTTAGGCGCAAATTTATCGTTCGGCTATTACTTCTTAATAATTCCTATTTTAATGATAGTCTCTCTACCGTTATTTTTTATTCTCTACTTCATCCTGACCCGGGCATTAATTGCCCGAAGTCAAAATCTCTCTTTAGGGCAACATACCGGGTGGGTCTTTCGTCATTTGTGGCCACTTCTAGTAGTCACCATTTTGACCGGACTGATTGTCCAGATAGGATTTGCGCTTTTGTTTATTCCGGGGATAATTGCCACAATCTACTTACTGTTTGCTTCTCTATTGGTGGTCGATGAAAAAGCGACTGCGATAGAGGCCATGAAACTAAGTGTTCGTTTGGTTAAGGGTCGCTTCTTTGCTTTGCTTGGCCGATTACTGGTAGTAAGTTTTTCCCTGATGGCTGTAGTTTCAACAGTCATTTTCGCTTTGGTCTTTATATTCCCGTTCATTTCTTTAATTGGCTTACCGCTATTCGCTCTGACTTCTTATTTCAGTCTGTGTGCTTTAGTGGCGCTGTACGAATCAGTCAGAAGTCTGCCTTTGGTTAAATAATTTAAGTTAAATTCTTAGACCCCACTCATTACTCTGCTCAACAATACGGTACCTGCGGGAGAGAGTGAATTGGTAGAAGCCAAAGATAGCGATGGTGATTACCTTCATGACTTTGAAGTGCACCCAAATCTCAGGAGTAGCCAGCTGACGCACGACTTCGTTGGCAATGCCACCGAGGAGAAAGATGATGATCCAGCGTATCGCCAATATTTTCCAACCTCTATCCTGCATAGCAAAAACACGAGCAAAGATCAGCTTGAGAATATTAACTCTAAATATGAGTCCGGTAGCGATGGTCAGTCCCATCAGAAAGTAATACAAAGAATCAGCAAAGATAAGCGCATCGGGTGCTTGGTAAACAATCGTGATAATGCCAGAAATAATTACGAAAAAGCCGGAGATGATTGGTAGGATAGGTAAGTGACGCTCGTAATACCAACCGATTGAGAGAGCGACGACGGTCAGAGTCATAATGACACTGGTAGCTGTATAGAAAGAAAAAAGCTGAGCAGCGATAAAAAATCCAATCACCGGGACAAATTCATTTAGTAAGTGAAGGACAGCTTTTTTGTTCATAGAAGTTTAGCTGAAGTGACAATTAGTGTAACACGGCGGACTAGGGAAGAGGTGGGTATGATATCCCTAGGCAAGGCCTAGGGAGAAGCCTTAAAAAGGGGGCCGGCGAAGCCGGCGCCCTAACCCGTCGCAGATCCTGCAAACACACCCTTGACAAGCCTCAAACTAAAAGGCTTGACTTTTGCTTCAATTCATGTATAGTAGTTGGCAGGTACTTCCGGAGCGTGGAAAAGGGACATTGTCCATGTCGTTAAATCGACCGCTGGATTCCTTTTCCCTGGTCCCCGCTTTGGCGGGGCCCGATTCCACCTCCGGTGGATCAAGCGGTTGGGTGGCTTTTAAAGCACTCAATCATCACTATGGCTAACCAAGGAGATTTCAGCCATGACGACACGTTCCTCGTTCTTCCTTTCGGCCTTCGCGGCCGCCATCGCTGTGATCGGCGCCACTTCGGTGGCGCAGGCGCAGAGCACAGCCCTGCCGGGCGTGACGGTCTCTTCGACCACAATCGCCCCGGCCCCGGCCCCCATTGGCCTCATGGTCACGGGCTGGAACATGAGTTCCGGCATCGGGCAGGGTTACAACATCGGGGGCGACGGCAAGGGTACGGCCAACACTTATGCCGACGGCTTCTTCAGCCTTGGTGCCGAGAGCTTCCTCACGGGTAACTCGAATCCGAACTGCACCGTCGACTGCGCCTCGACGCAGGCCAAGCTGTGGATCATCGGGAGCCAGAACACCGGCGCCCACAGCATGAACCAAGGTGTCGGTTCGCAGACCAACCCGGTGGTTTCGGTTGCCGGCACGCACGGCATATTCAATGCTTCGTTGCAGACGCAGTGGAAGTTCACGCCTGCCCCGACGGCCACGCCCGCCACGCCGTAAGCAGGCACCCACACGACAGAGCCAGACTCTGTCGCCAACCCAAGAGTCCCTTCTCACGAAGGGGCTCTTTTCAATATTAAAACTTGCATTTTCAAAGCTAGATTAGCTAGGTAACGTGACTCATAAGGGAAGATAAGTCAAGACTTGATTTTTTATATAAAGTGTGCTATCATTACAAATGAAATGGGGTAGTAATACCTCATAGGGACACAATCCCGTGTTCCTTGACATCTCGAAACAAAATTCAACCCGCCTCACGCAAGTGGGGCACAACCTAGGAGAAACGCTATGAGCCTTCAGCTCATCCGAGTGGCGCTCATGGCACCACTCATGGTCGCTCTGCCTATCTGGGCAAGCGACAATCTCCCAACGTCGGAGAATCCGGCGACGGGGAAGTGGACGAAGATGCGCCCGACATCGTTCTCGCCGACGCTTGCGTCGGCAATCGAGCAGTGCAACCGCACGGCTAACGCCAACGCCACTGACCGGCTCACACCGGAGAAGTGCGTGAAGTTCGAAGAACTGCTCCGCGGGAGCGAGTGCCGTAAGGTGCTCGTCCGCGACGGTGTTGTCTTCGATTACATGAACGGCCGCCTCAATGGCCGTTCGGGGCTGACGAGGAACGTGGAGAAGCGGATTGGTCGTCCGGATGTAGCACTCTTGTGCGATCTGGGCGACCGTACATTCGCGTACTGGTTCGTGGGCGACAAGGGTCGTTCATGCAACAACGTCGGCGTCGTCTTTACAGCGACGCCGGTCACTGAGCCACCTCCGCCTCCGGCCACCGAGCCTTCGCCACCTCCCAAGGTGGTGGAAGCACCTTTGCCTCCGGCCCCACGGGCAGAAGTTCCGGTACAGAAATGTAGCTGGGTCTTGCAACGGTACATTGTGCCGTCGCCAGGCCAGTTCATTCACGTGCCAGGTCTCACGGTCGCGGTCTGCCGCGGCCAGGTGGCCATTCCGGATACCTTCGTAAACATTCCTGGCGACGTCATGACGGTCACCCGTCAAGTCGAAGTCTGCCAGTAAACAAACCCACTCAACTGAAGGAGAATTCCATGAACCGAAACATTTTGAGCCTCGCGCTCGTTTTCGTCACCACCTTGCTCGGCGCTTGCGCCGGCACGGTCAAGCAGTTGCCGGATGGCGGCTACGCCATCATGACGACAGTCGGGGATACCCTCGACCGTTCTACCTCCATTGTCGGGGAGTACAACTGCCCCGAAGATGAGGCCGGCAAGCCCATCATCGGAAAGTGCTCTATTAAGGCCCCGAAGGAGCGAGTCCATGGCCAGACGGTCGCCGGTCAGGCGATTGTCGGAGCGGTGGGCGGCACCGGAGCGGCGCTGATCAACGGCAACACTGCTCGCAGTGTTGCCCGAACCGGTCAATGTAAGGAAGGTGCCAACTGTGGCACTGTGATCACGAACCAGGTGCAGAGCATCGCCGAGGCTTTGAATGACAACAAGGTCAAGATCGGCGTCAGTGCCGGTACAGCGGCGGCTTGCGCAGCCACCAACACCTGCGGCCAGTAAGCTGCGGGCAATCCAACGAGTAGGTGAGATGGCTCCTAGCCATCTCACCCTCTCAACTCAGGAGAGAGATCATGTTCAAGAATATTGTTGCGTTCGTCTGCGCCATCTTCATGATGGTGCCGACTTTCGCCACCAACGAGGAGCGTATCCTCGCGGAATCAACCAAGGAGGGGAACTGGCAACAGTTTCTCAACAACCTATCGCAGGTGAAGATGGGCGAAGTCACCGGGTACGACCCCGAGAGCAACACCATCTACACCGCCGCGGTACTGGTGTGGGTTTGCCAAAACCAGGCTCCGGCTTGGCAGGCAGCCTGCACCAATAAGCCCGAGCGCTTTGCCGCGCTCAAGGCCCGCAACGGCTGGGGTGACACCATTACCTCGTCGCAGTTGCAGGCTCAAGGTCAAGGCGATGGGATCTACTTCCCATTCGTCACGCCGACCGCGACTCCGGTCGCCAAGGCCGAAGCCCCCGTCGTGACGACGTCGGCACCAGTCGCTCCGGCCACTGCGTCGACGTCGAACATCGACCGGGAGCAAGTGGAAAAATGGGCGAAGTTTGCCCAAGGCAACGACGAACGCATCCGTGCGCAAGCCGAACGTCTGGCCGTCATCAACGGCCAACTTAGCGAGAAGTCGCAGTTGGTTGCACGCCTTGAGCGGGAGCTCCAGGCGGTGAAGGAAGCTGGTGGCAAATCAGCCTCCGTGACTGCTTTGGCGCTCAAGACTGCCCGGGACGACCTGACGCAGTTTCAGCAAGCAATGCCAGGTATGGTCGACGGTGCTGTGACCAAGGCTGTGAAGCCGATTGGCAGAGATGTTGACACCCTCAAGGAGGATGTGAAGGGGGTCAAGGACTCCCTAATCTTCAAGTACGGCAACCTGATTTACCTCGGGGTAGCTGCCGCCGTACTCCTCTCTGGCGTTGCCATACTGATGGGCCTCAAACGCCCCCGTGCAACGCGGGTGCAAGAGGCGGTTACTACGCAGCCCTTGGCTATCAATAGCCGGGAGCTCCGTAACTTGCAAGAAATGGCTGCCCGAGCAGAGGCGGCGGCAACTGGGGCAACCACCGCTATGGTTACCCACAGTAGAAGGCAAGAGGAGTTGGCGGTTCGCGTCAAGAAGCTCGAAGCGGACGTGGCTGACATTAAGGTGACGGTGGGTAACCCCATCGCTTGGCCGGATGACTTCGACGCCTCGGTAAGAGCAGTCGAACGTGGAGAACACAAAATCTTCCGGCTGGAGGTACAGGGTGTACCGCACCCGGTGGTGGTGAGTGTGGGCTATCACAGCCCAGGCGCCGTCACTGTCAGTGGCATCCCAGACCTGGTCGAGACTGATGCGATCAAGCTCGATGCAACTGGGCATCTCAATGGTGTTCAGGTCGTGCTTCTGCGAGCATGGCGTTCTGGGCGTCTCAAGAAGACCAAACCATCCTTTGGGGTGGCAACCTCTGCTTGAGATGAGGTGATCGGCCGGCGAATTGACGACGAGTCAATTCGCCGGCAGACATCCTAGATACAGTGTTGTTAAATAAAGGACACTCCTTTATTTAACAACACTAACGGTCATGCCAGGTAGGTGTGACTGTAAAGGGTTATAAAGTTGGTTGTTCGGACTACTCCAGGAGAGTAGTTTGGACATCAGTCGATGGGTACTTGCAAAAACATTGTTGGCATCGCCGGCACTGTTGACGGGTACTTGCGCATCTGATTACTAACTAGTGCTCTTAGTTTCGAGATAGTTCTTAAAAGAAAAAGAAAAATCAACGCAAAGCCGTACCAAGCAAGAGCATGTCTCATTGGGACGGCTTTTTACGTGGTGGGGGTTTGGTTAAAGGGGGCGCCGGCAAAGCCGGCGCCCTCCCAAAAGACCAAGAAATAGACGACTAAATAAGCTGTCTTTTTTGTTTTTGTGTCCCTGTCCACGATAAGTGCTTGCATATTTTTTATCTATCTGTATAATGCTCAGCACTGTTCATCGGAGGTAAAAAAGAGGCGCCAAAAAGCGCCTTTCTGCTCGGGTAAGTTCCGGCTTAATACCACCGAACGAGAACACCGTTTTGTTGACAACACTCAGCCAAAAATTCGCACAGTAATCTGTGTCGTTTGTTGACTGGGGATTGTTTGCTAGCGCAGACAATTGAATAGACATACATAGTGTTGCAACAGCACTGTGTATGAAAAACATATCAGTTTTTTACAATTTTTTAAAATTGTTTGAAACGGTATGCATCACAAATTATGATAAGGCAAAAATTTTCTAAATGTCATTGCGTCTAGTAATTTTTCTGCGAGGAAAAATTAAGACATAAATTCAACATATGAGCTTCGCTCATTGTTTCATTTAGCTTTCTTTTGTCTTATCCTTAGGTAAAATAGTGTGTTTGAGCGCGCAAATAGTACAGAAGCGCAATGCTCGCACACGCAAGGTACCAAAGCTTCGGCTTTGGCACCCTGTCTTAAATTAGAGTTTGATCCTAGCTCAGGATGAATGCTGGCGGCGTGGATGAGGCATGCAAGTCGAATGCCACACCTTTCAGCTTTTGTGCGATAATGGAAATTATGTTCTATGTGTATTTGATTAAGAGTGAGAAGAATAATCGGATTTATACCGGTTTTACTTCTGACTTGAAGCAAAGGTTTTCTGACCATAACAATGGAAAGTCACCATACACAAGAAACAATCGCCCATATCGTTTGGTCTACTACGAAGCCTTTGCTTCAAAGTCAGACGCACAAAAGCGTGAGAAAAGTTTAAAGTTGCGGAGCAATACTTATGCTCAGTTACGAAAGCGAATCTCACAATCAATTAACGAAAGTTGAAAGGTGTGGCATGGCAGACGAGGTAGGAACACGTAGGTACGTACCCCAAAGTCAGGGATAACCCGGAGAAATCCGGGATAATACTTGATAGTCTCTTCGGAGTAAAGATTTATCGCTTTGGGAACGGCCTGCGGGCTATCAGCTTGTTGGTAAGGTAACGGCTTACCAAGGCTAC
>CAYRMI010000018.1:0-14633 GCA_964425625.1 uncultured Candidatus Saccharibacteria bacterium | reverse complement strand
ATCACCGCTATCTCTAATGGCAGCTGCGGTAGTGGTGAAAAAGCAATTTCCTGGGTGGCTGAGAGAAATCTTAGTAAAGTGTGTGAATTTAGTGAGGAAGTTTTTTCTTTAGCCAGCTCCAAAAGCACTGATTTTGTCTCTGGTGCAAAAGCCGACAAAATCTCGACTTCTTTGTTTGGCTGATGGCGCAAAAGCATTATCGCTCGAATATCCTCTAGCAAAAGTCGCGCAAAGAGTTTCATGTCAGCGTGTGAAGCCACGGACTCAGCAACCGCCTCGAGAGCTTTTTCAGTATCTTTAGTGTGTAAGCTTTTGAGCAAAGTGTGCATAGTAGCACTCCTCGGCGCGCCAATTATTTCTGCCACCTCATCGATAGTACCGACCGTATCACCAGAAGCCAACATCACCTTCTGGGTTACGCCGAGTGCATCTCGAAATGAACCATCAGCGGCAATCGCGATTAAATCAGCGGCTTCGGTCGGCAGAGTAAATCCCTCTTGTTTGGCAATGTCTATCACAGTCTCGGAGAGGACTGCTCGAGACGGACTGCGAAAACGAAAAACTTGGCAACGGGATAAGATAGTATCAAGTAGCTTTTCCTCTTCAGTGGTAGCCAAGATAAATACCACGTGAGCCGGTGGTTCTTCCAGGGTCTTTAAAAGGGCGTTGAAAGCTTCTTTGGTGAGCATATGCACCTCATCGATAATGTATACCTTGTATTTTGATTCGTAAGGTACAGTATGGACCGCTTCTTTTAATTCGCGAATATCATCTATCCCACGGTTGCTAGCAGCGTCTATTTCATACAAATCAACACTACTCGTACCAATAGCCTTGGCAAAAATACGCGCCAAAGTCGTTTTCCCAGTCCCGCGCGTACCCGAAAACAAAAGCGCGTGTGGAATCTCACCTTTTTTTATTGCTCCTTCTAATACTTTTACAATCTGATCCTGATCACGCACCTCAGCAAAAGTCTGCGGGCGGTATTTTCTATATAATGCTCCGTGTTCGCTCATGGGCAGTAGTATAACAGATTATTCGAGCCGTACTCCCTGCTTTACAAACTCTCTAAGGGTCTTTGTATCACCGGTCAAATCTTCACTACCAAGTAGTATATAACCCAGCGTTTTATTTCCGGTAGTAAATTTTTCATCATACAAAGCAACCAAGGTACGATTGGCAGCCTCAGTAAAACCATGCTTACCGCCTTTATACGATTCATCTAAGACTGGGTTGGTATTGGTCCAAGAGACATAAGGACCAGCTCTTCTACTCAATTGAGTAATATCAAATAGATGTGGCTCAGACTTGTATAAAGCACTAGTCATAATTGCTAAGTCATTTACCGAAGCTTGATTTTTATCTGACAGACCGGAGGCATCGGCAACATTAAGAGTCGTAGCTCCTAGGTCTCTTGCCAATAAGTTCATTGACTTTACAATCTCTCCCTGCGTCACTCTTTCATAGACCGCCGACGCATCATTGGAAGACTCCAAAAGTAGCGGGAATAATAACTCGTGAGCAGTATAGCTTTCGCCCGCACTGAGTCGCCCCGCTCGGCCGTAGGCTTCTGTGTCTGCCTGAAGAACCGTATAGTTATCTTCACTCCTTAGCGTACGCAAGACTGCGCCAGCCGTCAAAAGCTTTGTAACTGAGGCAATTGGTAGTGGCTCATCACTGCCCGATTTTGCAATAATCAAACCGGTATCCACATCAAAAATTGCATAAGCTAAAGCATTGAGAACCGGTAATGCCTCCTTTACCACTAATGTCTTCGGCATATAAGTCACAGTCACCGGCCGTTCAGTAGAGGCGATCGTAGAAGCCGCCATCACCAACAAGACGACTATGATGAGAAAAATCTGGTAAGGACGAAAAATTGACCACATGTCCTTATATATTACCGCACCAAAACTGTAAAACAGGCAGTTTATCCAAAAGCCACGCCCTCATTAAGGGCGTGGCTTTCTGTCTAAGTAGCTTAAGTTAAATTATTTCTTAGCTATTTTTTCTACTTTATTCACTGTCTTAGTGACTGCCTTTTTAACCGCTACTTTCTTTGGCACAGCTGTCTTCACCAGACTCTTCCAGTGATCCTTCATTTCCTTTTTAAATTCAGATAGGTCATTCTTGGAAGCACTTTTAGCGGCCACGTAGGTAGACACTACTGTATCAACCAACTGTTCATATTCTTCCTGTGACATATCTTTAGCTTTCTCAATGCCTTCCAACACTTCAGCTTTGGCCTTCAACGCCCAACTTTTTACCGCCTTACGGTTCTTGGCTGCATTTTTGCTACCATAAAGGAAGAATCCTCCCGCCGCTGCAGCCACCGCAGCAGTAATACCTAAACCTAGTCCGATTGCTTGCTTATTGCTCATCCCCGCTTTACTCATCGTCTTCTTTGTTGCCATATGACTTATTATTATGACTTATAATATTTCGTTTTCGTTTTGGAGCAGTGGAGCTTTTGGCTCCGCCAAAGAACATGCCTATGAGACGAGAAACGATACCGCCTTCAACAATTACTGCTCGTATTTGGGCTAAATCCTCAGCCAATACTTCACTTCCCTCTTCTACCCGTGTCAGAATTGCACGAATAGACTGCATGATTTTTAAGAGTTGATAAAGCGCAAGGCTTACTAACACACAAAAACAAACCGTCGCTAAACTAGCAATGAAGAAAAATATATTGGCTTGTAAAATCTCGTTCATCTGCTATTAGTTTAGCAAGGATTTAAGCGATGACTAAAAAAATTAGTGGACAACTCGATGTTAAGGCTGGTTGACTGTAGAGCAATGGAGTTCATTTAAAAATTCGTCCACCACTTCTTCTACCTGCAAAGCTGTCTCCTGCCCCATTAGTCTTACTCTCAATTCATTAGCCCCATGAAAATCTTTGACATAAGCTTTATAATGCTTTTTCATAATGGAGAAATTTTTAAATGACAAGGTTCCTTCAAACAACTTAGTATGTTCGACCATGACACGTAGACGCTCTGCTAAAGGTAGAGCGTCTACGTGAATAGCTGGATTAAACAGCCACGGATTACCAAATATCGCCCGCCCGAGCATTACTCCATCAGCGCCAGATTGCTCAATTTTTAATTGAGCATCAGCCAATGATAGGGCGTCACCATTACCCAAAATCCGTGTCCGCTCTGGCACAGTTCCTTGCAATTCATTGCGAATCTCCACTGCTCGCTTCACTCTTTCCCACCGGGCAGGCACCTTGCTCATCTCCTTACGTGTCCTAGTATGCACAGTAATAGCCGCCAGATTGGTGGCCAATAGTCGTGGCAACCACTCTTCCAGCTGATCCTTGTTATAGCCAAGACGAGTTTTGACGGACACCGGAATACCACCTACCTCAGCAGACTTTGCTCCGCGCTTGGCTGCTTCAATTATCTTTACCGCCAAATCTGGATTTTTTATCATGGCCGAGCCACAACCCTGCTTTTCTATCGATTTATCGGGACAGCCCATATTTATATCTACCCCATCAAAACCTAATTCCAAGCACAGCCTAGCTGCTTGCTCCATATGTTCCTCGTTACTAGAAAAAAGTTGCGCCACTATCGGCCGTTCCGCTTCTGTATATATCAAATCAGCCAGCAGTTTTTGCTTACCTTCAGGAGTCGCACGAATCAAGCCATCGGCTGATACAAATTCCGTCCACATCACATCTGGGCCACCGACCGAGCCATCGCTCCTTATATGGGCACTATACTTAGCAATCATCTGCCGAAAAGGTGCGTCCGTCACATCGGCCATGGGCGCTAGGACAAAAAAGGGAGTTGGTAGTTTTTGCCAAAAATTCATAGTGCCTTGTTGTATCACATTTCAAATTGATAATGAAGTGTTCGTTTAAATGTCAGTTTCTTCTTCACTAGTACTCGCTTCGCTAGTAGTGGCTGTAGTCGTGGCTGTATCGATAAGCAATTCTTCATTTACAAATACTTTTGTGCCAAACCGCAAGTCAATATATTGAAACTTACCTGGTGTTAAGTGACCAAATTCATCTGACTGTCTAATCGTCTCTAAATATCCAAAAGTCTTTTCTGACGGTTCCTTTAAAGTAGCTTTTAATTCGCCTCCTCCTTCCAGTGAATAGAACACATCTAAAACTGAGTCAACCTCGACTCGATTTACAAACCAGCCAGTAGAGGCCAAGAGAGAAATAAAACTTTTGGTCGCCAAATAATCAGAGTTAGTCATGAGACTTAAGCCAACACTAGGTAGGTCTTGCAAAGTCACATAACGCACCAGACTACCCCCACGCAAGGCCGGTGCTTTAGCAAATGCATAACCCGTATTGTCAACAAAAAAACACTCACCAGTTTCATTTTCAAGACACCACAAGGCATCTGGAATGTATTCATCGTAACTGACAAGCACACCAGTGCTATCGATTCGCTTTACCTGAACATTTTTAATCCGCTCTACTTCAGCCACGGCCCGAGTAATTTTATCGGCTGGATAAAAGTAAAAAAATCGCTTAGGAATCAGGCCAAAATACGTTCCGACCAACTCTGCTTCTACTTTAGCCACCACCACTGCCTGATCAATCGTCTCTCCACCCTCAGCGCTAATATTGGTAATGGTAAACTTTTCTATCCGAGTACCGTACCAAACACCCGTCAGAATAATAGCTATACCCAAAAATAGTAAAGCACCAAAAACAAGTTGCTTAATCAATAAAATCGTCGCTGGATTTAATGACCGCCGTCGAGTTTTTGGCCTTGGTTTCATTGTGCTGTAATGTTAGCACAAAGCCACTAACTAGTAGTGGCTTTACTAAACACTAACTCATAGCTAGCCAATCCGATCTTTACCCATAAATGGTCTTAGAACTTCTGGAATTAGGACCGATCCGTCGGCTTGCTGGAAGTTCTCAATCAGCGAGACGAGAATTCTCGGAGTTGGGATAGCGGTACAGTTTAATGAATGAGCGTAGCGCATTTTCCCATCACCGTCGCGGTAGCGGATGTTAAAGCGACGAGTCTGGAAATCATGGAAGTAGGAAGCGGAACTAATCTCACGGTAAGTTTTCTCGCCTGGTACCCACAACTCTATATCGTATTTCTTAACCTGTCCCTGACCGATATCGCCACCACAGTTAAGTACCGTACGATACGGTATACCGAGTGATTCGATAAACTCTTCGGTATTTCGATTTATCCATTCATGTAGTCGGACACTCTCTTCATGCGACGCCTCACATAGTACTACTTGCTCGAGTTTGAAAAATTCATGAACTCGGATTAGACCCTTAGTATCTTTACCATGACTGCCTGCCTCCCGTCTAAAACAAGGTGAAAAGGCCAAAAACTTAATCGGAAATTCTGAGGCTTCTAAAACTTCATCACTATAAAGACCCATCGTTGACACTTCACTGGTACCAATCAAATAGTCTTCATCTTGCGTCTTGTAGACATCCTCGGCGTCATTCGGTAAATGGCCCGTGCCATAGAGATTACTCTTGCGCACAATCGCCGGCACTAAGAGTGGTTCAAAACCTTTAGCAAGGAAGAATTGATTGGCGTAATTCCAAATGGCCCAAGAGAGCCTGGCTCCATCTCCACGTAGGTAATAACCGCGAAAGCCATGTACCTTTGTCCCCCGTTCAAAATCCACCATCTTCAAGGCCGTCATAATTTCCACATGATCTTTAGCCGGAAAGGCAAAATGTGACTGTTCCCCCCAAGTTTTTATCTCTTGATTATCGGCATCACTCGCTCCATCAGGGACCGACATGTCAGGAATATTTGGTACCTGGAGCATGATCTTTTGCCACTCTTCGATTACCCCGCGTAGAGCTTCTTCTTCCTTTTGAATTTCCGCTTTGAGACTTTGCATTTCTATTATCAATTGCTCACGTCTGGCCCCATCGTTTTGAGCCCCCGCTATCTCACTTGAGACACGATTTTGTTCAGCTTTCTTGGCTTCAAGCGCTGTCATCCTTTGTCTGCGTTCATCATCCACCACCAAAAGCCTATCTATATCTACCAAGATCCTTTTCTTTTGCGCGGCCAACTTGACCAACTCAGCATTTTCGCGAATAAATTTAATATCTAACATACAAAACAGTTATGCTGACGATTATACCGTACTTACCTAAAAAAGTAGACAGGAAAAAAGGCCCGCCATGGTGTTGGCGGGCCTCATAAGGGTGTGCGGCGTGAGCCGAGTGGTGGCTGACAGCCACCGGCGAATATCGGCGTTTCATGCCGCCAGCCCAAACGGGATGGATCCTTTTTCTCTTCGCAATGTCCGCAGATATTCTGCGCGCCAAGCTTTGGCCTGAGGCGACTTATCAAGCTCCAGCACCATTAGTACAGCTGGGGCTTTTTCCATACCCTTAGTACCTGCGCTATGAGCCAAAACGACAGCTCCGCGACGAAGGTACATCTTGACATGGCTTGGGTTGACCATCATGACAACCACATCCACCTCGTGAGCAAACGCCCACTCAGCAGTCGCCATCTTCATCAGGTTTCCCCCAATCTGCAGACCATGCAGATGGGGCACCACGGCAAACTTGCCGAAATAACAAAGGCGACGTCCGAACTTTAATCGCAAAGCCTTCATTTCTTCAGGAAAAGCGATATCAGTCGGGAGCCACCCCCAGTCTTTGGAACACATGATGGTTCCAACCGGGACTTTGTGCGACTTCACAGCCAACACTTGTGCCCCGAGCCTTCTCCGTTCAGAGAAGTAAGACCAGACAGCCTTAGGCAACTCCCACGCCCGGTAATACCCAAGCGCAAAGTAGTTGACGAAAACCAACCAGGCACACCAGATTTTTTGAAAGAAGTTCATGAGATTCTCTCCTAGCAGACCTGCTTGATGTGGGGGATAACCTCCCCGCACGGTCTGACAAATGCTTGGAGGTCCCTTGGGAACTACTTCTTTTATTTTATCATAAGTTTGACAGAAAGTCAATACAGTGCCTCTTGGTGTATAATAACCTTAATATGGATAAAACTATCAAATCGCTTTCCTTGACTGACTTTCCTCCTCTTTTATATGAAATACCCGATCCACCTAAGCAACTCTGGTATCAAGGCTCTTTGCCAAAAAAGGAATTGAAGCTCCTCGCTGTGGTTGGTTCCCGCGATTACACTAGCTATGGCAAGCAAGCCGTGGACTATCTACTCAATGGACTAGCCAACTACCCGATTGGCATTGTCTCTGGACTAGCTCTTGGCATCGATGGACTAGCGCATGAATCAGCCTTAAAAAATAATTTGTACACCCTAGCGGTGCCGGGTAGCGGACTAGATACAAAAGTACTCTACCCTGCTTCGCACCGTCCTCTGGCAGAAAGGATTTTAAATAGTGGTGGTGGATTATTATCGGAATACGCACCAGCTACTCCCGCCGCTCCTTGGACCTTCCCGCAACGCAACCGCATCATGGCCGGACTATCACACGCTACCCTACTCGTAGAAGCTAGTGAGAAATCCGGCACGCTCATCACCGCTCGCCTAGCGGTTGATTACAATCGCGAGCTACTAGCTGTCCCCGGTAATATTTTTTCCAAAAATTCCTACGGCAACCATCAGTTCCTCAAACTCGGCGCTACCATGGTGACGCAACCCGAGGATATTTTACTGGCTCTCGGGATTGAACCAAAACCAATCGATCAAAAGAGGGCGCGACCTAACCTCACTTTGAATGAAGAAAAAGTCATTGCCCTACTGCATGAACCAATCGACCGCGACTCCCTAATTCGCCAGCTAGCACTGCCGGTTTCTGAAGCCTCAATTTTACTTATGCAGATGGAAATGCAAGGCTATATTGCCTACGAGGCACCACACTACGTAGCCCGTGTCTAAACTAGTTATGCGGTAAAGTTATTTGACAGAAATTACTAATCCTAGTATTTGTTACAGGACTCAATCTATATGAGCGCTTACACATTAGTTATAGTCGAATCCCCAGCCAAGGCCAAAACTATCGAGAAATATCTTGGGAGCAATTACCGTGTACTCTCTTCTATCGGTCATGTCCGTGACTTACCCAAGAGCAACAACGACGCAGTAGATATAGAAGGTGGGTTTGTGCCTCGCTACATTATCTCTCCCGGGAAAGGTAAAGTAATCGAAGGTTTGCAAAGTGCCGCCAAGAAAGCCACTGAGGTACTCCTGGCCTCCGACCCGGATCGCGAGGGTGAAGCCATCGCTTGGCATATTGCCGAGCTGATAAAAGGCGTTAACCCCAATCTCAAACGCGTCGCTTTTAATGAGATTACCGAAGCTGCCGTAAAAGAAGCTATCGCTCACCCACGTGATCTTGATATTAATCTCAAAGAAGCACAAGAAGCGAGACGAGTCCTCGACCGCTTGGTAGGCTACGATCTCTCTGGTCTGATCTGGAAAAAAGTTCGCTACGGCCTTTCGGCTGGACGAGTACAATCACCCGCTCTACGTATACTAATGGAACGCGAGCGAGAGATTCGGGCTTTTGTTCCTGATGACTACTTTACTCTCACCGCCAACACCACTGCGAGCAAGATGAACATTCCGTTTGTTTGTGTAGAAGAACCGACAGAAAAATCAGAAGCAGAGAGAATTAAATCAGTCGGGCAGGCTAATACTTGGCAAGTCAGTGATTTAAAAGAGACTGAGACCAAACGTTCTCCTCGACCACCTTTTACCACCTCTACCCTCCAACAAGTCGCTTCCACCCGACTAGGCTTTTCTCCCTCTCGCACCATGGGTGCTGCCCAAAAATTATACGAAGCTGGTTTGATTACCTATATGCGTACCGATAGCACGACTATTAGTGTTGTTGCGCAAAAGCAGATTATCGCTCTTATTAGCAAAGACTATGGCAAAAACTACCTAGCGCCCCGCCAATACAAAACCAAAAGTAAATCTGCCCAAGAAGCGCACGAGGCAGTTCGCCCCACCAACTTTGCTAAACACAGCGCTGGCACTACCGCCGATCAAAAAGCTCTCTACGAACTGATTTGGAAGCGCGCTGTCGCTTCACAAATGACAGAAGCGCTCATCAAGCGAACCAAACTCATCGCCAATCTAAAAGGTAGCAAAGAAATTATTCCTGACTTCGCGGTCCTCGGTTCTCGCGTTATTTTTGATGGCTGGCTCAAGGTTGACACCACCGCTCGTGGCGAAGACACTGAAGTACCACAGCTCACCGTTGGAGAAACCTTGACTCTCAAGGGTATAGATATTGAAGCTAAACAGACACAACCACCTAGTCGCTACAGTGAAGCTGGCCTAATTAAGGAACTAGAAAAACGTGGTATCGGCCGACCTTCAACTTACGCTTCCATCATGAAAACAATCATTGATCGCGGTTATGTTCTCAAAGAAGGTCGTACTCTCTTCCCAACTGATACTGGTGATGTTGTTTCTAGTTTTCTAGAACAACATTTTGCCGACTATATCAGCGATACCTTTACCAGTGAGATGGAGGATGAGCTCGATGAAATTGCTGAAGGTAAGCGCACCTATGTAAAGACTCTGCAAGACTTTTATTTTCCCTTCCATCAGAGCGTCGAAGCCAAGGCTGATATCGAAAAAATCACCAACCTCGGACCTGGCCCCAAACAATTCCCTTGCCCAGACTGCCAGGCTGAAATGATAATCAAACTTGGTCGTAATGGTACTTTCTTATCCTGTAGTCGTTTTCCGGACTGTAACGGCGCGCGCCTGATCGATGGTAGCGAACTAAAACCCGAAGCTCCTCTAGGAAATCACCCAGAGACAGGCGAAGCTATTTACGTACTTAACGGCAAGTTTGGTCCCTACGTGCAACTTGGTGAAACCCCCGAAAAGAAAAAGGGTAAGAAGCAACCTTCCCCTAAACGGGCTGGCTTACCGACTGGAGTAAAACCCGAAGTAGTCACTCTAGAAGACGCCGTAAAGTACCTCACCTTGCCCCGCGAATTGGGCGCCCACCTCAAGACCGGTGAGCCAATAGTGGCCAACACTGGCCAATATGGACCGTACTTAGCTCATGCTGGCGATTTCCGTTCCCTCAAAGGCAATGATGACCCATACACCATTACTTACGAGCGTGCTTTGGAGATATATAAAGAAGCCAAACAAATGCGTAAAGGAGAAAAACTGATTGCCGAACTAGGAGTCAATCCAGCCACTAAAAAACTGATAAATGTTTTTGAATCAAAGTCTGGACGCTACCTAAAAAAAGGCTTTAAACGCATTGGTATTCCTGACAATATAAGAACCGAAGACCTTACCCTTGAAGTCGCAGTTGAACTTCTAAAGCAAGGGTAGCCCTTGTTTTTAGTTCTAGTTCCCCTACAATGAAACGATGGAAGTAAAAGACATTATTGTCCAGATGCAAAATCCGACTGAGTCAGACAAGGAACTCATTATTTCTGCTTACGAATTTGCCAAAAATGCTCACCGTGATCACCTGCGCTACTCGGGCGAACCATACCTAAACCACCTAACCGAAGTTGGAAAGAAGCTGGCGGAAATGGGTATGGGTGCCCGCACCATCGCGGCCGGACTCCTGCACGACACCATTGAAGACACCGCGGCCACCTCCGAAGAGATCCGCGAAAAATTTGGTGAGGAAATTCTCTTTTTAATTGAAGGGGTAACCAAACTCAGCTCGGTCCGCTACTATGGTAGCGATCGACATAACGAAAGTTTACGCAAGCTCTTTGTTGCTACCAGTCAAGACATTCGTGTCCTTATCATCAAACTGGTAGACCGGCTACATAACATGCAGACCCTGCATTATGTTCCAGCCGAAAAACAACTTCGTATCGCTAGAGAAACCCTCGAAGTTTACGTTCCAGTCGCCCACCGCCTGGGGATGGGTAAGATTCGTAAAGAGTTAGAAGACCTAGCTTTCCCTTATGTCTACCCAGCTGAATACACAAAAGTTAAAACTTTACTTGAAGCTCGTGCCGGCAAGGCCAATGAACAACTCGAGCGTGAACGCAAGGTGCTACAAAAGCGCCTGGCCGAAATCGGCTTACTAGACTTTAATACCTCCTATCGAGTTAAAGGTTTATTTAGTCTTTATCACAAATTAAAACGCAAAGAGTGGGAGATAAATGCTGTCTACGATCTTTTGGCTATGCGAGTGATTGTCCCAACAGTTGAAGATTGTTATCGGGCCCTTGGTATAATTCACAAGCTCTGGCGTCCGTTACCTGGTCGAGTCAAAGACTATATTGCCTTCCCTAAACCAAACGGCTATCAATCTCTACACACCACTGTTACTACCCCAAACGGCGTCATTCTCGAAATCCAAATTCGCACTCGCAAGATGCATCATGAATCAGAATTTGGTATTGCTTCTCACATTACCTACAAAGAGCCGGTAGTCAGTGGTACTGAAGTAGAAAAACCATCTCGCTTTGCTAGTTTGGTGCCATTATTATTTAGACCTTTCTCTAGACGCGCTACTACAAATAATGATCTAAAAAGCGCTAACGCTACTCCCCATCCAGATAAAATTCCCCGCTGGATATCACAAATTGGTCAGACTCACGCCGAAGAAAAGTCCTCCACGGCCGAGTTTGTTGAGGATATGCGCAAAGATTTCTTCTCCAACCGCATCTTTGTCTTTACTCCAGTCGGGGACGTAGTAGACTTACCAGTTGGTGCCACCCCGATAGACTTTGCCTACGCCATCCACTCTGAAGTTGGTGACCATACCTCAGGTGCCAAAATAAATCGCAAATTAGTCCAGCTCGATACCGAACTCAAAAATGGCGACATTGTCGAAATCGAAACCCGTAAATCATCACACCCAACCAAAAAATGGCTAGCCTTTACTAAAACCTCACTAGCCAGACGCCGAATCAGGCTCGCTTTGGAAAAAGAAGGAAGCTATATGCCAAAGTGACGAATTGAGTAGAGATCACTCTCATCATCATTAGGCTTTGCCGGCTCTGGTACTACCGGCTCTACTGGTGGTATAACAGTATCATTAGCTACCACCTCAGGTTCCCTCAAAACTTCTTGCACTACCGTCTCAGTTACATTAATTATGTCTGGTATGGTGACATTGTCTGTCTCAACCTTTGCTTCTGTTGTCATCGACGCTTGTGGTACATGATAAGCTTTAGGCATCGCCATCGATAAATCAGCTTCCACATCGACTGTTTCCACCATCAATGATTCATCGGTCTCATTCATCAGCTCTTCGGAGCGTCGTTCTAGAGTTAGTTCGGGATCTGGTATGGCTTCTGGTTCAATGGGTGACTCAATACTTTCATTCACCATCGCTAGCGGAGTATTGACTACTAAAGTCTCTAATTGCTCGGCCGTGGCACTCGCTGGACTATGCTTCATCTGAATACCATCGGCTCTCATCCTGGTGAGCATCGACACCAAATCTTCCACCGCAAAATAATCGATGGTTAGTCGTCCACCGTAAGTGGTCTTTTGAATTTGTACTCTTGTCCCCAATGTATCCATAAACTTTTTCTCCATTTCAATCAGCTCGGTATCGAAGTATCTGGGATCTTTATTGCGCACTTTGTCGGTGGCTATCTTGCGCACAATTCGCTCCACTTCACGCACGGAAAGTTTCTTGAGCAGAATCTCTCTAAACACCACATCTTGTTCCTCCGGACGATCATTGAGCATCAAGAGCGTGCGTCCATGACCCTCAGTGATCTCGGCTTGTCGCAAAGCACTGAGCATATAGTCGGGCAAAGCCAACAAGCGAATAGTATTTGAAACATACTCACGACTACGACCAACTTTTTTTCCCACTTGGGTGTGTGATAGACCAAAAGTATCAACCAACTGTCGGAAGGCTTGTGCGCGATCAACAGCATTGAGGTCCTCGCGTTGCAAGTTTTCAATAATCGCCAACTCGAGTTTTTCTTGTTCACTGTCTTCGCCTTCTCGGATAATCACCGGTACTTGACTAAGGCCAGCCAGCTTACTAGCACGCAAACGACGCTCACCAGCGATGAGTTCGTATTCCGTATAAAAAGTGCCATCCTCCCGTTCTATCTCCTTGCGAGTGACCGTCAATGGCTGAAGAATGCCGTACATACGCACCGACTCGGAAAGCTCGCGAAGCTTCTGCTCATCAAATTCCCGTCGCGGTTGAAACGGATTAGGAACAATTTTATCAACTTCCACCCAATAAATTGAATCTCCTTGAAAAGCCATAGAAAATAAATAAAAATTACCCCCAAATAGGTCTTTTGACCTATCCAATCTGTTTATTCTAACACAATCTAAAAACACCCCTGTTTATAACTTTTCAATTATCTGCTACACTCATTACCACTCTTGCCGGAGTGGCGGAATGGTAGACGCACACGACTCAAAATCGTGTATCGCAAGGTGTGAGGGTTCGAGTCCCTCCTCCGGCACAAAGTCAAACAGCAAGGCTTTAGGGTTTAAATAGTCTCAGAGACTATTTAAAAAGGTTGCCAGCTAGTTTATAATCCACCTCCGCCGGAGGGCGGAGAAATAAACTGGCGACAACCTGAACAGAATTCGTAGAATTCGAGTCCCTCCTCCGGCACTCTCTGAGTGATCTCATAAACCAACAAAGGGGTAAACCAACAAAGGGGTACCCTAGGCAAACTTGCCTAGGGTACCCCTTTGCTTGCTGGTAGACAATTTTAGAAGGTGTTATAGTCATTTTGTGAAGCAAAAGAAGCCTAAAATCATCGCTATTGTCGGCGCCACCGCCTCCGGCAAGACCTCCCTTTCGTTGGCTCTTGCCAAGCATTTTTCGGGTGAAATTATCTCCGCTGATTCACGGCAAATTTATCGTGGTCTTGATATTGGTACCGCTAAAATCACCCCCGAGGAAATGTCTGATGTTCCCCACCACCTCATCAATATATTAGATGCCGACCAGGCCTTTTCCGCCCACGACTTCTCTACTCTGGCCACATCGGCTATCAACGATATTACTAAAAGGGCAAAATTACCTATTGTCGTCGGTGGCACTTTCTTCTATCTAGACCAACTTCGTGGCAAAAGTGGTAAGGCGCCCGTACCACCAAACCCAAGACTCCGCACCGCATTAGAAGCCCTTACTCTCCCAGAGTTGAAAAGCCGTCTCGAGACTTTTGACCCAACCTTACTTTCTAGTATTGACACTCAGAACCCCCGGCGTATGGTCCGTGCCCTGGAGATACTAGACGCCCTTGGACACATTCCCCAGACAGAAACTACCGACAGTCCCTATGATTGGCTGGTAATTGGCCTACAGATCGATAAAAATGCGCTTCGTGAACGTTACAGGCAAAGGGCTCAGGGGTGGCTTAAAATTGGTTTTCTAGATGAAATTAGAAGTCTCTTGAAGCAAGGCATCACAGAAAGACGTCTAACCGAAATTGGTTTTGAATACACGCTTGGTCTAGCTCTATTTAAGCAAGAAATTACCGAGGCGGAATTCATCGATCGCTTTGAACAAAAAAATTGGCAATATGCCAAGCGTCAACTAACTTGGCTCAAGCGGGACCAAGCGATACATTGGTTTACGAGTACAGAGCAGAATGAAATTTTCCAAGCAGTTACCAACTTCTTACAAGATTGATTTCCCTGCCCTTTTCACTTACTATGTAGCGACTCGAGTGGAATTGTTACTTGAGCCAGAGGGTTGCGGAAGGGTCCATAGTTCAGTGGTAGAATGCCGGT
>CAYRMI010000017.1:5638-15713 GCA_964425625.1 uncultured Candidatus Saccharibacteria bacterium | reverse complement strand
CGTCAAGCGAAAAATTGACTTGGGGATTTACAGCAGCCTCAATCTGAGCTCTAAATTCCTCATAGGTTTGAATTACCATTCGTTCCCCATTGAGGAAGAAGGATGGTGTACCAGACACACCTAAATCCTTACCCTCCTGACTCTCCGCTCTGACCTTCTCTCGAATCAAGGACGCATTTAGGTGACGCTTAAAAGTATCTACATCTAGACCTAGTTCTTCGGCGTAAGTGTAAAATAACCCCATCGGATTTGGGCTAATAGACCATTTACCCTGTTCGGAAAATAGTTTTCCGGTATATTCAAAAAATTTTCCCTGTTGCCCAGCAGCTTCGGCTGCTCTAGCTGCTGGCTCAGCCACAGCGTGCATCGGTAGAGGAAAATGCTTGTATTCAAACTTCAGCTTGTCACCAAAGGCTTCTACTACTTCATCGACATATGGCTGAAAAGCGGCACAAGCCGGACACTGCATATCACTATATTCAACTAGTGACACGGCTGCTTCGGGATTACCTTTAACATTAGGCGTAAACTTGATTCCTTCGTTGTTTCTGGATCCAGCCTGAGCCGAATACCAAACTGAACCGCCGATAAGCACGACAACTACAGCTAAGATAACTATCCATGGATTTTTCATATGACTGTTAGTTTAACATATTGACTAAAACAAGCTTAGAGACAAAGTGGTTGTTAATTTAAGTAATTTGTGTTCTAATTTGCATTCCATGGCTTTCAAACCCAATTTCACTCATAAGAAAAAGCGTAAGCAACACGGCGCCACCTTTTGGGATAGTGAATACAAAAACCCTAGCCATCTCAAACTCTCTCTAAACCAAAGTGCGGATCTGGAGAAATTTACCCGTTGGGTAATCAGACGCCAGCGAGAAGATTTGCTTTCGCCCAACTCTACTGCCCTAGACGTTGGTTGTGGTAACGGTCGAAACCTGATTTTCTTAGCACGTGAATTTGGGCTTAAGGGAACTGGTTACGACATCTCCAAAGCGGCGATTGCCCAAGCTGTTATAGCCTCAAAAGGACTACCTATCAAATACGTCGCCCGTAGTATTGCCGGGGAATTATCTGTTGAAGATAATTCGCAAGGTTTGGTCTTGGACATGATGACTTCCCACTTTTTAAATAAAACCGAGCGCGAAAATTTACGTGACGAAATTTATCGTATTTTGGCCCCAGGTGGCTTACTATTTATGAAGACTTTTCTCAAAGATGAAGATATTCATACCAAACGACTGCTCGTAGAATACCCGGGTACTGAAGCTGGTAGTTATATTCACCCAGTCATGGGTGTAGCGGAATATGTCTATAGTGAAGAAGAACTAACAAAGTTTTTGGGTGAAAAATTCATCATTCACAAAATTTACCGGTCACACAAGCATGCCTTTCGTGGCGAAGCGCGTAAACGTCGGACCATTACTATCTACGCTGAGAAAGACCGCTACCAATAAACTACTTTACGATTACTCACACGCAAAACGAGCCTTGCACTCAGTTTGTCCAGGACCGGCTGGTACTTGATTACAAAGTGCGCATTGATCCAAATCTGTTATTGGCGCCTCTTCATAAATAGTACCAAACTCCATTCCTGTTCCCATAATTTCATTATAATCTTTAAACATAATATTGGTTGGTGGTTCGAAGATACTAGCATCAACACCAATCCAAGGTTTACATTCATAATCTACCTCTGCCTCTAAAGGGACCGGTTCTCGTGTCTCTGGAGAAGTATCAGATAAAGCATTGGTTTTTAGTGTATCAAGGTTAATTTTCATTCCGTACGTCTCTCCTTCTAACACCGTCCAAGTATACATTGTTTGATCACGCAAGATCATGGACGAAATGGTTGGTTCAGTTATACCCGGTACTAAAAAGTCACCCCTTAACATATTTTTTGCTGTAAAATAGCTACCTTCTACTGCCACATCATTTCCCTCAGTATTATATTTAATCTTGCACTCAAGATTTTTGGCTAAGCTTAGCAACGATTCCAGACTTCCCTTGCCAACTATAGGCTCTGTTTCTACCGGGTCAATTACATCGACTATCTCGCTTGTCTTATTAGTAGCTGAATCTTGTCTGTTTACATCGCTCCTAAATAGCAACATATAACCAGCCAAAATCCCGACTAAAATAGTTAAGGATAAAACAGTGAGAAATATTTTATTCATAATAGATTCTGATTATATTATTTATAACTATACCTTCTGCCACAACATTCGTAGGCCATTTAAGACCACCAAGAGTGTACCTCCTTCATGTCCAATTACCCCCATCGGGAGAGTTAGTTTATCAGTGGTAATAGTCGCCACCACCATTACTACCAAGATACTAAGGGCAAACACAAGATTCTGTTTTATTATGCGATTGGCCTGTAGAGATAACCGTCGAGCTCGAATCAGTGAATTAAGATCATCTGACAACAATGCCACATCAGCTGCTTCAAGTGCTACATCGCTCCCAGCCGTACCCATCGCCACACCGACATGAGAAGTGGCCAAGGCGGCCGCATCATTGACCCCATCTCCCACAAACGACACTTTCCCTTCTGCTCTTAGTTTTTCTACCATCCCTACCTTATCGGTCGGGAGAAGATCTGAATAAATATCTGCTTCATGAATACCCAACTCATGACCGATCGATAGAGCGACAGCTTTATGATCACCCGTAAGCATGACAATGCGTTTTATCCCTTGACGGCGAAGCTCGGCCACCGCCCCCTTAGCCGATGGTCGCACCACATCAGAAACACCAATGATGCCCAAGATTCTCCCACTACCAATTATAATAGCCGTCCTCCCTTCGGCCTCAAGAGCGTTTAAAGCTACCGAAACCTCATCGGTTATAGTCACCCCTCTTTCCACTAACATCTTTCGATTGCCAGCAAAATAGGTCACGCCATTTTGCACCACCAACATTCCTTTTCCTGGTATTGATTCAGCTTTATCAACTGTCTGGGGGGAGAGATTAATCTCACTAGCATAATTCAAAATACTTTTGGCAATTGGATGTTCAGAATTCGATTCCAAGGTCGCAGCAATTTGAATTAATTCTCTTTCCTCAATAGAAAATGGTACTACCTTTGTGACTTGCATTTTTCCCTCAGTCAGAGTACCAGTCTTATCAAAAGCAATAATATCAATTCCCCCAAAAGTCTCTAAGGCTGCTCCTCCCTTAAACAACATCCCTCGTTTAGCTGAAGCCGCTAAAGCTGACAGTATCGCTGCCGGCACACTAATCACGATAGCACACGGACTAGCCACTACGAGTAAAGTAGCTGCTTTATAGAAAGCCTCATCATAAGGCAAACCGAATAAAATAAACAAGCCCAAGGCAACTAAACTGCCAAGTAAAACAAAGATAGTATATCTCTCCCCAAACCAATCACTAAAACGCTCACTAGGCGAACGCTTGGACTGCGCTTCAGTCACCAGCTTAATCATCTGCGCCAGCGTTGAGTGACTGGCGGTCTTGGATACTTCAACTCGAAGTACTCCGTGGCCATTTACTGTACCAGCAAAGACATTGTCTCCAATCTCTTTATCGACCGGTATCGATTCACCCGTCATAGATGATTGATCAACCGCACTCAAGCCACTTAAAATGACTCCATCGACTGGAATTCTCTCCCCAGCTTTAACCAGTACAATTTGACCAACTTTTAAATCTTCAACATTTATGCGAGTTACTTGTCCATTATCACTTTCGAGATTTGCTTCATCAGGCCTGAGTTTCATGAGAGCCACCACAGCCCTTTTAGTGTTACCCATGGCATACTCCTCTAGGGTTCCCGCCAAGCTAAACAAAAAGAGAAGAATTGCCCCATCTCTCACCTCACCTACAAAAGCCGCTGCCAAGGCCGCCAAAACCATCAGAAGGTCTATATCAAGCTTACGTGACCAAAGTTCCTTTAGAGCACTAATCCCAGCCGGAATACCGCCCGCTAGATAAGCTACCCCAAAAGCCATCCACAACCACAAATGACTTGCTTCAATTATTTGTAAATACACACCAATCAGTAACCCGATTAGAGTAATAGTCGTTAAGGTGGCATTTAAATGTAAAGATTTCCTCTCTTCTTCTAGCTCCGCCATCAATACTTCTGCTGGATTTTTCATGTTTCTATAATACGTTACCCAGACCTTACTTTCAACGTATAATTTATATTAAACCTATTAAATACGCATAAAAATATAAATCTGTAACCAAAAAATCAGCCAAAATAAAACAGTCCGAGAGGACTGTTTTATTTTAATCGATTTTGGTTACTACCACTCACCCAGAGCGTCATCAATCAAGTCTAGAGCGTCATCAATCAAGTCTTCCGCTTCATCTTCATCTCCATCATCCAAAACGTCTTCAGCTTCATCAAGTAGATCTTCAGCTTCATCAAGTAGATCTTCAGCTTCGCCGACGTCTTCGCCGTCATCAATGGCTTCATCGACATCGGCAAAAGCATCATCTAGTTCATCTCTAGCTTCATCGAGCATATCCTCCACATCACTACCAGATTCGCCGATGGCATCTTCTGCTTCATCCAGAAGCTCATCAGCTTCTTCTGCTAATTCAAGGGCTTCCTCGTAATCACTTTCATCCATAGCTACTTCAGCTTCATCTAAAGTATCTTCAGCTTCATCGAACAGGTCCTCTGCATCACTGGTTGGTTCACCATCTTCATCAGCCAGGTCTATCGCATCTTCGACTTCGTCTAGTCGATCATCAACTTCATCAATTAAATCCTCAGCTTCATTCTTGACTGAACTTCCCCCAATTTCATCAATGGCCTCCTCTGCAAAATTTAAGGCATTATTTAGCCTACTTTTTGCTTTATCATAATCACCTTTTAGATAAGACCTTACACCAACAAAAAATTCACTTTTGGCATCTTCTAAATTTTCATCAGCTAGCTCTATAGCATCATCATCGTCTGATTCTTCCTTTTCATTTTCCGCTTCTTCGATAGCATCGAGGACTTCGGTCATTAATTCATGAATATCAGCTACCTCATCATCAATTTCATCCCCCTCATCTTCTGCCGTAGTATTTGTTTGCTCTTTGGCCTGGTTTTGTAGAGCGTTTATTTTTGCCAACATCTCATCAATTAGAGCGTTGCTACTAGCTGGAGTGGTTGGGGTAGCTGTAGTAGATGGTATAGTCCCACCGCTAGCTAGTGACTTATAGACAGCTCGTGAACGTGGTCCAAAATAGCCTGAAGCCGGGGAGATATTATTGGCTTCTTGCCACTTAATAACCGCTGCCTTAGTTAAGGTCTTGTATTCACCTGTTTCCTTTCCAGGCGCACCGGCCCCAGTTGGTGAAATAATAAAGTCATTTCCATTTAGGTATTTTTGTAAGCAACGCACATCTTCACCAAGTACACCAAGCTCTAAATCGCGTGTAAAATCGCAAGTAGCAGCATAGGAATAAAAAGGGATAAAAAATCCAAGCGCAATAAATGCACTCAATACTGACCTTAGCCAGTGTTTATTAATTGTGGTATTCATGCTACTTATTATACCTCAGGCTTAACGCAAAATCTTTTTCTACTCAGACTTTTCCCCAAACTAACTTTTCAAAATAGTTGAATTCTAGAGTTTCTCAATCTCCTTTAGGTCGCGGTCGGGTAAGTACAACAATAGAACACCGATAACAATACCAGCCAATCCCGTCCAAAATAAATCGCCACCGAAAAACTTAGCCTCAACCACATCAAGCACATGCCAAATACCGCGCCAAATTAGTACTAAACCCACCACGATAGACAGAGTTTTAATAAAGTACCGAAAACTTTTATGTCCCTTATGCATACTTAAATATAATAACAGAAAAAAGACTCAATTTCATAGCTAGTGTGCATGCATAAACTAGACTATGGTTTAACCCAACGCCACATCTAGCACCATCATCACAGTAAAGCCAGCAATTGCCCCGATTGTCGCTAGATCGGTATATCCGCCTTGTTGTGATTCTGGAATAAGTTCTTCAATCACGACAAACATCATTGCTCCCGCTGCAAAACTGAGTGCATAGGGTAGTATTGGCGTCGCTACTATTACCAATGCGGCTCCTAGTACGGCCGCAACTGGTTCAACAATGCCAGAAAATTGACCATACATGAAACTCTTTAAACGACTGAAACCTTCACGTCTAAGTGGCACAGAAATTGCTGCTCCCTCGGGAAAATTTTGAATACCAATACCGATAGCTAAACCCACCGCTCCCGCTAAAGTAGCACTATCAAGTCCTACATAGGCTGCTCCAAAGGCCACCCCAATAGCTAGTCCCTCCGGAATGTTATGTAGGGTAATAGCTGACACCAAAAGTACACTACGATGCCAAGATGTTTTTATACCTTCACTTTCCTCTATTGGAGCACCCAGGTGGAGGTGAGGAATAATTTGGTCAAATAGCATCAAAACAATAGCTCCAAGCAAAAAACCAATCGCCGGCGGTAACCATTCAGGCAATGGGCCACTACCCGACATCTCTATGGCCGGCGAAAGAAGCGACCAAAAACTCGCCGCAATCATTACTCCAGCTGCAAAGCCAAGCATCCCATTCAGAACCTTCCTATTTATTTCCTTAAAGAAAACTACCGCTGATGCACCCAAAGCTGTAACTCCCCAGGTAAAAATACCCGCCAAAGCTGCCTGAGTAACAGGCCCTTGTACAATAAACCACTCAATCATACTTTTTTAATTTTTAATTTTTAATACCTCTAAGGAGAAAAACAGCTTAGATAAATTAAAACATACATCTTCAAAACAAACAACCCGCGTATGTATATTTTCAAAACCAGCATTATTTTGTTAGGTTTTAGTCAGTAAGAATTTCCACCGAGACACTAAGCCCGCGCTTGATTGTTTCCAAATCTTGATGGGAATATTGCGTCCCACGTAAGTCAAGAAACTTTAAGTTCTTCAAATTTCCTAGCTCATTCGGTAGTCCCGTAATTGGATTGTTAGACAAATCAAGCACTTCCAAATTTTCTAATTGTCCGATTTCAGCTGGTACCCCGGTGAAGTTATTGTCACTTAGATCAAGCAGGCGTAACTCCTTTAAAAAGCGGATTTCGCCCGGCAATGAGCCATTTAGTGAGTTATGAGAGAGGTCTAGACCTTCTATATTATGGCGACCGAATACCTCCTTGGGCACATCAGACAAATCTCGATAGGCCAACTCAAGTTTAGCATCATTACTTATACTACTAGGCACCGCATCGATAACTGACCCCTCACCCTCAAAATCCTGTACCACTTCTCCAAAATCATTCGTATCAGTATTGTATAACAAGTATAAACTTCTACCCACTGACGGCGAAGTAGTCATCGGTTCACCGGCGGCTCGTTCGGCAAAATTAACTACTACTTGCCTACCAACTCCGGCCTCAGTGGTCTGTGGAGCAATACGGTCACCGAGAAGCATGGCTCTTGAACCACGATAGCCGGTTTCTTCTTTAATAGCCCCCACCACATAAAAGAATTTTCCACTACCACCTGATTCTTCAGTCACTAAGAACACTACGTCCTCATCACCATCTCCATCGATATCATGACTAAGTTCGTTACCAAAAAAACTCACAGTTGTCTTGGCTCCCAGACTGCCCGGAAGAGATATTTCCGATACACCATCAACGAAAGTGACCGGAAAGTCTCTTAGAGTGAAAGTTAGGTTTCGGTAATTAGTTTTTATCACTTCCGTAGTAACAGCAGAACCATTTATTTTAGATTTGTCAGCTCCTATCATTTGCCAGAGTAGGACACCAACCAATAAAACCACTACTATCAACACAAACAAAAAGGGTAATTTTTTCATTACCTATTGTAACATTTTCTGACTGTTATTACCCAAAAAAGCTTTTTACCTAATCTCCCAGCCCTCCTGCTTCGCTATTTCCGCGTAGATTGTATCCATAATGGAATTGATTTCAGTATCTTCGAGCGTTCTCTCGAAAGACTGAAAGACCAACCTAAACGCGCACGACTTCCGCTTCCCTTCTGGAGTATCCTTGATGAAGACATCAAACAATCGGTCTCGCACACAGAGTGGTCCAGCATTATCCGTAATGAGTTTCTGTATTTCTAACTCAGACGTCGTCTCGGGTACAAAGACCGCGATATCACGAACAATGTATGGGTACGGTGAGAATTTTTGGTATTTGATATCACTCGGTAGTGGTTTAAAACCAAGAGTACTAAGTCCTTGTGGCGGTGGTAGTTCTGCCACCACTACCTCAAGATCAATCTCAACTACTGCACCATATTCCCCAGTTTTGATGGTATAGGTAAGTGGTCGACCAAAAGCCATCTCAAGCACCTCCATGTCAGCTTTAATTATCGACTCCGGTGTAACTCCTTTCTTTTTTTTGACCGGTAAAACCCCTATAGCTAAGAGATTTCTTTCACCACCAGCACCAAACACCTTGCCTACCTCACAGATTTTAATTGTTTCTAAGCTAAGTAGGTCTGCGTTACGACCATTCGCTATCAATGACTCAGTGAGTTTCGGTAACAGACTTTCCCGTAGTGCCGCCTTATCACTTGCTAGCGGATAAATGATTTCATAAACTCCCTTTGGCACGAGTGAGTAGAGCAAAGCTTCTGAGTAACCACGCTCAACTAAGATGTTTTTAGCTTTCTCAGCATAGTAAAAGACCTTATCTGGAAGCGTAGCACCAGATAACAGGGGTGGCAAAATCGAGGGCAACTTTTCATAGCCAATAATGCGACCAACTTCGTCAACCACATCTTCTGGAGTAACCATATCAAGTCGATCTAATGGCGGAGTTACCGTGAGTATTCCTGAAGATATTTCCACCTCACACCCCATTCGCTTAAGTGTATCGGCACACCCTTGTTCATCAACCGTCATACCAATCAGCGCGGCAATTTTCTCCACCGCAACAGTCACTTGCCAGCTCTCAACTGGCGCCGGATAAAAATCGGTCACCCCGCCGAGTTCTATATCAGGACACAATTCTTTAAGTAAAGTCAAAAACTTAGCTCGCGCTTCTTCTGCTAAGGCCGGTGATATCTCATTTTCAAAACGCTTGGATGAATCATTACGAAGATTTAATCTCGTGGCGGTTTTGCGAATCGTCGCTGGGTCAAAATTTGCCGCCTCCAAGATAAGTCGAGTGGTATCCATCGTCACCCCGGCTCGCTTCCCCCCCTTAACTCCCGCGATAGCGAGTGGGCCACTATCATCGGCAATTACTAAATCATCGGCTACAAGAACCGCCTCCTCACCAGTAAGTAAAATTATTTTTTCTCCAGCCACAGCATTGCGAACATGAATCCTACCGTCAATTTTGTCAGCATCAAAAGCATGAAGCGGTTGTCCAACGTCAAACATTATATAATTACCTGCATCAACTACATTATTAATGCTTTTCTGACCAAGATTCTCGAGTGCCGTCTTAAGCCAAGTTGGCGAAGTCGTAACCGAAACCATATTTATCTCTTGTGCGAGATATCGCTTGCAGCGACGAGCGTCATCGACAACTACCTCTATACCAGAGACGTCAGTTGGCGCTGGAGAAGATTGTACGCCATGTACATCCCGCAGAGGTAGATTAAAGACCACACTCACTTCGCGTGCCACACCCTTATGAGACAAGAGATAATGCGCCCGATCGGGCAATACCTTCACCTCAAAGACCGTATCATCTCCCTTCTCTTCCATTTCTTCTACCTCAAATGTGTGCACAGTTAATACATCAGCCAAAACCTGTGGTTTTGGTAGTGGTTTTGCAAAATATTTTTGTAACCAGTTATGAGATACTTTCATAGCTATTAAAACTGATTAATTAAACGCAAATCACCCGAATAAAGATGGCGTATATCATCAATGCCATAGCGGAGCATAATAAGGCGATCAATTCCACCACCAAAAGCAAAGCCCTGCCACACTGCCGGATCGAGTCCTCCCGAAGAAATAACATTAGGGTGTACTAAACCGGCCCCTAAGATCTCCAGCCACCGATCTTTCCACCACACATCTACCTCGACCCCAGGCTCAACGAAAGCGAAGTAACTGGGTCTAAATCGTACCTTTGCCTCCGGCC
>CAYRMI010000017.1:0-5538 GCA_964425625.1 uncultured Candidatus Saccharibacteria bacterium | reverse complement strand
CCAGGCTCAACGAAAGCGAAGTAACTGGGTCTAAATCGTACCTTTGCCTCCGGCCCTAAGAATTCCCTAAAGAAATATTCGAGCGTCCCCTTCAGTTCCGCCAGTGACACGGTGTGATTGACGTATAAACCCTCCACCTGATGAAACTGTGCTTCGTGTGTCGCATCGGTCGCTTCATTACGATACACCTTACCCGGCACAATAATCTTAAAGGGCTTTGGATTATCTTTTAGACTTTCCATGTAACGAATTTGCACCGATGAAGTATGGGTGCGCAACACTTTGCGTTGCTCCCCGGGGGCAGTTTTTATCCAAAAGGTATCCTGCATATCCCGGGCCGGGTGGTCAGCTGGAATATTAAGTGCATCAAAATTATAAAACTCTGTTTCAAGTTCAGGACCTGCCGCGACAGAGAAACCAATTTTATCAAAAATCAGCGAAATATCGCGGATGGCTTGTGTCATTATATGTAAATGTCCAGACATACCAATATTCGTTAAATTATTCTCCGTACCTTATCATTTCTCTGGCGCTTTTGCTATAAATATTAGCACCAAACCTAAATACAAGACTTTGCTCGCAAAAACTCCAAGGCACTCGGTACCGCCCCAGCCTTAATCTCCATCACTCGAGATGCGCCGAGAGCTTCTGTAAAACACTCCTCTTGTTCAGCGCTAATTGAACTAGGTATCGAAGCAGGATCGACTCCGACCGCGATAAGTGCTTGTTTTTGTTCCGCTGATAAGGTAAAGCCGGCACTCGGCTCTGTTACACTACTATCTTCTGAGAGAGGCTCTGGCGTGATTGTAGTTTTTGTATCAGCCGTTGTTGTTTGTTTTTCGACAGTCGTGGGGGTAATACCAAATATCAATGGCTTTAAGTTGTATGGATCGGTGACAAAGAAATAAATAGCAACCATAATAAGCAACAGAAAGATAACTCCGAGCGTGACAAATATATAGGTAAGGATTTGTTTCATAATTTTTTAGTTTAATTTGCTATCTAGTACTATTTATAAAATCTGACTTATTTCCGCGTACCATCGCGCTTAAAAAATGTCCAGACGTACAAACCTTCAACTTTCTCTCTAGCCCAAGGAGTCTTCCTTAAAAAAGTCAGACTAGAATTTACACTAGGTTTCTCGGTAAAACACTTAATTCTAATCTTTTGCCCCAGCTCCTCCCAACCATATCTTGTCACTAATTCTTCTACTTGCATCTTTAGTGTAACACCATGAAGTGGATTATTTTTTTGTGTAGACATACTATTTAAGGTCGACAACGTTTTGAACAATAGATAACCTGTTCCCACTGATCCCGGAGGCGCCAGCTTTTGCGATTGTTAAATGGTCTTTGGCAGGTCAGACAAATTTTCTTTTCAACGCTCTTCATGACTCGTAGTATACTCTATCTCATGTCTACAGCTACTGTTATCTACCCGCACCAACTATTTGCTTCCCACCCGGGCCTAGCACCAGGCAGACCGGTTTTCTTGATTGAAGAGCCTCTTTTTATGAGTGAGTTCCCTATCCATCGCCAAAAACTTATACTCCATCAACTGTCGATAGAAGCCTATAAAGTAAAATTGCAAGCTAAAGGCTACTCAGTAACCGTAGTATCCTTGACCCCTACTTCTACCACCGCCAGTATTTTTACTTGGCTCAAAGCCCATCACTTTACCGAAGTCCATATTGTCGATACTACTGACGACTGGCTAGAGCAAAGGATAGCTAAGGCCTGTACTAAGGAAAAACTCGCTCGTGTCTCCTATGAGTCACCGCTCTTCCTTCTCCCCAAGCAAGAAGCTATGGAACGCTATCTAAAGAGCAAGCGTCACCTGGCTCGCTTCTACGAGCAACTCCGTCGGGATACTAAGGTATTGATGACAGCTGACGGAAAACCCCAGGGTGGTCGCTTTAGTTTTGATGCCGACAACCGCCAAAAAATTCCGAAAGGCACAATACCACCGGCTGATCCGGACTGGATTGTTACTCCAGACACAATCAAAGCCATCGACTGGTTAAACACTATATCTGGCGAGCATTACGGGCAAGCCAAAGTCTGGCTTCCCTACACCCATGATGAGGCAGAGGTATGGCTCAATAAATTTATCACCGAACGCTTGGCTGAATTTGGCCCATATGAAGACGCCATTACTGACACTCACGTGCAACTTTGGCACTCTATCCTTTCTCCCCTCTTGAATATAGGTCTCCTAACCCCAAAACAGATTATTGATGCGACTTTGGCTTACCACAAAAAATATCCTATTCCACTCCCTTCACTCGAAGGTTTCATCAGACAAGTAATTGGGTGGCGAGAATTTATTCGAGCGTCTTATGAAGTGGATGGACGCAAAATGCGCAGTGGTAATTTCTGGCAACATCAGAGATCACTACCAGGCTCATTTTGGACTGGCTCTAC
This sequence comes from uncultured Candidatus Saccharibacteria bacterium, assembly GCA_964425625.1. Taxonomy (GTDB): domain Bacteria; phylum Patescibacteriota; class Minisyncoccia; order Phycocordibacterales; family UBA918; genus OLB19. The sequence goes on along the minus strand of CAYRMI010000017.1, from coordinate 3,115 downwards.
CGGCCTACCACCACTTGATGACACTATCAATAAAACTCTACACTACGGCTACACTCACCATATAGAAAGACTGATGATTGTCGGCAACTTTATGTTGCTATCAGAAATACATCCCGATGAAGTTTATCGCTGGTTTATGGCTATGTATGTCGATGCCTATGATTGGGTGATGGTACCAAATGTCTATGGTATGAGCCAGTTTGCCGACGGTGGACTCTTTGCTACAAAGCCATACATCTCAGGTAGTAACTATTTGCGAAAAATGTCTAATTATAAAGTTGGTGATTGGTCAGTTATCTGGGATGCACTCTATTGGAACTTTATCGCCAAAAACCAAGCCTTCTTTCTAAAAAATCATCGTCTGAGCATGATGCCTCACCTGCTTGCTAAAATGGATACTGAGAAACGCACCGTCCACCTCACCATAGCCAAAGAATACCTCGATTCGCATTTATAGTTTTTCTAACATAAATGGACAGACTCAATAGTCTGTCCATTTATGTTTCAACACTTCCACTACTTCTTGTTACATACTATGCATCATCTGTCCCATACCATCAGCCGCGGCAGAAGACCAGCCAAACAATGTTGGGTCAACCATACCGAAGATCATGGCAATATGAGCGAAGATAAGAAAGATGGCAACAAAAGTAGCATGAAGCTTTAAGTTTTCCATGTCACTTTTCCCTTTCCCAATTAAACCCATCTCCATTGCCCCTATACCCATCAGAGGTATAGCAGCTACTAAGTAGCCACCAACTGCCACTACATCAACCAATCCTCTCCACTCCCCCATCAAACTAAGCGGGATAAAGGCTGTCCAAGTAAGGTAGAGAAAAATACCCAACATATAGACTCCAGCGAATATTCCAGCGTAGCGACTCACTGTCTTTACCTGCCCGGTAAAGTTCCTGGTATACAGTAGATAGAGTTCGCAAATAGCAATTGTCTCAGCTAATATGACCGGTATCGCCATAAATATAATCAAGTTCCATGGCTGATTGTCTGCCAATAAAGCCATATAATGTGTCATTTCCATATAATTTAATATGCTTCGCAAAGATAAATATCTGGCGGTAGGCGAAGCTAACTACCAAGTTCAGACGAGTACAGAAAAATAATTAGGGCTTCGAGTATGAAATGCTGTCCAAGCCAAAAAATCGAGCCTTGATGAAAAACGTAGCTCTTTCGGTTTGTAGCTATACCAAATACCTTTAGTGTAGACAACACATTGACAAGACAGACCCCGAAAATAGAAACACAGAACAACTACAATAGATAAAATTAATCCAAAGAAAACGAGTTCTACTGTAGTTATAGAATCATACATTTGCGCATGACTCAGTACCACAGCTAAGGCGTCACTAACACATCCATCAGGTGTAAGCTGGCAATGCAGGTATGGGCTAATTTGATGACCGGTATGTAACTCATGATCAGCGGTAACTACCGCCTGGTCAAAAGATAGACTAGTAGATGAAACGTTAGCAAAGCAGACTAACGCAAATGAGGCGTAAACAAAAATAAGACTCCCCCAGCCCAGATTCTTCATTACTAGAATTATACCACAAATTACTCAGAGTAGATTTGCGGGAACTATTAACCACTCACGCTCCACCTCTACCGCATAGCATACCCGGGGTATATACTGTGCATTATTCTTACGTATAAAGTCATTGGAAAAATTCTGTATGCAGACATCGATAAAAGTAAAAACTAAAATTGTCGCCACTCTCGGACCAAGCTCAACTGACGTAGCTGTGATAGAAAAAATGCTCCAAGCTGGACTATCGGTGGCGCGGGTCAACATGAGTCATGGCGACCACGCCTCACACACTATCGCGATAAAAAATGCTCGACTCGCCTCGACAAGGACCAAAATACCAGTGGCGATACTACAAGATTTAGCCGGGCCAAAAATTCGCCTGGGTGATTTTGCTACCGAGACGGTCACTCTAGAGAACGGTAGTTCCTTAACCCTAACCACCAAACCCTGCGTTGGCACCATTTCATTAGTACACGTCAATTATGCCAAACTTCCTCAGGAGGTAGCGCCAGGTATGGCTATCTTTCTCAATGATGGTAAGCAAAAACTGCTGGTTAATCGAGTGACTGATACTGAAATCTACACAACAGTGATAAGTGGTGGAACGATTCGTGGGCGTCGAGGTGTTAATATTCCTGATGCTGATCTTTCAATTTCTTCTCTCACCCCAAAGGACCGAAAAGATTTGGTTTTTGGCATTGCACAAAACGTCGACTTCATCACCCTGTCGTTTGTGCGGACCGCCAGCGATATTCACCTCTTACGCAAACTAATTGCCAAGCAAACCAATCGAGATATCGCCATTATAGCTAAGATTGAAACCAAGTCGGCTATTGAGCATCTTGAAGAAATCGTAGAGGCGACTGATGTGGTAATGGTAGCCCGCGGTGACCTGGCTATCGAAATGCCACCAGAAAAAGTTCCTCTCTTGCAGAAAAAAATTATTACTCTAGCCAACCGTTACGGAAAATCAGTAATCACGGCCACCCAGATGCTGGATTCTATGCGGACCGAAGTTACTCCGACGCGGGCTGAAGTAAGTGATATTGCTAACGCCATTATTGATGGTACCGACGCCCTTATGCTTTCCGATGAAACAGCGGTCGGTAAACATCCAGAACGACCGATTGAAGTAATGTCTCGGGTCGCGCGTGAAGTTGAGTCAGACGCTTTTTTTAATGATTGCCAATACCGCTGGGACTTCAACCCCACCACCGTGTACGAAGCCGTCGGACAATCAATCGTCAAGACAGCCAAGACAGTAAACGCCAAGGCTATAGTAGCTTTTAGTGAAAGTGGTTACACTAGCAAAATGATAGTACGGTACCGCCCGCGGATTTCAGTTCTCGTCCTCACTCCTCATCAAACAACCTTCAATCAAAGTCTCGTCACTTATGCCTGTGAGCCATTTCTGATAAAGAATCGAAAGGATATCAAAAACCTAGTTGATGCCCAAAAAATAGCCCGCGAAGCTCTTATCAAAACCAAGTTAGCGGAGAAAGGAGAGGTATTTGTCCTAGCAGCCGGTATTCCTTTTGGGAACGTCGGTGCAACTAATATGATGCTGGT
>CAYRMI010000016.1:0-17466 GCA_964425625.1 uncultured Candidatus Saccharibacteria bacterium | reverse complement strand
ATCAAAAACTTCTCAAAAATCCTATTTACACTGGTCTCATGAGGTATAACGGAGAGATTTTTGAGGGTAAGCACGAACCAATTATCACAAAGAAACTTTTTGATACAGTTCAAGAAGTGATGAGCAGAAAGTCTAAGCCGAAATCTCGCGGACTAAAGGATTATTTGTATAGAGGATTTTTCCGTTGCGGAGAATGTGGTTGCTTCATTACCACCGAAACACAAAAAGGTCATAATTATCTCCGCTGTACCAAACGGAAAAATCCTTGTCAGCAAAAATATGTCCGCGAGGAGCTCATCACTTCCCAAATTCAAGAGGAAATCAAAAAAGTTTCTTTGCCACTCGAATGGCTTTCTTGGATGATTGAAGAAAACAGAAAAGACCAATCATCCGAAATCCAATCGAGTACGCTTTTTGCGGATTCCATAAAAGCCGATATTTCTCTTTTGGAAACCAAGATAGAGAAGCTGATGAGTGCCTATCTCGAAAGTGCATTGTCGCTTGAAGAATATCGCGAAGCTAAAAACAAGTTGGTTAACCAAAATCAGCTTCTCAAAGAGAAATTATCGGCTTTTGAGCAAAAAGCGAATAATCGGTTCGAACTTACGGAAAAGTTTTTGAAATACAATATGGAATTGGCAAACGACCGAACAAATGAAGAAAATCTTCATTTGTTCAAAAAAGTCGGTTCGAACTTTCAAATGAAAGAACGAACCGTACTTTTTGAGCCACGCGGAGCGTGGAAAATCCTTTCAGATTCAGAATTTTTTGGGGGGAATGCAGGAGTGTCGGCGCGAAGCTCCGACCCCATTTCGGGCTCTGATTCCGATTTCCAATTTTGGCGGAGACGAGAGGATTCGAACCTCCGGGGGCTTTCACCCCACCTCCTTAGCAAGGAGGCACGATAGACCACTCTGACACGTCTCCGATCACTCAAGTAGAGTCTGCGTAAGATAGCATTTTTTTATAGATGTAGAAAGTCAGCCTGTTTGAATAATTACTTGTTTGGGTTACAATCAGCGACACGGAGGATTGGCCGAGTGGGTGGAATATGAACTGCTTCATATTCTACCGCTAGCGTGGCAGACACGAGACCAATCTTCCCGCAGGGCGACAATATGAGTGAAGCGAATATATTGGAGGATTGGCCGAGTGGCTGAAGGCAGCGGTTTACTAAACCGCCAGAGCAGAAATGTTCTCGTGGGTTCGAATCCCACATCCTCCGCGAATACAAGAATGAGCACCCTCTGGGTGCCATTTTTGTTCGCGGAGGATGAGTAAGACGCTAATGCGTCTTACTGTGGGATTTGAAGGGTTTTGATATATTGCGTAGCAATTTCAAAACCCCGGCCCGAAGGGGAATCCCACATCCTCCGCGAGCACCAAAAGCAACCCGATTAGGGTTGCTTTTGTTTATGCAAACGAGAGGATGTGAGATTCGAACCGAGCGTCGGGGACCCTTTGGGTCGACGCGCGTGGGGGTCGAGCGAATGAGATTTTTGAGCGGAGCGAAATAAAATCCATGAGAGTGACCGAATCACATCCTCCGCCCAAATTACTGACTTGCTATTTATTCTTTGAATGAGAGAATAGTGATATATGGAAAATATACCAGTGCCAAAAAAACTAACGCCGGAGGAACACGAATCACTTAGTAGTGAGTATGCTGAATTATTAGACGAAAAAGATAAACTGGTAGCAATCAGAACCACTTCCGGAGAAAATGCTCACTTAATACAGGATATCGAAGACCCTACTTATACAGATATGGGTTATACGGACCAAATTAGTGAAATAGACGCACGTTTACGTGAGATAGATACCTTGATTAACGACCATCTTTCAATAACTACACAGACAGACACACCTCAAGGGAAATTAGACTTATAATCCAAAGCAAGAAACAAGAAAAAAAAAGCGCGTCTCGGGAGAGACGCGCCTTTGCTTTTTTCGCTTGACCGTAGCTTTCGCCCCTCGGTCGTTCAACCTTCCCCTTCGCGACAAACGCTCATATCGTCGGGGATATACCGCCGATTCCAAATCTGGCTTGCCAATATTGCCAACGATGCTCTCCCTTCAGTAAACGATGGTGGTGTAGCACCATCTAAAAACCGCGAAAGACCATTGTTGGCTTGTGTAGTTGTTGGGGTAGCGGTCTCTTCCTTCTTTTCATTCATCTCTATTTTACCTGTTGATTAGTCTTAACCCAAACCGAGGACCGGACGGGCAAAATAAAATCAAGACCTCATCATGACTGATGATTTTAATTTTATTTTGCCCGTCCCGTCACTCTAGAGAATTGAGAGTGCTATTTATAACCTTATTTACCCTGTCCGTCAACCAACCATAATCAACCCCCCCGTTACTTAATAATCTGTAAATTAAAAATATTTCTGCTACAATCAGAGCCAGAAAAAGTTTGTACAACGTTCTTACCTCTATCACCTCGTCAAGGAGTACCACATGACTATTTACGACGAACTGGGTAGACTCAGCAAAGCTGAGTTATATGATCTCTTTAGCAAGATTGGTGATGAGTGGACATCACGAGGATTATCAACCCTCGTTGCGGGACTAGCCAACGGGTACCATGGTAGAACTCATACCTCTGGCAAACAGGACTCTGATACCCCGCAAATATTCCGAGAGCTGGCGGATATTACCCACCACCTTGGACGACTGGCTCACCATGAAAATATGAATGGTGGCAATAACATAAACCTTAACCTCTTTTAACGATTTATTATCAATACTGAGGCAAACTGGGCTTACAAAGCACAATTGTTGTAACGACCGCTAGCATCCGCTGGCGGTTTTGTTTTATTAAAAACAGTTCAACCGCGCCATAGGCGCGGTTGGTGGAAAGAAGCCCAGATTCACCGCTGGTGGTCCAGACAGTTGACTGGTAGTGATGGAACGTAATCGACCGGAATCAAGAAGTTTTCGACCACCTTGACGCCTTGTTCGATTTGGTTCTGACCAAGACGACGAGAGCTTTTGACCTCTCCGTGTTTCTGCAGACTCGCGCTACGTCGTCTATGTTTACGACTCATCACATTCTCCGGTTGGTTGCACAAAGTACCCTCTTTTAATATAGCAAAAATTTCTAGCTTGTACATTTTTACTAGTGTTTAAAGGTGTGACTAACCAATCATTCCACAGACTTGAATAATGGGGTTGTGTCCTACACCACAAACAACACCAGACTAGTCGCCATCACCAACATTCCCACAAACACACCCATAATAGGCAAGTGGTGATCGTAACGCTTGGCGGTTGGTAATAGCTCATCAAGTGAAACATAAATCATGATCCCTGCTACTCCAGCAAACACGACGCCAAAGAAATAGTCATTTATAAATTGACTCAAAACAAAGAAGCCTATCACGGCCCCGACTGGTTCTGCTAATCCCGAAGCGAAGGAGTACCAAAAAGCTTTGAACCGACTACCAGTCGCACGGTAAATCGGAATCGAAACTGCTACACCTTCAGGAATATTGTGAATTGCTATCGCCACCGCAAAAGCAATACCGAGAGCCGGCTCCTGAATAGTCGCCATAAAAGTGGCTAACCCTTCAGGAAAATTATGGATAGCAATAGCTATAGCGGTAAAGAGACCCATGCGTAGTAGACCTTTTCGTTCCTTCTCCTCTGTGGCATCGAGCTCATTTAACATACCAGACACATCGACATCATGAGCATCATCGTGATGGGTATGAGTACTAGCTACTTCCACAGTGTCATCATGGTCATGGAAATGACCAAATATCTTATCGATAAGAGCAATCACCACGAAGCCCGCAAAAAAACCAACAGTTGCCCATAAGTAGCCCTGGCCGGCGTCTCCCGTAGCTTCAGTTAAACTCACTACTGCCTTTTGGAAAATCTCTACCAAGGAGACATAGATCATCACCCCAGCTGATAGACCGAGCATGAAGGCGAGAAATTTATCACTCGGTTTGGTTCTAGTAAAAGCCAAGAGGCTACCAATACCAGTCGCTAGACCAGCGCCCAAGGTAACGAGGAAAGCCAATAAAATCGGATCCATAAATTTAGTAAATTAAAAAAAATAATAACCGCAGAGAAAAAAAAGGAAAAACTTGCATCACCTCAGGAGACTCTGAACAATATTTACAAAATAGCACACCATAGCAAAAGCGCAACTGACTTTTGTCAGTTGCGCTTTTGCACCTTTATCTTTGAACTAACGGATCACACTAGCTACCGCCTTCACTAGACCCTGTGTCATTACCGAAGGAATTACGTTATCGGCCGTTGGCTTCTTCACTAGCCCAGCGATTTTTTTGGCTACAGCTAACTTCATTTCATCAGTAATATTATTAACTTCTCTATCCAAAGCCCCGCGGAAAATACCCGGAAAAGCTAGTGAATTATTTACTTGGTTAGAAAAATCTGATCGTCCAGTGGCAATCACGAAGGCTCCAGCTGATTTAGCGTCTTCAGGCATAATTTCCGGAATCGGATTAGCTAAAGCAAACACGATTGCCCGCTCGGCCATCGCCGAAACGTGGACTTTGGCGATCGTCCCTGGACCAGACACCCCAATCACCACATCTGCCCCCGCTACGGCCGACATTACATCGCCCTGCCGACCTTCAGGATTAGTTATTGTGGCTAAATCACGCTTGTAACCATCAAGTCCAGTACGACCTTTGTAGATGATGCCCTTGCTATCAGTCACCGTGATATTTGTTATACCAGCCTTAAGTAAAAGTAGAGTAACGGCACGACCAGCAGCTCCAGCCCCCACCACGACAACCTTTAGTGTTTCAAACTTTTTATTGACTACTTTGGCGGCATTCAAAAGACCAGCCAAAACTACCATCGCAGTACCGTGCTGATCATCATGCATCACCGGTATCGACAACTCCTTTTTCAGTCTCTCTTCGATGGCAAAACACTGTGGTGCAGCAATATCTTCCAGATTGATAGCGCCAAAGGTTGGCGCTATGGCTTTGACCACAGCCACAATCTCATCCACACTATGCACATCCAAAACAATCGGAATACCATCGATATCAGCCATCTCTTTTAAAATCGCACACTTTCCTTCCATGACCGGCAGAGCGGCAATCGGACCAATATTTCCAAGACCCAAGACCGCCGAACCATCACTAATCACGGCTACCGTATTGCGCTTCATTGTGTACTCGCGAGCGTCTTTAGGATACTTTGCCAAATGACTAGAAACCGCACCGACTCCTGGTGTGTACATAGTGCTCCATTCATCTTTAGTGGTCAGTTTACCTTTAGAAACAACTGATAGCTTTCCTTTTAGTTTTTTATGTAAAGCCAGAGCCAGCTTAGCGTAATCTTTCTTTACTTCCTTCTTGCTTACACTTTTTTTGACCACTGATTGCTTGATTGACATAGCTGACTAATTTATAAAAAATAATAAGTGAGACTAGTATACGACACCAAGTACTGAGATAAAAGAAAAGCCCGGCTGGGGAAAGACTTAAGTCTTTCTTCAGCCGGGCCAGACCCATCAACTCTTACTTGGCGAAATCGTCAACGTTACGGTTGCACGAGTAACGAAAAGATCCTGATAAAAGCGTTCAACTTTCAAGATAGCCAAACTCAGTTCTTTCTCGGCTGGAGTAAGTTGATCGTTTGCTTGAATCTCCTCCTCCCTCGTTCTCCTCACCAACAAAGTCTTTGATTCAACAATGGTTTCTATGACTTCGGGAGCAGGAGTCTGTGCAATCAGAGCCGCGGCGACTCTCTCTTTCTCTGCACGTCTCTTTTTATGCAGTTTTTTGTGCGGATGTGCCATTTGCATACTCCTTTTTCATGGCCGACAAAGTTGGCGGCATGAGGTAGCGTTGTTCAAGGTAATGCACCAGCTTCATCTCCGGACAGACTGGTGACTTAGAATCTAGGAATAAGTAGTCGCAGAATTGATTGTCTGCATACAGCTCAACCCAAATCGGCTGGAAACGATTGATCCAGAGTAGGGTATAAAAGATGTGTTCCCGTGGCGAATGCGCCACAGTAAACCTAATGTACCCGTTCGGCCTTGGTTCTCGATACAAATACACCTTGCCCGAGACCGCAGTCTCATAGACATACCCAGCCGACTGATTGGCCAAAGTGAAGTGTTGTCTTGAGAGCGATACTGCCCTTTTTCGCTTCTGTAGCTCTGTCTCAAACAAGCACCACAACATCTCGTAGACCCTCTTTTTCCTCTTCATTATTTTTTGGTTGTCAGAGAACTTAGGTCTGTCGCTAAACAACAAATCCCAAGGAATGAAAATTGACCGACCATGCCTCGTCACCTCGACTACCCGCCCAATGAAAGGCAGTGTCTTGGCTTCGATAGATTGAAGAGTGATCGAATCACCCTCTGGACTAGTCACTGGGACTTTCCACATACTTTCAAGTTCCCCGTTGAGGAACTTTTGCTTCGCACAGTTGTGCATTTTGTCTTCTCCTTATAAATGGTTTCTAACAACCAGCCCGCCTATGCGAAGCCACCAAACCAAATTTTTACATCTATAAGCTCTTTCTGTCAACGACTAGGCTAAACTTTTATTGGTTAGATTTGCTATGATAACTGGTACATGCTTCCTTCTGACTTACTCTCCCTTCATTTTCGGCTCGACGAACCACACAAAAAGGCCCTTAAACGTCTCAATCTACTTACTGTAGAAGACCTCCTTCTACATCTTCCCCAACGCTACGAAGACATTTCTTCTATTCAATCCGTCGGCTCGCTCGTCAAAGACCAAGACGCGGTGGTGTTTGGTCAACTAGGTGGTCTCAATACCCGCAAGTCTTGGAAGAGTCGCGTCCCTATTTCGGAGGGCTGGGTCGAGGACGGGACCGCCCGGATAAAGATCATGTGGTTTAACCAACCATACATTGCCAAGATGCTGACTGATGGTATGTATGTAAAAGTGGCCGGAAAAGTAACTGGTAGTGAAGGTAAGCTATACCTAGCCAATCCCGAAGTAGAAAAACTAGATAGTTTGCCAATAGATAGACATGATTCGATTTTCAAAAATACCGAGAACTTAGATGAAAGTATTTACCCCGTCTACCGCGAGACCAAAGGCGTCACTTCCAAGTGGTTTTGGCATACCGTACAAAAATGCTTTGCTTCTGGTGTCCTAGAAAAAATAACCGACCCAATCCCAGAAGAGATCCTCAAGCGCTATCACCTACCTACCCTCAACACCGCTTTGATTTGGATCCATACTCCCAAGAAAGCCGAGCATGCCGAAAGCGCCCGCAAGCGGTTTGCCTTTGAAGAAGTGTTTTATATTCAAACTGCCAAAGCCAAAGAACGAGCGACGGTTACTGTCTCGAGTAGTTATATTGTAAAAACCGAACAAAGTCACCTCGATAAGTTTATTGAGCGTTTCCCTTTTCCGCTGACCAAAGCCCAAGCACGGACTATCACTGACATTATGAAAGACTTTGGTGGCAAGCACCCAATGTCGCGACTACTGGAAGGTGACGTCGGTAGTGGTAAGACGGCCGTGGCGGCGACTACTGCCTATGCGGTGGCTACTTCTAGACCACCGGAGGGCCTCGGCAAAAAACTTGAGTTCGGAGCGCTTCAAGTGGCCTATATGGCTCCGACGGAAATATTAGCTAAGCAGCATTTTGAATCCTTCATCCAATACTTCGCCCACCTACCAATTGCGATCGGGCTGATTACTGGTAGTGGCTGTATGAAATTCCCTTCCAAGAGTGACCCGACTAAGCCCACCGCTATTTCCCGAGCCCAACTCTTGAAGTGGGTGAAAAATGGTGAGATACCAATTCTCATCGGTACTCATGCTCTTATCTATAAGTCAGTTGAATTTAAACACCTCGCGCACGTCATCATCGACGAACAACATCGCTTCGGTACGGGGCAACGACGCGCCTTAGCCAAGAAAGACACGCGTATGCCTCACCTACTATCCATGACCGCTACGCCAATTCCTCGCACGCTAGCCCTCACGGTCTATGGTGACTTGGATATATCACTCCTCGATGAAATGCCCAAAGGGCGTAAGCCGATTATTACCAAACTCTCCACTCCGAGCCAAATCGATAAAGTGTACGAGCATGTGCGAAGTGAACTGAAAGTCGGCCGGCAAGCCTATGTCATTTGTCCGCGGATTGATGAACCGGACCCGACCAAAGAAAACGCTCTCCAACTAAAGTCTGTTAAGCAAGAAGCACAAAGGCTGAAGGAACAAGTTTTCAAAGAAGCCCGGATTGATATCCTCCACAGTAAGATGACACCCAAGGAAAAGGATGAGGTAATGGAGAAATTTATGAAGCACGAAGTGGATATTTTGGTCGCTACTTCGGTAGTGGAAGTGGGCGTCAACGTCCCTAACGCCACCAACATCATTATTGAAGGTGCCGAACGCTTTGGCCTGGCTCAACTACATCAGCTCCGCGGACGCGTCGTGCGTGGCACCCATCAAGCCTACTGTTTTGCTGTGACTTCAAAAGACAGTACTGGCAAAAGTGGCAAGACTCTGGAGAGACTAAAAGCCCTGACAGAAGCCAAGAATGGTTTTGAACTAGCCGAATACGACCTGACTCAACGTGGTAGCGGTGAACTCTATGGCCTCAAGCAATGGGGACTGTCAGACCTTGGCATGGAGGCACTCAAAAATATTAAGCTAGTTGAAGCCGCCCGCAAAGAAGCCCAGCGGATTATTGAAGAAGACCAAGACCTCACCAAGCACCCGCTCATCGCGAGTAAAATCGCGACTATTAGTAAGACATTGCATATGGAGTAGAGAGGTAAATCTATCGGGAAATTTCACCTAAAAGGCCGGAAAAGCTTTGCTTTTCCGGCCTTTTATGGACCCCTACTCCACCACACTTTTTTGCTTGACAATATTTTTAAGTATGCTATGATATACAAGTCGACGGTGAAGTTTTGCCTCAACCGTTTGTTGGTGACGTTCGCACCAACTTGTTCCTGAAGGAGAGTCTCATGACCCATGGTCCCCCGGTGGTTTCCTCTGCGGGCGCGATGCGCCACAAACATGATTGCACCTACATCGCCGGCGCCAACTCGGTGCGCGACCTGGGCTTCAGCTACACCGGCAACGGCAACTTCGTCGCCGGCGCACGCAACAAGATGAGCACCACCCCGGTGCTGGACGGCGCGACCTCGGCGACCTGAACCGGCGCGCTGGCCGGGCCGGAGCATGATCGGTCAAAGAAGGCGCTCTGTGGCTTCGTTTGTACCGGCTCCGACCCGCCAGTGACGGTTGGGCAGTAGGGCTTCCCCGAAAGATCGCCTTATCTGCCCGTTCCCCGGCTGATTGCGTCGACCAATGTGTCGACCTTCAGCCACCACTGCGGGTGTCGTCCGGCAAGCCGAGTTCGGTTGCCAACGCCCGCAACCTCGCCCCGCCCGAACAAGGGTGGGCCCCAGTTCAACCGGCCAAGGAGCCAGAATGTTCCGAACAGGCCGACACGAACCTCCAGGTACGTGTCGGCCTTTCACTTTTTATATTTTCCTTAGGCAAAATTTTTAATTACGGTATAATGGCCAGCTATGCATACACACAATTGGTTGAAGTGGCGTTACGCCACCAAAAAGTTTGATATTAGTAAGGAGTTACCAGACGAAGATTTACAATACATCCTCGAAGCGGGAAATTTAGCCGCTACTTCATATGGTCTACAACCATTTAAGTTGGTCGTAGTAACTGACACCAAAAAGAAACAGGCCCTGATGGCCGAAGCCTACAACCAAGCTCATGTTGGTGAAAATAGTGCCTTGATCGTCCTAGCGGCCCGCACTGATGTTGACGCTGATTTCATTTCTGAATACACGGACCGGATTGAAAGGGAGCGCGATCTACCTAAAGGAGCTGTAGCTGGTTACAAAGACATGATGGTCGGACACTTAACCAGCCTATCACCTGAGGCTCGTTTAGTCTGGGCCCAGAAGCAGGCTTATATCGCCCTTGGCACCATGATGCTCGCAGCCGCCGAAAAAGAGCTAGACGGCTGTCCCATGGAAGGTTTCAATCCAGAAAAATTCAATGAAATACTCGGTCTACCGGAAATGAATCTGCAGGCCACCGTTATCTTGGCCGTCGGTTACCGCGCCCCTTCCGACGATACGCAAAACTATAAAAAAGTCCGTCGCGCAATGTCGGATATAGTAGTAAGGATGTAAAGAAGAGGTAAAAGGAGAAGAAAAGCGGACGATGGCCAAGCCATCGTCCGCTTTTCGTTGCCGGCTTTTAGCAAATACGGTATAGTTTGCAAACCAATCCCCCGTCAATAGCTCAGTTGGTAGAGCCTTCGTCTTATACACGAATGGTCCTTGGTTCGAGTCCAAGTTGACGGACACGATAAATTTTTAATTAATATACCTCTGTGGTCCTTGGTTCACACCACAAGAGTATTTCCGAATAAATAGTCGGCATAGGCCTCCTTATATTCTAGGTCAGTCCAAGTTGGCGGACAATTATTGAATTTCATATACCCCGGTGTCCTACACTATATAGCCGTGTAAGGCAGATAAAACTACCAACATTTGATTATATTACTCCCCTATTTAGGTAGCCCGACAGTGTTATAATTAATAACAATGTCTCTTTCTTTTTCCAAAAGAACTTATTTTCTTCTGGCTTTTATCCTTATCATAGGCGGAGGATATTTTGCTAACAAATCTCTAAACCCCAAAGAACCAACCTGGATTACCACCACGGTCGAATTAGGAACCGTGCAAGAGATGGTTTCGGTATCTGGCTTTGTTGAAGCTAAACAATTAGCCGAGCTGGCCTTTCCTAGTGCCGGTACCGTCACCAGCGTGATGGTAGAAGAAGGAGATGATGTGTTAGCAGGAGACATCCTTGCCACTTTAGCAGCCACTCAATTAGTGGCTGAAAGAGCTGAAGCCGTCAGTAACCTAAAGGCAGCTGAAGCCAACTACGAGAAGGTAAGTAACGGTCCCCGGGATGAAACTCTAGCCGTAGCCAACACCAATCTAAAAAACGCGGAGACTAACCTCGCTCGTATAACGGCCGAAGAAAATAAAAAAATTGACAACGCGAGAAAAAATCTCCTCTCCGCTGGCCTCACTGCCAACACAGAAAAACCCGATGAAGCCACTACCCCACCCGTAGTGAGTGGGACATACAGTTGTAGCGAAGAAGGGACTTATTTATTAAAAGTCTATAGTTCAGCCAGTGACTCTGGTTACTCATACACTTATACCGGTATAGAATCTTCTGGTACCGGAGTAGTAAGCACCGACCAGCCAACTCCACTTGGTACCTGTGGCCTGTACTTACAGTTTACCGCTGGTGACAGATACCAAGGGTCGCAGTGGTCAATCGAGATACCTAACCCGAGAAATGAAAACTACACTACCCTCAAAAACACCTACGAGTTAGTCAAGACCCAAGCAGAAAATGCTATCAAGCAAGCCACAGACGCTCTTACCTTAGCCCAAGATCAAAACAGTCTCTCAATTGCCCCAGCTCGCAATGAAGAGATAAGAGAAGCTTTAGCCCTGGTCGAACAAGCCAAGGCTAGAGTAGCTACAGTTGACACAAAAATCAGCGACCGGTCAATCGTGGCACCTTTTTCGGGAACTATCACCGAAGTAAATATCACCAATGGTGAAAGCGCCGGTACATCCCCGGTCATCACTCTTCTGGCCGACAACGCCTTTTCTCTCCGCGCTCGTGTCCCCGAGATAGATATCACCAAAATAGCTTTGGATCAAAAAGTAGAGTCTATCTTTGACGCCAAGAGCGATGAGAAACTTATTGGAACCATTTCTTATATCTCACCAATTGCTACCCAAATAGACGGTGTGGCTTATTTTGAGACGATTATCAATCTAGATGAATCACCAAGCTGGCTGAGAGCCGGTCTAAATGCTGATGTCGACATCATCACCAAAAGTAAAGAGGAGGTACTCCGTCTACCCAAGAGATTTGTCAGTACAAGACCAGATGGTAGTAAATCTGTCTTGACCTTGGAGGACAATAAGACTGCCACCACCACTATTGAAGTGGTCTTTACCGGCAACGACAGCTATGTCGAGGTAGCTGGTTTAACAGCTGGAACTGTGGTAATTGCTCCCTAAACTATGCGCAGTCTTCGCATTGGCCTACTTCTGGGGCTTCGCCAGATACAAAGAGCGAGCATCTGGACTACTTCACTGATAATTTTTGTGATGATACTTACATTTTTAAACCTGATAGCTGTATCTGGGATATTAGTAGGAATCATCGTTGGAGCAGAACAAGCAGTGCGCGAAAGTTCACTTGGAGACATCGTACTCACTCCACTAAGCAGTGAAGAAGTAATTCTTGGTACAGAAAGTGTTGTGCGTCACATCGCCATGTATCCAGAAATTCAGTCTTATTCTGTACGTCATAAAGGTTCAGCTTTACTTGAAGCAAATTACAAAGAACGACGTGACTTAAGTGCAGAACGAGATACGGCAAATGTTATTATCACTGGTATTGACCCCTTGCAAGAAGACAAAATGACTAATCTTGCCAGTCAAATTATTGAAGGTGAATATCTTAATCCCGAAGAAGAAGGATATATTCTTCTCGGTGCGTATTACTTAGACGAGTATGCCCAAAAATTTGGTGATGTATTTGATAGCGTCTCTAACGTAAAAGTTGGAGATACTGTCCGTATATCTGCGTACGGAGTCTCAAAAGAAATGACTATCAAAGGTATCGTTTATTCAAAGGTTGACGAAATAAGCCTCAATACATATATAAACGAAAGGGAATTTAGACGCTTTTTTGGTAAAACAGATAGAGATGCTAATCAAATTGTAATACGCCTTTTCGACCAAGAAACTGATGTAAAAATCAAAGACTCACTCTTAGCTGTAGGTATTGATGAATCAGCAAAAATTCAAACTTTCGAGGAAAGTCTTCCCAAGTTCTTGATTGATATAAAAAAAACCTTTAATGTACTTGGTACTTTTATTGGTTCAATCGGTATTGTGGTGGCCTCGATTACTATCTTTATTATTATTTTTATCAATGCTTTGTCCCGTCGTAGACACATTGGTATTCTCAAAGGAGTTGGTATAGAAAGACAAGTGATTGAAATCGCTTATGTGGCCCAAGCGGCCTTCTATGCCCTGACTGGTTCCTTCTTGGGCGCCTTACTTACTTACGGTGTACTCGTCCCCTACTTTAGTGAAAACCCCATTCAATTTCCTTTCAGTGACGGTATACTCTCAGCTGATCCAGAGGACACTTTTTATAAATTCTTAGTTCTATTTATAATAACTCTGATTGCCGGTTTTCTACCAGCCTGGATGATTGCTAGACAGAACACTCTCAATTCAATTTTAGGACGTAAGTAACATGAACATCATCACTGCCAAAAATATAAAACGAACTTTTGGATCCGGACCTCTCCTTCAGGAAGTTTTGAAAGGAATTGACCTAACTGTAGAAGAAGGAGAATTTGTCGCTATCATGGGTAAGTCTGGAGCCGGTAAATCAACTCTTATGTACCAACTATCGGTCTTAGATGAGCCCACTAGTGGTGAGATATTCATCGAAGGCATAAATGTAGTAGCCCTTAATGAAGCCGAAGCTACCACCTTTCGCCTAAACACTCTAGGCTATGTTTTTCAAGATTATGCCTTAGTACCCGATTTATCGGCTGAAGAAAACGTAATGCTTCCGATACTAATGCGGGGTGAAGTCTGGGCCAAGGCTGGGGAAATTGCTCGACAGGCCATAGCCGATGTGGGACTACCAGATAAATACAAAAACCTGCCAGCCGAACTTTCAGGCGGCGAACAACAGCGCATTGCCATCGCCCGAGCTATTGCTGGTAAACCAAAAATTTTGTTTGCCGACGAACCAACCGCCAACTTAGATAGTGTCTCTGGTCAATCAGTCATCGATTTGATTACTTCTCTTAATCGTGACTTCGGTCAGACGGTGGTGATGGTCACACACGAACGCGAATATGCCGAAAGCGCGAACCGGATTATTCATATGGAAGACGGTTTGGTAGTGAGAGAGGAGAGATTACATGGATAAAACAAAAGAAGCGCCTAAGCGCTTCTTTTGTTTTATCTAAACTCAGTTCAGCTATACTTAATTACAAATTGTTGGTTGTACTACCAGCTACTGTCGCCAGAAGTTTGGTTGGATCAGCCACTTGCTCATCGGCTTCACGTTGTTTCTTATAAGCATCTTGAATCTCTACCCCTTCGCGCTTGAGTAAAGCTTCGTACTCTTCTCGCTCCAGTGTCTCTACCTCAGCCAGACGAATCGAGATAGCATCAAGTGCCTTACGGTACTTAGTCAAAATATCACGAGCCTTAATCTTTGCCTCATCGATTATTTTTGCTACCTCATCATCAATCGCTTTAGCAATTTGTGGTGAGTAGCCTCGATCTTCACTGAGTCCCCCACCAATCATCCGACCACCAGTACCCTCTAGCGCCACTGGCCCCAGCGCACTCATACCGTACTTGGTCACCATATCGCGCGCTAGATTGGCTACCACTTGCAAGTCATTGCTTGGGCCAGTCGATAAATCGCCAAAAACCATTTCCTCGGTTACATAACCACCAAGCGTCATGGCAATGTCATCCAAAAATTCTTTACGCGTATGCATCTTACGGTCTTCGTCAGGCAGTTTCAAAGTATAACCAGCCGCTCGCCCACGAGAGATAACGGATATCTTCTGCACCGGATCAGCGTACGGTAAAACTGAAGCGACCAAAGCGTGCCCAACTTCATGATAGGCCGTCACCAATTTCTCCCGCTTACTAAGCACGTGGCTTTTACGTTCTGGCCCAAGCATTACCTTCTCAATTGAACGGATAATATCAAACTGTCCGACTTTCTTGCGTAGTTCTCGTGCCGCCAAAATAGCTGCTTCATTCATCAATGAGTAAAGGTCTGCTCCCGAAAAACCCGGTGTTCGTTGGGCAATAATATCTAGATTTACATCTTCTTGGAGAGGCTTCTTACGGGCATGGATTTTAAGAATTTCTTCTCGGTCTTTGCGGTCAGGTAAGTCTATCGTAACCCGACGATCAAACCGACCAGGGCGCAGGAGAGCCGGATCAAGGACATCTGGTCGATTGGTGGCGGCCATCACAATCACTTTGGCGTTGGGTTCAAAACCATCCATCTCTACCAAGATCTGATTTAGAGTTTGTTCTCGTTCATCATTTCCACCACCTACACCGGTCCCACGAATTCTCCCCACGGCATCTATTTCATCAACGAAAATAATCGCTGGCGCAGCTTTTTTGGCCATCTGGAAAAGGTCCCGTACTCGCGAGGCCCCTACCCCCACAAACATCTCCACAAACTCCGAACCAGAAATCGAGAAGAACGGCACTCCTGCCTCACCGGCTACCGCCCGGGCAAGGAGTGTCTTGCCGGTGCCAGGCGCACCCATCATAATCACTCCCTTAGGAATCTCGGCCCCAATATCGATAAATTTCTTTGGGTTTTTAAGAAAGTCTACAATCTCCTCCAGTTCTTGCTTGGCCTCTTTGGCGCCGGCCACATCCTTGAAGGTTACTTTCTGATTGGTGTCATTGGGGTCAATCATACGCGCTTTACTAGAACCAAAGTTCAACGCTTGCATACCAGCCCCCTTAACTGAACGAGTGAAAAACCAGACCACCAAACCTAAAAATAGGAGTGGGAAAAGGAAGGGCGCAAATTGGCCAAACCAATAGCCAAAACCAGTCTCACGCTGAACGTCAATTTTTATCTCCTTTAGTTGATCAGCTGTTACGCCAAAGTTTATCAATGACTCAGAGACCGAAGCATCGGTCTCGCGCTTAGCTTCACCAGCAGTGCGAGTTTCATCGGTATAGTTAATCTCTAACTGACTCCCCCGCACAATTATTTCTCTTACTTCACCGGCTTGTACCTGCGCCACTACTTCTGAAATAGAAAGCGGTTCGGGTTTTTCTTGGTTTTCCGTTAGATAACTGAAGACAAGCGTCACAAAAACCAGCAACATCACAGTTGAAAGCATATTGTTCCAGAAATTACCTGGACCAAGTGGTACATGTTGACCGACCTCTTTAAGTTTGGCTAAATGATTGCCGGTTTTCTTGTCTACACTCTTTTCATTTGGTTCGGCTGGTTTTGCCACTTCCGGTTCAGGAATTTTGGTTTCCTCTTGGTTTATCGGCTCATTTTCTGGTTTTGACATAATACCGAGCATTATACAAAAAAACCTAGGAATTACGAGTTTTTGAATCAGCCAAAGTAATTATTACAATTATTTTGATTGCCCTTCTTTCCTTTAGCTACTATAGTATGTTTACAGAACTATGTCTGATTACATCACCAACAAAAAAGCTTACTTTGATTACGAAATACTCGAGACCTTTGAGGCTGGAGTGGTCTTAACTGGGGCCGAAGTAAAGTCAGTTCGCCAGGCTAAAGCTAGTTTAAATGGAGCTTATGTGATTATTCGTGGTGGAGAAGCTTATCTAGTTAATGCCTCCATCAGTGCCTACCAAGCAGTCAATACTCCAAAGGGTTATGATCCGGAACGAGCCAGAAAGCTTTTACTGAGTAAAAAACAGCTAGCTGTTCTGGAGCGCGGAAGCGAGCAAGAAGGATTGACAATAGTGGCTATTAAGTGGTATAATAAAAAACGTTATCTTAAGTTAGAAATCGGTCTAGCGCGTGGTAAAAAGAAAGCCGATAAGCGCGAGACCCTAAAAAAGCGTGACAGTAAGCGAGAGATTGATAGAATAATGAAGGGTCAGTAATAGGACCTAGAAAGAATTTGGCTTCTGCTTCGTCATCAAGACTACACACTGTTACCGAGCACCTTTTCATCGATAGCACTAATACCTAATCTGGAATTCCCTGAAAATGTCTGGGTTGACTGAGTAGAGAGTCCCTCTACTCTGACCACCCCAGTATTTCACTCAACTGAAAATGTCCCCCGGACATTTTCAGGGGATGCTAGGCATCGACGGTTAGCCTACCCATTGTGTGCAGTGTCGAAATTGGAATCAATTCGTTAAAAGGTTCCACCCTGTATTTGCAAACAAAGCAATACCAAGTCCTTACGCTAACGCGTTTGGATTCGCTCCCGCTCTAGCGTAACCATTCGTCTAGACCCGGAGTGATGCGGTCGTGTTAAACGCCTCATACGGCACGATTGTAGAATAAACACGAGGCTGTGGTCATTTCTGCCGTTGTCTTAAATGATCAAGATTGTAACAGCTCGAGTTTTTGTTGTTTTGTTTCTTCTTAAGACAAAAACTTTAAACAGAACCCCTGCGCTTAGATGAAGTTCGAGGAGCCCTGATTTTTTATGAAAGAGGCGTAGGTTTCTACGTAGACTGAATAAAAAATTTAGGACGACAATGAAATTCGCTAAGCGCAGAGGTTCTGACAAGGAGTAACTACACACTGTAGAAGCACCATGTGGTACCTGATTCGGACGGGGTTTCGAAACCCCCATCTCCAC
>CAYRMI010000015.1:0-20239 GCA_964425625.1 uncultured Candidatus Saccharibacteria bacterium | reverse complement strand
GTTTGGTATTATATAGCATATACGCTATAACTTTATTAAATATGTGTGGTATTTTTGGCTATGTAGGAAATCAAACAGCAGCTCCCATTTTACTAAAGGGCTTACGGAACCTGGAGTATCGTGGTTATGATTCGGCTGGTATTTATGTACCAGCTTCGGGAGTAGTAAAAGCTTCTGGCCCGATTGATAACTTGGTGGCAAAATTGCCAGCTGAATTTCCTGGTACCTCGGGTATAGCTCACACTAGGTGGGCGACCCATGGTGGCCCGACTGAAAAGAATGCTCATCCTCATTGTGACATGAGTGAACTAATTTGGATTGTGCACAATGGCATCATTGAAAACTATCGTGAGCTTAAGGAGGGTTTAATCGTTCAAGGGATTACGTTTTATTCGGAGACCGATACTGAGGTATTGGCAAAATTAATTGGTAGTTTTTATAAAGGTGATTTAAAGCAGGCGGTTATGAAAGCTTTGGCTTTGGCGCGTGGTACTTATGGCTTACTGGCAATCTCGGCCCGCAAGCCAAATGAACTCGTGGTCGCTAGACTCGGTAGCCCGGTACTAATTGGTCTGGGTGAGCATGGTAATTTTGTGGCGTCTGATCCGTCCGCTCTTTTGGCTTATACCAAAGACGTGGTCTACCTAAAAGATGGTGAGTTGGCGGTAGTGACGGCCAGTGACTATAAGGTACAAAATCAAAGCGGTATCCTGCAAGAAAAAGTGGTCGAAAAAATCTTGTGGAAGGAAGAAGCAGTGCAGAAAAATGGCTATGCTCACTTCATGTTGAAAGAAATCTTTGAAGCACCAGAAGTAATCGAAAATGCTCTGCGGGGAAGACTTATCGTAGATAAGGGACGAGCGAAGTTGGGTGGCTTGGAGGCAGTTAAAGCACGCCTGCTTCAGGTGGAAGATTTACACATTGTTGGTTGTGGTTCAGCCTATTATGCTGGTCTTACGGCCCAGTACTTATTTTCGGAGTATGCTGACTTGCCATCTATTGTGGAGCTTGGTAGTGAGTATCGTTATAAGAAGATGCAGACTAGAAAGGGTACTGGTATGTTGTGTTTTAGTCAGTCGGGAGAGACAGCTGACACGATTGCTTCCTTGCAAAAAGGCAAAGCCAATGGCTTGCTCACTTTAGGAATAGTTAATGCAGTTGGGTCAACTATTGCGCGTACGGTTGATGCTGGCGTGTACAATCATGCTGGTCCAGAGATTGCTGTCGCCTCAACTAAGGCTTTTATCTCGCAACTGACCGTGACGGCTCTAATGACTCTATTTTTTGCTCGTGAGCGGGGTATGACACAAGCTGACGGTATTATCTTTGCCGAAGCCCTTTCTCGACTACCTGATACTATTAGACAGGTGCTCGAAAGTAGCTCAAAGATAGAAGAAATTGCCAAGAAATACGCTCATTATGAGGACCTTATGTATCTTGGTCGTACTTCTCATGCACCAATTGCCTATGAAGGGGCGCTAAAGCTCAAGGAGGTGACTTATATTCATGCCGAAGCCTATGCGGGCGGGGAGCTTAAGCACGGCTCGATTGCCTTGCTAAATAAAGATTTCCCAGTGTTTGCCCTGGCTCCCCATAACGATGTCTATGAAAAAATGATCTCAAATATTGAAGAAGTAAAGGCTCGGTCGGCTCCAGTGGTGGCGCTAGCTACCGAGGGAGACTCTCATATTACTGGTATCGTAAACGATGTAATCTTTGTACCCAAAGTGCATCCAGCCTTACAACCAATAGTATCCACCATACCACTACAGCTATTTGCTTATTTTATTGGCGTAGAGAGAGGTCTCAATATTGACCGACCAAGGAATCTAGCCAAGAGTGTGACGGTGGAGTAGGGGTGTCAATAAGTATTGCCCGCAATTGACTTAATTATTTGGTGGATGTTTTCTTTGGGTATCCTTTCTTCAAAGTATTTTTTGGTTAAGTCTTGTGGGTAGTGTTCAATCGGTACAGAGAAGATTTTAAATTCAGGTAAACTCTTTTGAAAGATTTCAACGACAGAAGAAAAATCAATAGTCTTATCTTCGAAGTTACCAATGAGAAAATATGGCAGGTTGTGAAATATTGGATCCTTATCGTAATGTAATAATAAATTAGCTACGGAAAAGAATGTTCTAGGGTCCAAGTGTTCTACTATTGAGGCTATTCTTTCTCTGGGGTAATTCGATCCCTTTTGTAAGAGCCTGCTAAACCAATCCGACTCCCATACACGTTTTTCGTTATTAGATAGCAATACAAGTTTGAATAGCGTCGATAGCATTATGTTAAATATCCGTCCAAAAAGGGAAGTGTTTAAACTGTCGGTATTGATAAACGGTTCGATGGCTAGAATTGCTTTACATCTCTCGTCCAATTTTGCGCTATTAGCGACAAGAAAACCAAAAGACACTCCCCCTATTATATATTCGTCAATATTTAATTCAGTAACTCTATAATCAACCTGATCTGAGAATTTCTGTATGGTTATTTCGCCATTTAATGAGGGGCTATTTTTGTGAAAACCGGGAAGGTCAATAAAGTGCACAGTAAAGAAATCAGCTAGGAATTCATTCAAACCATGAAGTAGGACACTGTTGGTGGGGAAAGAATGCACTAACACTAAGTGCAATTTTTCTCTTTCATGATTTGCTGTATCGGAATCAGTCATTTTCTTAGTATTATAAATTTAAGATCAGAAGGCTTCCTCCTGCGTATTTTTGTTTAAAATAGTTTTGAATTCAATCAAATATTGGCGGAGAAGGGGAGATTCGAACTCCCGATACGGGTTACCGTATACGCGATTTCGAGTCGCGCGCCTTCAGCCAGCTCAGCCACTTCTCCAATGGTTACGCATGATATACTAGCACTGTTAATAGTCAGTATCTAGTTTTTATGCTAAAGGTCGGTAGAAAAGCGCCGTTGTTTACACTTAAAGATCAAAATGGAGAAACCCAGTCCTGGAAAACTTATTTAGGAAAATGGACGTTAATCTATTTCTATCCCAAGGACGATACTCCGGGTTGTACCAAAGAGGCTTGTACCATTGCGGAAATTTATAATGACTTCAAACGTTTGAAAGTAAATGTTTTTGGGGTTAGTAAAGACACACCAAAGTCACACCAGAAATTTGCCGAAAAATATAATTTACCATTTACCCTTTTGTCTGACCCCACGATGGAAATGATGGACAAATACGGAGCGCTGGTGATGAAGAAAATGTATGGTAAAGAAGTGCGCGGGACAAACCGTATCTCATACTTAATAAATCCTGAAGGTAAGATAGTCAAAGTGTATCCTGAGGTGGATCCTGCTAGTCACGCCCTAGAGTTACTCAAGGACATCAAAGTTTTACAGAAGGAAGCTAAGAAGACTGTGGCGACCTAGAGTAGTAAAATTATTTCGGTATAGTATCTAGCTAAGTTTATCAGCCGAAGTGTCAATAAAATTGCGAAGTTCTTCTACAGTCTTTACATCTGCGCGTAGTACACCTTCATATACATCTACAGATACAAATTCTTTACCGATACCATATAGATTCTTATCAATGAGTTGTTCTTTAAGGGAAAGAATGGTGATACGCTTATCGGTTTCAATATTGGTTAATTCTTGCTTATATCGATTGGTATCACCATTATACCAAACTGGTTTTTGTAGCCAGATATCAATACTCCAAATATTGCTAACAAAATTAATTCTAGGACAGAGCCAATAACCAAAAGGCCTTTTCCCAGAATGTGTATGAGGATAGTTTACTCTGTCAGCAGACTTAAATTTAGAAGTTAAATCAAGCGCAATAAGTTCAGTACAGAGCTTGGTAAACATATCTTTTGCTACATTTTCATTAATTATATTGATATCTAAATCTGGATAATTAAGAAGCTTGTAAGAATAACTTCCTCCGACTAACACCGTTCCATATTTTTCGAGAATAGGAAGTAGGATTTTTTCTTGTAAAGCAGTTGCCTCAGAGTGTAGGTCGTCCTGTTTTTGTAAAAGGGGATGCATATCCATAAGTATAACAAATTTATGAGTTCATTTTATGTAATCAAAAAGAAGGAATAACAATTTACATTCAAATAAGTAAACGGTGGTAAATCATTACTACTCTATTTATGTTGGCGATATTGTTATGACGACGGCATTAATGATGTGATAGACTTGGAAAAATATGAAAGACAAGATACTTATATTTACTGATGGCGCTGCCAAAGGCAATCCTGGTCGGGGCGGTTTTGGGGTGGTTATTTCTTATGATGGTGTTGTAATAGAAAAGGGGGGATTTAAAGAACGTACTACCAACAATGAGATGGAATTAAAAGCGGTGGTTGAGGCTCTGAAAGAAATTGCGTCACAAAATAAACCGGTAGAAATTTATACTGACTCCAAGTACGTGGTAGAAGGAGCCAAAGGCTGGGTGTTTGGCTGGGCTAAGAATGGTTGGCAGACCAAAGCCAAAACTGATGTTTTAAGTAAGGAACTGTGGCAAGAGTTGTTACTCCTTTTAAGTCAGGTGGAAATTGTGTGGCATAAAGTGCCTGGTCACGTCGGTATTGTTGGGAACGAGCGAGCCGATGTGATTGCTTCAGATTTTGCCGACCATGGCACTTTTGCTTTATATAGTGGTCCACTTGAAAAGTATGGCTTTAGTATTCATGATACTTCTTATGATGAGTCCAAGGCGCAGGAGAGAAGTGATGCAAGAAAGCGCCAGTCCCAAAAAGCTTATTCATATGTCAGTCTTTTGGACGGGGTAGTGCAAACTCACAAAACATGGAGTGAGTGTGAAGCTAGGGTGAAAGGGAAAAGCGGGACAAGGTTCAAAAAGTCATTGGATGCTGTAAATGAAAAAGAAATCATTAAAGACTTTGGAGGGGG
Organism: uncultured Candidatus Saccharibacteria bacterium; assembly: GCA_964425625.1. Classification (GTDB taxonomy): domain Bacteria; phylum Patescibacteriota; class Minisyncoccia; order Phycocordibacterales; family UBA918; genus OLB19. The sequence continues at coordinate 15,364 of CAYRMI010000015.1, read as the reverse complement.
ATAATGATTATAAGGCACCTGGCCACTTTTCCAGATGGCGCTAACTGAATGAATGTGCAAGAAAAGGACCTGTTGCAGTGCAACAGGTCTCAAACATCTTCATTCGTTCGAATCGTTAGGCTTGCTGCCTCTTGCCGGCATCTGGTGGAAATATGTAATACAGTTCCTGACGAGCCTGCTCCAGCCTTTGGTTCATAGTGATCAAAAACTCGGGCCTAGAAAAACCCTCCATTGCGCAGATGAAATTAGCGTCATCAGCGGCATTTTGAGCAGCCCATTGGTTTGCTTGGTAATACGACCGACGCAAGCTTCTCATGCTATCTTCAAGGGCTACACGGGCCACAAATTTGCGAATTTCATTTAGCTTACGAACTTGTCCTAGGTCTATCGGTTCTAGCTGGTTTTGTTCCGCTAGCAGTGAACGATAGGCTGGTACGTAGTCGTTATGGTTCAAGTGCCTAAGCACATTGGCAAACGATGGTGGAAGGCTATACCTGGACATTTTGTTGGACTTAGATTTTTCCAACTGCCCACAGCCACCAACTAAGAAGAGAATGATCGCGCAGGCAAAAAGACTATGGATTTTTGATTGGAACATGGTTTCTCCAAAAGTTTGAGAATTGGGGAATCAGCTCAATTTATATAATAATATTGGGGAATAGTCGATAGTTACGAAATGGTTGAGCAAATAAAAGGCTCCTGACCCCCTTTTCCCACTTTTAACAGTTGTAGTAGGAATCTTTTTTATCCAACTCTCCCTTTTTAAAATAAGGCCAGTCACAACCACCAGTTATGTACCATAGAGTATCTGAATCATAAATATAGTTATCATCTAATATGGTTTCTGATGCATCAAGTCCGCTCAACCAGGTTTGTTTGAAAAATAATTTCTCCCCATCAATACCGAGAGGTTCTTGGTTTAGCTTGAATTTGGAAATACCAAAAGACGAGGAAGACACCTCAGTTAATGGTTCTGAAGAGTATGAGCAAAATATACTATTTTTATCTTTCCCATAACAACCACCAATATACTCAAAAGTATTTATATCCACTCCTTTTATTTCGTGTAAAGAATCATATCCAAGACCAATAGGAGAAAATCCATAGATATGTGCACCGATTAGTAAAAACTCATCTCCGTTTTCACCGCGAAAAATTTTGAAAGAGCCGTCTTTCTTAGTGTAGACTGGTTTTCCTTTTATATAGAAGGACTCATCATCATACCCGTAAATTTTAGAAATATCTGTAGGTAAAATATCCTCAACAGTAAATGGCTGTTGATTGGTCTGGTGGATTAACCAAAACCCTGATCCCGTCTGTCTTTCTATTGGTTCGCCGGAAAAACACACTTCGACTGACACCTCAGGATTTGATTGGTTTATATAAACTGTATAACTTTCGTCAGTGTTATATATAGAGGGCGTGTAATTGTCACTACTAGTGCACGGTTGGCGATTAATATTTCTCATCTCACCATTATTTATCGACCCTGTTTTTAAAGGTATATTTGAATTCGTAGCCGGGCTGATTTTTTTTGTTTGATCGAGTTCTTTCCTTGTTAATGCACGGTTAAAAATTGGTAGTATATAGTAATCATGAAGCCATTTATTTTGTTCTCTAACTGACACTAAAAAATCATGACTCAGTAAATAACTGTCAGTGTCATCAAATTTATACAAAATTAAGTCCTCCTTTATATTTACGGAATTACCACTATCAGTATTAACCCAACCGATTTTGTTGTTATATTTAATCCCAACCATCTTTGAATATATACAACCAGATGGACAATCTTGCGGTTCTCCGTATGAGACCAAGAATACTTTTAAGTCACGCTCTTTGTCTTGAAACACCACGTCAATACTCTCTACGTCTTCCAAGTTAGAATTATTAACAAATGACTTAATTTTATAGTTATAGAAAACCAACGAAAGAATGTGAACTACTATCAATAGTATAAATGCTATTAGGAACGTCTTTTTGTTCAAAATCGTCATGTTACAATATAGTACTATGAAGAATCTGTTTGACAAAATCATCTCATGTCTGGTATTTGTCATACCGATAACTCCAATCTTATTATGGATAATTTTTACGACCCCGTTCCTTGGACCTGAGATTAAGCAAATTCTTATCTCTATAGTAAACAGTCTACTAATACCAATAATTCTGCTTTTGCTGGTACTTTCATTAGCTATAAAATTTGTTAAAGTAATCTATCGTTATTGGTTGATAAGCTTTAGGAATGAGACGAGAAATCTACAAGATAGAGAAGACATAAGAAATATCACACCTATTGCATTTGCTCTCGCCCTAATTTTGGTTGGTTGGCTGGTTGTATCTATTTTAGACTTTTCTGAATGGGGTTTCTTGCTTCTGGGTGTTCTGGTATTGATACTGTTAGTATCAATATATTCGCTCTACTCAATGTTTAAGTCCATCATATTGCTGTATCGAACCAATGATCATCAATCTGGAAATATCTATATGAAGAGGATATATTGGTCTGAATTATATCTGCTACTTATGCTTATACCAGGACTTTACTTACTTTCTTCAGGTGTCTTCTAATCATTTAGATGAAATGGGAACAGGGACAATAAAACTTTGAAATGTATAGTGTAATTGTGGTCACAAGTTACTAAGTCCTTTACTTCACTACGTTCGTAAAAGTCTAAGTACTTGTCGACCTCGCCTCGGCTGTTTTTATCCCTAGGAAGGGAATAGAAACATGCCTCCGGCTTCACAGTTGACCCGGACACAAAATTTGATACTTCATTCATATTAAACTAACACTTGGAGTTAGTGTGGTCACAAATCACTAAGTATATTTTTTCGATACACTCAAAATCTACTAAGTGTTTGTCGACCTCGCCTCAGCTATTTAAAGCTATAGGAATGAGCTTTAAATATGCTTCCGGCCTCACAACAGGTACGAATCTGAAGCAGTTCAGATTCTACAAATGAAAATGACACTTCTTGAGAAGTGTCATTTTCATTTGTACCTGCTGTGACCCTAAGTAGTATGAATTGGAACCAGATTGTAAAACAAGTGTTAAATTTTGGTATAAAAACCTACCTTTACTAGTGCAGGGTTTACAGGACGAGAGAAAAGGAGTTTGACACTATTATGCTACAGTTTCAGCTATTTTGCCTCTGAAACTGCTCCTGAATGCATGGTTCCGTTTTTACTTTTTCTAGTACAACACGCCGTCAAGATAGGACGAAGCAATAACTATAAGAATGATGTGAATTAAAAGAAATTTAAAAACATGAAGGCCTATATCTTTATTGCTCGCGTAAGATCGATTTTTATGTACGTATTTTGTAATTGTAAATATCAGATATATGAAAGAAATAATCGGAGCTACTAGTCCTGTGGCTGGTGGGAAAAAACAGACATCAACACATAAATAGGTCATATCAAAGTACCATGCTATAGCAAAGAAAGTTGGAATGACAAGTAAGTTTGAGTAAAGAATACTATCATTAACCAGTGGTTGATATGAGGATTGGGTGCCCGCTATATCTCTTTGTGAACGGCGATCAGCCAAGATTGCGACAAAAAGAAACCATACTATATAAATAAGTGCTACGAGAAGGATCGTCCTTTCAACAATCAGCCCTCCTATTTCATAATATCTATAACTGAAGTTAAATTCACCAGGGTGTTCTTGCTTGAATTTCTCGGCCATGAGTGCGTACTTCTTTTGACCTTCAATTGTAAAATACCACAGCCCATTCGCTTGCATGCTCTTAATTTCTGGATCATTCAAAAAAGTGTCAACCTCAGCCCCCCAATATGTACCAATAACATATCTATTTTCACTTGATGCTGTTTCCGATCCAATATGAGAAACAAGAAAAATTAATACCGCTACAATTATAGTAAGTGCATACCATGATTTGATTTTTTGATCATTGATTTTCATTTATTAATATTATCACATGCTTTTTAGCAAAACAGTCTTAACCCAAGTTCCAGACTAATCGCATGAAATGTGGGGAATGGGATCAGCCATAATTTTTGTGGTCACAAGTTACTAAGTATAATCTGGCACTGCGTACAGATTCTACTAAGTACTTGTCGACCTCGCCTCGGCTGTTTCTATCCCTAGGAAGGGGATAGAAACATGCCTCCGGCTTCACAGTTTACTGTAGTGTTTTTGTGGTCACGAGTTACTAAGCTTTTTATTTCGCTACACTCATAAAAATCTAAGTACTCTCGACCCCGTCTCGCTTGCCTTCGGCATAGCTCCGACTGTCACAACGACACGTAAGTAACGCAGGTTACTTACTACGAAAATTACCATCAGTCATTTGACTGATGGTAATTTTCGTGTCGCTGTGACCCCACGGAGAATCGAACTCCGATTTCTTGGATGAGAACCAAGTGTCCTAGCCGTTAGACGATGGGGCCAATTAAACTGCTCTGATCAATAAACTTTCTTATCTTATTTATACTCGGTTCTTAATCAATGAGAACCAATCCTTATCACCTCGCTAGCATCGGTGATTTGCTCCTTCGTCGCAACCAGATGAAAAACTACACGTTTTTCATTCCTATAGCCTCCGCCGGCTGGCGGAAGACGATGGGGCCAAAAATGTCTGGGAGACATTTTTGGTTGAGTGCAATACCCAGTGCCAAAAACCTCTCTGAAACTTTTCTCACTACCAGAGTAGCTCCCTGAGAGACATTTTTGGTTGAGTGTAATACTCAGCTCCAAAAGCCTCCTTGCAAATCTACTCACTCCCTGTGATACAGAAAACGAGTCGAGTATTTATAACAGAAAAAGCGCTTTTCGGGAAGTGTTTTTAGAGGTTTGTGAGAACTGTGAGTCAACTCGTTTTGCACCCACTTATAAGCAGGTTTATACCTTAGTTTTCAACTGACTTATACTGCACTTATGCACAAGTTTATACACAGATGGTTGTAAATAAAGGCTTTTCTAGCTATGTATTATTTTATTGACACGCGTATTGCGTAGTGCGAAGCTAGGTATAGGTTTGCGCGGTGGTGATGTATCTCCATACAACGCTCGAGGCTACGAGCAAAGCGCGCAAGCCAAAGCTCTACGTTGTACAAAAGCAAAAGGCGCCTTCTTGGCGCTTTTTGCTTTTATCTGGCTATGCTAATTAGATTACCGAGCGCGGAGGGTGACATAAATATCCTCTAGAGCACGGACAGCGTCACCGGCTGCGATGTTGTTTTGGTGATAGAGCACATTGGTGCAGTCACCAGCGGCCCAGATACCAGGAGTGTTGGTTTTTTGAGTCCAAGGATCAATTATGACTCGGCCGTATTCATCTAAAGGTACGGTACCATCAAGATATTCGGTGTTTGGCAACATGCCAATTTCAATAAATATACCGGTCACATCGAGGGTTTGCCTATTTCCAGATAAGCTATCTTTATAACTAAGACCAGAAACAAAATTTTCACCTAGCACTTCTTCCACCTCTGCGTTTAAAATACCCTTCATATTAGGGTGAGACAAAACTTTTTCAATCGTCACAGGATCAGCTTTGTATGTTCCGCTACGTTGCAGGAGGGTGACATCTTTAGCATAAGCGAGCAGTTGGGCGGCGGTTTCAAAAGCAGCATTGCCTCCACCAATTACTGCCACAGATTGACCAGCAAAGACCGGACCATCACAACTGGCGCAATAGGTGAGGCCTTTGTGTTCAAACTTTTGTGCATTAAGGGCTGGAAGTTGACGTCTTTTAGAGCCACTAGCAATCAGGATGGTCTTGGTCTCCACTTCTTCATCAGAAGCCATCACAACTACAAAGTGACCATCAGCTGACTTAATATGAGTCACTAAGGTGGAATCATTGATAGTGACTGAGTCACCAGCGTAAGTAGTGAGATGATTTTTTAAATCAGTCGCTAATTTTGGGCCACTGATAGCGGGGGTGCCAATCCAGTTTTGAATCTCAGTGGAAACAGTACTTTGACCACCCCAGTCTTTGGTGATAAAAATTGTTTTCAGTTGCTTGCGTGAAGCATATACTCCAGCGGCTACTCCGGCTGGGCCACCACCGATAATAGCTAATTCATACATATCATTCATATAATTTAATTTCGTAGTTTGGCTATTGTACCTTATGGTTAGGGAACAACAAACCCTTCATCTGGGAAGGTGAAGGGTTTTGAGGGAAAGAGTTAAAGAGAAGGGGATTTTAGAGAAAATGCGCAATAGTCTATATTGACTCCAATGCGAGATCTTTATGGTACTCCGCCGATGATTTTTCTTGGAGGAAAAATCACGGGCGAAAATTCGCAATATGCCCTGCAGGCATTTGCTCATTTTACTTGAGCTTCGAACGACGCAGAAATGCAGGTACGGCGCCCCAATCTCCATCATCGTCTTCATCCATAGGGTCAACTGGCTTAGGGTCACGTTTGGGAATATCGGTGGCTCTTGGCTGACTAGTGGTTGGAGATTCATTTACAGTCACTACTGGTTCTGGTTCAGCGCGTTTAGGAATAGATAAAGAGTTAAAAATCTTACCTTTACTTTCTACGACTGCTTCTTCCTCTGGTTCTACTGGTCTAGTAGGCATTGCCATCGGGGCACGTCTAGCGATATTGGTTTGTGGGTTGGAGTGTTCTTCGGGAAAACCAGTAGCTATAACTGTTACCTTAATCTCATTCTTCTTTAGCTTGTCGTCTTTGATGGCACCAAAGATAACTTTGGCGTGAGGATCGATAGACTCAGTAATTACCCTAGCAGCATCCTGAACTTCCAGCATAGCTAAGTCATCACCACCAGCAATCGCAAAGAGTACACCCTTTGCACCAGTGATTGATACTTCAAGTAGGGGTGAGTTAATGGCGGAGCGAGCAGCTTCTTCAGCACGCTTTTCGCCACTACTGACACCAACTCCCATGAGAGCTGAGCCAGCATTTTCCATGACACTTCGTATATCGGCAAAGTCGACGTTAATGATACCAGGCATGGTGATAAGATCAGAGATACCCTCGACGGCTTGTTTTAGGACATTATCGCATTGCTCAAAGGCGTTACGGACAGTAGTCTCCCGATCCACAATCGCCAGAAGCCTATCGTTTGGTATAGTAATAAGTGCATCAACTTCTTTCTTCAATTCCTCGATACCCTGAAGGGCCAAACGCATACGTTCTTGTCCTTCAAACAAAAATGGTTTAGTCACAACTCCGACAGTAAGAGCACCGGTCTCACGAGCAATTTTGGCTACTACTGGCGCAGCGCCGGTACCAGTACCGCCACCCATACCGCCAGTAATAAATATCATATCTGAACCTTTGATGGCGTTGGCAATTTCCTCCCGAGTTTCTTCGGCCGCTCTCCGTCCCATGTCCGGGTTACCACCCGCCCCTAAACCGCGAGTAAGATTTTTACCAACATGGATTTTTTTCTTGGCTAGTGAATGGTGCAGATCTTGCGCATCGCTATTGATAGCAATAAATTCTACTCCCTTCACTTTGGCCGCTACCATATGATTGACGGCATTTCCGCCTGAACCACCTACTCCAACTACACGGATTCTTGCGAATGATTCGACGTCTGTTTTTATTTGTTCCATAACGTATAAATGCTGTTTGTACCCACCCCTGAGTACTAAAATTAATAAGCCCTGTAATCATACAGGTAAGCAGTTCATCTGTCACGATATTGACAGCGTTGTGTTTCGTGTGATTGTGAAATTAGTTTTTTATGGCAAAAACTGATGTAACCAAGAAAGAATACTATGTTTGGTTTGCTTTACTACACCAATGGTAGAAGTCTCTTCTGTATCGCTTGCTCCCCACATACATAAGCCATAAGCCACTGCCCAAGAAGCGTCCTTTACTTTAGTATTTTTGCCGATTTCCAAAGTAGCTGTTCGGGCCGGTAGAGAAAGAACAGTTTTTGCAACATCAGTCACACCGTGGCTATTTGAGCCACCACCAGTCAAGATGGCACCGGCTGGCAAAAGTCCATCACGCTTAATTTTTTTTAGCTGGGTATCAATTAGGGTAAAAATAGTAGTGAGTCGACCTTCAATTATTTCATCTAACTTCTTTTTCGAGAAAGTAGCGCTGGTCATACCTCCGCGTTTAATTTTTTCGGCTTCTTCCAGAGGAACTTTTAGACCGAGGGCAATGTCATTGGTGACGTCGTTTGAACCAACTGGGAAGATACGTAAGGAGATTGGTGTTGAGTCTTCAAACACAACCATTGAGGTTGTCTCAGCTCCAATGTTAATTAGGACACAACCAGCTCTTTTTTGTGTTTTGGAGAGCATGACAAAGCTGGCTGCTAGTGGAGAAGCGATAATATCCTCGACATAGATCCCGATGTTTTCTATGGTCGAGATGAGATCGTTGACATGTTGTTCGTAGGTGGTGATAAAAAGCGAGTCAACTTCCAATTTAGTTCCGTGCATACCTTGGGGTCGGCCTAGTACTTCCACACCATCTACCAAGTGACGTAGAGGAATACTATGAAGGACTCGGCGGTTGGGGATATGGTCGGCGATTCTATCTTCACTGTCTTGCATGACTTTTTCTAGATCGGCTAGCATTATCTCTGAGTCGGCGCGAGCGGGAATAATTTCGCCTCGGGAGTAAGTTTCTTCTAGACCAATACTACCAATTGCCACATGGGCTTTTTTGACGATCACTCCAGCACTTTTTTCGGCTTGTACAATCGCACTCTTGATACTACGAGCGACATCCGCTTCTTGCATAATATAGCCACTCTTCAGACCGCGACTTTCGGCGTAACCAGTCCCGATTATTTCTGGGATCATGCGCTCGCCTTTATGTTTGGAGATACGAGCAATGGCCACCTTAACTTGATAGGTACCCACGTCTATGCCGGTGATAATATGATCTGCCATACTGTTAGTGAAAGTTATGCGATCTTAAAACGTTTTAAATATCGTCTTTCCAACGTCTCCATTGTATCCCCGTGATCATGACCTTTCAAATGAAGGCAACCGTGGATAAATAAAAAGGCGATGTAGCCATCTTTAGTTAAATTAAAATCCTTTGCTTCTGGGTAAGCAATTTCTGGGCAAATATAAATTTCACCATTTGTTTCATCAAGCGGAAATGATAAAACATTTGGGACGTAATCTTTTTTTCGGTAGTTTTGGTTTAAGGTGCGAGCGCGCTTAGTGCCGACGAAGGCAAGCGACAATTGGTACTTCTTTCCCAAGATTGAGTCCTTGATGGTTTCATAAGGAAAGACCGGGTAATGGGCTATGGTACTTTGTAGAGAAAAGGCTAGAGAGCTCATAGATTTAGTATGACATACTCCCTAAAAAACAAAACCCCTCTAGAGTAGAGAAGTTTGGTTTGTCTTAGCGACGGTATGATTTTTGCTCTTTTACTTTTCCTAGTTTAAGCAATTTTTCGTAGGATTCTTTTTTAGCCAGTTTTTTAAGCTTGGCCATACGATCGATGTTTCGACTCTTCAGTCTTGTATAGTAACGACTGTTACGGACCTTCTGCACGATGCCAGCGCCTTGTACGCGCTTCTGAAAGCGACGGATAACATTAGCGCTACTCTCGTTATTATTTTTTTCTACTTGGACGTTTATTGCCATATGTGGCCAAGAGCATAACATTTAGACACGTTTAAAGCAAGTGTCTGTTAGAGTCTAACAGAAGCGTTATTTCGCTTAAGTTTTCGGACTAGTTGGTCTAGTGAAATTTGCTCTTGATTTCGCTCTTTCATGTCGCGCAAAATAACGGTTTGCTCAACATATTCCTTTTGTCCGATGATTATGGTGTAACTTGCTCCTTTATTTTCAGCCTCACGAAGTTGGGTAGATAATGAATCACTAGCCAGGTCATGTTCGACTTGGATACCGGCTCGGCGTAGTTCATCGATCACCATTAGGCTACGCATCTTTGGTCCTAAGCCAAGTTGTACTACATAGACGGAGGAAGTTGGGTATTTAGGTTTAGGTATACGACTGGCCGGTTTAGTGTTTTTTAGAGTAATGACTGTACCGACGGCCGGGATGCGACTTTTGGTCTTGCGGAATAAGTAATCATCAAAACGTCCACCACGGGCGATTAAGACCGGTGTATCTTGAGGTATTTCACCATAATCTTCAATTGAGAAAATAGCATCGGAGTACAGTTCATGGTGGCCAATCATCCTTGGATCTATTTCATAAGGAGCATCACTCATATCTAAGTACTCAACAATCTCGCGGAAGTGTTTGCGACTTGGGTCACTTAAGAATTCTAGTGGATTAGGGGTTTTTTGAGCCAATTCATGTCCTTCGTTGACCAGACTCATGAGCGCTAAGTAGGGGTGTTCCTTCATTAGCTCACGCGCTGTCTCGGGAAGCGAATCAAGTCGTTTGCGGAGAAAAGTAGTCAGTTCGCGAGTGTATCTAAGAGCCGATTCACTATCACCTAGTGAATTGATTCTGACGACATGGTCGGTGTGTCCCAACTCAGAAAGTAGTGATCGGCTAGCCTGGATCAAGATAGCCTCTGCGATACTTTTTTGGACATTAAAAATATTAAGGGTGAGAGTAGTGTCGTTTGTTTCTGGTTGGCTAGCTAGAGTATAAAGTAGGACCGGTGACTTGAGAGCGTGTAATTTTTCATCGCAGAAGGTAATTACTCCATCCATAGATATACCACCATGCAAGTCACTCATCCGGTCATTTGTATCAATGGTGTGATCTAGGGGACTCTGGCACTCGCGACAGGCTGGGTCTTTGCGGAGTTTTTCAACTGTTCTGAATCCAAAGTGCTCAGCTGTATGGGTTGCGGTCTTTAGGAAGTCGATAGTTGAGTATTTCATAACAAGTGACTTGATACTTTAATTTGTAAACTTAGAGTCTGCGATGTCGATTGACCCAGGTAATACGTCAACTGTGCTGAGCGGAAAAAGACGTAGGAAAGCACGGCCAATAATTCTTTCTTCTTGAAGGACGCCCCAAATTCTCGAGTCAGAGCTTTCGTCGCGGTTGTCGCCCATGACAAAGTATTCACGTTCACCTAACTTTTCTTCCATTTTATTAGCTGGTCGCATGGATTTTATGTAAGGTTCGTCAATTATAAATCCATTGGGATTTTCCTCATTAAAAATTTTGACTACCGTATCTTCAATCGTGATAGTTTCTCCTGGTAAACCGATTACACGCTTAATGAAGTACTTTGAAGGGTCTTTGGGATAGCGAAAAATAATCACGTCGCCCCGGCTAGGGGAATTAAAGTGATAGGTTAGTTGGTCGACAATCAGGTACTCACCAGTGTGAAAAGTTTCAGCCATTGACGCTCCGGATACAATAAATGGCTGAGCAATAAACATTCTGATTGGTACAACAATCAAAAGGGCAATAATAGAAAAACGAATTATTTCCAGAAAGGCATTCTCGGCTTTTGGTGTGTCTTCTGACGTCTCTGTGTCTGGTAAGATTGGTGTTTGATTTTGATTGTTTATCTGGGAAGAGAACATGATTTTGACACTAATATTTACACTATTATACGTGAATAAAAGTTAATGACAACAATTGTCTAAATTTAGTAATTATTCTTTTTATCGATTATTAAAAATTCAGATTTTAAATTTAATTAAAGCGGTGTGGAGTAGTTATTCACTTAATCTGCTGTCGTGTACAATAGATGGATGCTTTACCTAATTGCTCTCGGTAACCCCGGTGAAGAATATTCTAGTAGTCGTCATAATGTAGGTTGGTATATGGCTGATAAAGTGAGGCAACATTTTCAGCTGACTGATCTAGTATTTGGTGCTAGGTATCAAGGCCACTTTAGTACCGGCTTGATTGCTGGTTGTGAGGTTACTTTGCTTTACCCTGATACCTATATGAATCATTCGGGAGTGGCAGTAAGAAAACTAGTACCACCGCAAAATTATAAGGATATGATTGTTTTACAAGACGAAATCGCTTTGCCACTGGGACAAATACGATTATCTACTGGTCGAGGCGATGGTGGACATAACGGTATAAAATCTATACTTGAGACTTTGGGGACAAAGGAGTTCACTCGTCTGCGAATTGGTATTGCACCCACAAGCTTTTTTACCGGGACTACCAAGAAAATAACTGGTGATAAAATGGCCAAATTTGTTTTGGGTAAATTTACTAAACGTGAAAGTTTGGTCCTAGAAAAAGTCGCTCCTAAGGTATGTGAAGTACTAGAGGTATTAATTAAAGGTGGGGTAGGGGTGGCGATGAATCGTTACAATACACACTAGTTTTAGAACACTAAAGGCCGGCCCCTACGGGGCCGGCCTTTAGTGTTTATACCTTAAGCTACTTAACTTCAGTGTTAGCTCCTTTATAAGAAAGCGTCATACGCTGTTCAGTCGGCTCGAATAGTGTAATTTTGAACTTGTAGACATTACCGAGGGAAAGAGTTGATTTCAGTTGTTCTTCCTTTTCAAATTCAGAAATATGAACTAGACCGGCCACCCCTTCTTCGATTGAAGCCAAAGCGCCGTGACGATTGTATTTTATAACTACCGCATCAACGATTTGGTCTTTTTGGTATTTCTTGCTGGCTTCCATCCAAGGATTTTCTTTAAGTTGTTTAATGGAAAGAGAAATCTTATCATCCTTCACTTCAATCACCTTTACTTTTACTTTATCACCAACCTTGTATAGAGAGCGGGTATCCTCAACTAGACCCCAATCCAATTCAGAGATATGAACGAGACCTTCTAGGCCTTGTTCTACTTTGACGAAAATACCGAAGTCGACAGCCCCAGTTACTTCGCCAGTTAATACATCACCGACTTCATATTTACCTACTTTCTCTTCCTTTTCCTCCTTTTCTTGTAGACCTTTCTCAGAGAAGATTAGTTTATGCTCCTTTTGGTCAGCGGTGATCATTACTACACTGAGATGTTTACCGACTAGCTCATTGAGAGCGGTGAGGATCTTGTCCTTGTCACCATCTGCAACGCGAGGATAGTTGTCGGCCGAAAGCTGTGAAGCTGGCAAAAAGCCTTGAATCCCTTGCCATTCGATGATAAGACCACCTTTGTTGGCTTCCTTAACCAGTAGACTAAGAATAGTACCGCGTTTGACGGCTTCCTCAGCATCAGCCCAGATCAGAGCTTGGCGAGCTTCCTTGAGTGAAAGTTCGATATAGCCATCTTCGTTTTCTGGCATGACGACTTTGGCGGCGATAGTGTCACCAACTGAAACTTTACGTAGAATATCCCGCGCATTCATATACTCGCGACCGTAAATGATACCTGTTCCAAATGGTGGAATATCAACAAAAACGCGCGCTCGACCGATAGCCGACACGACACCCTCCACCAAATGACCTTCTTTTGGGGCAGTGGGAGTGTTACTAATAAACGTCGCCATGACTCCGTCTACCGGGTCATGGGTGGTTGTTACTTCTGACATACCTTTAAATTATGTGCTTATTCCGACGACACGCGTCTGTACTGCCGTATCTCGTGGCCAGTAGCATCAGTACAGGGTTAACGTGTGTCGCTAGGAACTGATAAATACCTTTCGGTCCGCAAAATATAGCACAGATTGAGTTGCTGTCTAGCTATATAAGTAGTTTCTTATTCTGCGCCAAATATCGTATACTACACACATTATGGTTATCACACATCACGGCGGGCAGTTTTTTAAAGTATCATTTGGTGATACCACACTGGCCTTTGACCCAATTTCAAAACAATCGAAGTTACCGGCAGTTAAATTTGGGGCAGATATTGCCTTTATTTCTCTCAATCACCCAGATTACAATGGCGCCGAACAAGTGGCTCATGGTAATAAAGAACCATTTGTGGTTTTTGGCCCGGGAGAGTATGAGTTTGGAAATGTGACGGCCAGAGGCTATGGTACAAAGACCATCTATGAAGGGGAAGAGCGTTACAACACTATCTACCAAGTTCGTCTCGAGGAAATTAACATGATTTTCTTGGGCGCCTTAAGTACTAGAGATATAGATCCTAAGATACTGGGTGAGTTTGGTGATGTCGATATCTTGTTTTTACCGATTGGTGGGGGAGATGTACTAGATGTGCCAGATGCTTCTAAGTTGGCCGTGAAATTAGAAGCGAGACTAACCATCCCTATGAATTATAATGAAACTGCTCTTAAGGCTTTTCTGAAGGAAATTGGGGCAGAGGATGCAGAAAAATTAGACAAACTAACCATCAAAAAGAAAGAAGTGTCGGAACTAGAAGGTGAAGTAAGGATACTGATGGCTTAGAGAGGTGGGAGTCATATGTTAATCAAATTTTTACGTTACGTCCGCAGTCAACCTAAGTCGGTGCGCAACCAATATGCTTTGGCTATTTCGGCTACCTTTACATCAATTGTGGCTTTAATCTGGATTTTTACTGGTATGAGCTTACGCTCAGATGAATCTTATGCTGACGTTTCGAAAAAGGGCAATACCCCATTTGCCAGTCTAGTCAATCAGATTAAAGATCAATCTTCTTCTGTCTTTAGCAGTGTAGAGTCAGAAGGTGGGGACATAGAAGCTGGTTTAGCTGAGTCTACTCAAGTTGCTAGTGATCCGCGTGAACTTAAGTTATCCCCTGATAGTATAAATACTGCCAACGAAAATAATAAAGTTACCACTAGCTCTACTGAATCCAAAGTCAACACTGTCATATATCAAGAGGTACTGATAGGTACCACCAGTAGTCAAACCAGCAGTAGTACAGTTAGGTAGTTTGGATATACCAAAAAACCAGGTCGGTATGCTATAATCCAGCCATTATTTAAAGCTGAAACCGGATAATTAAACTATGCCGAAAAAGACAATCGTTGCCGAAACACCAGGAGAACCACGTGGAGTGGTAGCCCAAAACATCACTAGTGAGATGGAGACTGCGTATCTTAATTACGCTATGTCGGTTATTACTGCGCGCGCCTTGCCGGATGTGCGCGATGGTTTAAAGCCTGTTCATCGTCGTATTCTCTATTCCATGCGTCTCAACGGCTTAACGGCCAGCGCTAAGTTCAAAAAGTCCGCTACAGTAGTGGGAGACGTGCTTGGTAGCCTCCACCCTCACGGTGACTCTTCGGTTTATGAGGCGATGGTAAAGTTGGCGCAGGACTTTTCTACCCGCTACCCATTGGTCTTGGGCCAGGGTAACTTTGGCTCGATTGATGGTGATTCGGCGGCGGCTTACCGTTACACGGAAGCCAAGATGTCGCGCTTGGCCGAAGAGATGTTGCGTGATTTAGAGAAGGACACAGTTGATTGGCGACCAAACTTTGATGGTACCAAAAAAGAACCAACTGTCTTACCAGCGGCTGTACCAAATCTACTTCTGATGGGTTCTTTGGGTATTGCGGTGGGAATGGCGACCAATATTCCACCACACAATTTGCGGGAGGTTTCATCTGCCGTGGCCCA
>CAYRMI010000014.1:0-20419 GCA_964425625.1 uncultured Candidatus Saccharibacteria bacterium | reverse complement strand
AAGCTTATTGTTGGTAAGTGGTTGCTCAAAATCCCGTATTGCCCCGGTAATGTTTTTCAAAAGCTCTGCGTTGGCTTCAGGAAGATTTGACCCTACTGAATCTCGTACTCCTAATTTGTTCATGAAGGATTCTATAACTAACTCCTTCTGTGCCGTGAGAAATCCGGCACTCATTGCAATAAGATTAAACTGGAGATTCACATTGCTGGCAAACCGAGTGATAGATCTGATCAATTTGCTAAAATCAAACTTACCAACAATACCCCCTAGAACTCTATCTTGCTTAACTTCCGTCTCTAAAAATTCAAGCAGCTGATTATAAATATTCGATTTGTTACCGGCAATGGTATTCTTTTTTGTAAAAAATGTACTCCAACCTGATGCCCAATGCTTTGCAAAATTGCTCCTGCTTACTACATCAGTTGCTATCTGATATAAAGAGGAGTTATCAAGATGCTCTTTATAGGTTAGGGACATTTCATGAAATGCCTGGAAAGTAGACGCCAACTCATCTGAAACCCGCTCAGCAGACACCTCAAGCGGAGAGATAAAACGAACCGGTGCCACAATCAACGTCTCGTCCATTGGCCCCTCTATCTGTTTATGGATTTCATCGTCTGCCCGTACTCTTACAGCATCGCCGGCAGCCTCATTCACTGCCCTACGTAAATTACCCAGTATGCCCCCCTTTTGACTAAGATTGTCAAGAGTGGATTTGGACATTTGTGGCAGTCTATAATAAATCTCCTGTGAATAACGCAATCTGGCAGGCAATAAGGCCATGGCATCATCCCGGTATTTAATAAAGCTGTCATACAGGGTTTTAAATTCAGGTACCGCAATCAGCTTATCATAGTCCTTATTGCTGTAGTCATTCTGCTTAATATTTACTGCATAAGGGGAACCATCCTCATCCTTCTTCAAAAGAGTCCGCGAACCCCCCTTTGCCGGAACAACCAAAGACCCTTTAGGAAACTCAACCACCGTACCAAAATTATTCACGGAGTACACATGATACTTTTTCCACTCTTCAAACTGAAGTTGATTCATGGATTTCTTCATGTCTTCTACGATATCCTTCCAATCCTCTAACGGTTCAGTATTCTTCAAATACCAATCGTGTACCCCATCTTCATACGTTGTCCGTATCTCCCTGGTAATCTTTTTAAGCTTTTCCCTATCTATCGTACCATCCTTTTTTAGTACTTCTGATGTGGAAAAGTTACCTCCATATATGACCCTTTTCCTTTCTTCTGCCTCCTCCTCCGTGTCCCCAACTGGAATAGCCAAACTAACCTTGTATTTTGACTTGATGTTGGCTTCTATCTTAGCATACAGTTTGGCCATGTACTCTTTCTTAGCATCCTCAAAGGTCTTTAGGTTCCACTCACTCAATATGTTCCCGGTTATGCCCCCAGCTGCATCTCGCTCCATCAACAGCCCTTCCACATTCCTGGACTTAAATTTATCCATGTATGCAGTCACAACAGGATTGCTCTTTACTCTATCAATGATTGCAAAATAATCCCTTAGGAACTCATTGGCTCTCCCCTCGGCTTTACGATGCACCCTGTTCTTTACCGCGATGACTTTCTTAACTACAACGTTGATGAAAGCAAGCGGATTCTCTAGTACTGACCCTCCCCATAATGCCATTTTAGAAATATCCCCAAAATGTCCATTAGCCATCTGATGAGCTAACTTAGCATGATCTACCGGTATACCAGATGAGTTTTTGTCGTCGTTATGAACATCTAAAAATTTCCGTATAACTGATGCATTAACCTTATCAAGAAAACCACCTATCTCCAAAACTTTATCCGCAATGTCCTTCACCCCCTCTTTCAACTTCACGATCTGGTCTGCAGTCAATTCCCCAGGAACCCAAGAACCATTCACTACTGCATTTCTCACCGGTGTTATTACTGAACTATAATGTCGATACAGTGACAACAGCTTTTTATAATTCTTTAAAAATTGTCCATCATCCAAGGCCAGCGCACTTTCAGCACTAATGCTCATGGTATCCATAAGGGTTTTAGCCACCGCCATGTCATCATAAGCTCCATTGCTGGTCACACCCCGGGACTTATATCCAAACAAGAATAAAAACAATCCATATTCATACTCTTTGTTCAACAGAGAATTGGAAACTCTACTTAATCTCAACGACAGCTCCTTTACTCGCTTTGCTGCATCCTTGTCTTTTTGAATAGCCTCATCTAAGCCAAGATATTCTCTCAGGTATCCCATTTCCTTGAGAAGTAGGTTTCGCTCCTCTTGTGATTCGGCCAGCTTTATCTTATTTTCTAATTCTGACATTCTGGAAACAACTTCTGTAAGGTTGCTTCCAAATTCATCTGAGTATTTTTCATAGCGATCTCTTATCTCTTTGTTGTACAGGCCTACCTCTTCTATCATCAATTCATTTAACTCATCTTTTAGACCCCGGGTGATTTCATCTAGTGTCTGCTCAAGAGGATTGTAAAAGTTGTCACTTGGCTTAGCTGCAACAGTTGAGGTATTCACAGAGGCCAATAAAGATGAAACATCTTGCCCACCTTTCAAGAACCAATCTGCACTCTTTCCATATATCTGCCTGATATGATCTGGTATTGTATTTACCGTTATTTTTTCCCTGGAAAAGAGAGTTTTTATCCGATCTAACCAACCTTTCAAGTATCCAACGATACGGTTTAAGGCAGTATCTTTTATAGTTCTCCCTCTTTCTGCAATATACTTTCCTAAGATGTCAGCAATTGCATTCTTTTGTGCCCGTAACCTATCCGGTTCCTGAAGTAAAGCTTGCCGGTACTCCTCCGTAGAAGTGAGATACCCCGTTCTCAATTCTGCAAAACCTGGTTGGTCCCACAATGCCTCAACAATAAAATGAGCAGCAGCCTTAGATAGACTCAAGGAATCTTCGGTATTTGAAATTAATATCAGCTTATTGGTCAAAACAGCAACGGTTTCAGCAGATGGTATCTGATTAAATTCACTCAAAAACCAATCACTATATCTACTTAGCATTTCAACCTCTATTCCGGCTGCTCTCAACGTTGCCTTTATTACATCGTTTAATTTCTGATCTGCAACCTTATTCTGCTTGCTGTCTATTTGTCTAATACCTGATGCTAACTTTTCCCCTATTTTCCGAAAAGCATCGTCGTTAACAAAATAACCATTGTTATTCTGATAAATGAACTGACCAACATTGTACAAGTTCGAAATGAAGGTGTTTATCTCCTCTACAGTATCTGCACTCAAATTTAAAGCAACTCCAGGAGTAAACTCTTTATAGTTGTAATCTATAATTTCAGCAGAAAAAAGTTGACTAGCTATTCTATCCTGAATAGCCCGTGTATCAGATTTTCGTGAATAGTATATTCTTGATAATTGATTTGGGTTCACATAGTATATCCTTCCTTGATTTGTGTCCATATACCCAATTGGTATATTCTTACTTGTAATTTCGCTTTCCGTTGTAATCTTCACAGCATTAGTCACATCTGTAATGTAGCCTATTTCATTAACATCCGCACCTTCATTAAATTCAGATAGAACATTTAGCCTACCTTGATTGAGATATAGTATTTTAGGTTCACCATCAGCACTCATCAATCCCCTACCTTTTCCAAAATACCACTCCCCGAACTCTTTTGTAAAAGAATGATCATAAACCCTTGCTTTTTCGATCCTTGCCACATCTTCACCGTAGTCTCTTGCCACAGCTCTAAAAAGAGAACTTTTGGTACCATTCCGGTTCATGTCTAAATCTTTCTGATTATTGGCATTATGCAAATACTCTGCACTATTCTCTCCAAATAGTCTCACATTTTCCTTCCAGTCTCTTGTGGACTTATCTATTGAACAAACTACACTCATCTTTTATCAACAAGTTTTATTTTGTATCCTTTTCATTCCTTCCATTACAATCTCATCCATTGTCGCATTTGACGCAACCATTTTCTGTATGTCGGACAATGGAAAAACTTCATAGATTATATCCATCACCCCTAGTGCCATAAACGCACTTTCTATCTTATTCATTACTTCATCTTTAGATTCAATCACGTCCTCAGTAGAACTAAATTTATCACTTACTTCTACTTTGGTTTCATACTTAGTCGATCTACCTGTGAAATTAATAAAGGTTGAATCTTTATGTCGAGCACTTATTCTTTCTACCTTGCTATATATTGATGTGTTCTCATCTATTTCAAGGATTTTCATAAACACCTCTTTATTGAACGACACATATAAATCATTTGCGTTAGCCACCAAAGTTCCATCCTCTCTAAGATTCCCATCTTCATCTTCAATTACAGTAATTAAATTTCTTAGTTCACTCCTTAATCCACTTAATATTTTAATTGCATCTACAGCTACTACATCGTAACTAAAGAAATACTCATTCAACAAGGCCTTTGTAGAAACTCTATCAAATCCTACAGGATACATAAATGCACTATATGCAACAAATTCATTAAACGTTGCAGTATCAAGCCTATAGAGTTCGTTTTGTAAAGTAAATAACAATCCATCATCAATACTATAAGAGTTATCCAACTCTAATCTCTTAATATTATACTTTCCAAGTTTTACTTTATTCAAAACTAAATGCTTTCTCAAATTTGGAGTACCCTCACTATACTTAATAAAATTAATTAACCTATCTGGAAAATCTGAAATAAGCTCCTCTATATCACCTCCATAATTCAATTGTACGGATGCTGCCCCCAATGCACCAGCAATGCTCTTGATATTATCCTTAGTAACCAAGTTGTCACCTGCAATACTATCTACAATATCAATCAACGTGTCATTTAAACCACCATAATTACGCCCTTCATTTAATTCAGATGCTGCAATGTCATACAACTTATTTAGATACTCAGAATTGGAATTATGAACAACTTTAAATTCACCAGAAATGTAATCTATTTCCGGCAACATTCCTTCAATTTTATCCGAAGATACCCTTGCATTTCTAATAAAACTATACATGCCATAGAAGCCAGCCATAGATTTACCTCCAGTTTCTATCTTAGATCCCAACATGGATGGTAATAGCTTAGAGGACATGCTTTTCAACTTTAAATAGAATAACCCGTATGCAATGTCATCCTGAGCTGAATGTAATTTAGAAGAGTTAAAAAACAAACCATCTATTTTTTTTAGCTTACCTCTAAGCAATCTACTGTACTTTGCTTTCGATAGGCCAGTTGATTCCTCAATGGCTTTTTTCACACTAGGTTTATTAAGAAAATATGCTACATCCTTCCAGGAAAATCCCAACATTAGCATGTAAGCCACTACAGAAGAAGACTCCCTGGTTACCCCTAGATCTACACCTACCGTAGTATTTGCAGCCTCAACTGCTAAAACTGCACCAATGGCCAAATTTAACCTAATATCTGATCCGTCCGTAGCCGTTTCAACACTGTTGCCTAAAGTCAAATTATCATAGAAAATAGGTTGTTTGCTTAAAGATACCTCACCTAAATTTTTAACCATTGAATAAAAACTCATGGCCGTGGCAAACTTACCTACCAAGCCTATACCCTCAACATTCATATAAGTGCTATCAATTTTCGAAATAGAACCTGAATATAGCCCTGTTTTACTTACCAAACCATAAACATTCCTAACCTTCTCCAAAAGTGTTTCTAATTTGGACAAAGGTGCCCCAACCAGCTGCTCCCTAACTGCACCCTCATTAGTATAAATTTCATTGCGCAGCAAATCAACCAATCTGTTATTATCAATCGTTTGCTTATTGGTAGGATCACTAAGTTCATAAGTAACGTTAGATTTATTTACAATCCTTGAAAGGACATCGTTCAGTTCATAGTCATAACCGGTATTTTCTAAATTGCCATCGCTGTAACTCACTAGTGTACTGTAAGTATTGATATTTTCATCTTCAATTCCAAAATCATCAAATAGTAAGTTTTTCAACTCTTTACTCTTTACCTTGAGCCAATCCTTGCTAACCTTTACTCCAGGTTTTTTCAATAACACATACATCTTATCATCGTCCATGTCACCATCAGTGATTTTGGAGTACTCTTGTGGTAAATAAATAGTTGAGTCGGTAGAAAAACCAACCACCTTAAGACGCATGATCGAATGGCCAGCTTCAGTGGGAACACGGTATGCAATCGCTTCACGATAATAATCCGGAAGCAAGTCAAGATCCAATTCTCCTTTTTAATTAGTTACAGCATCCATTACAATCTCATCCCACAATGGGATCAATGCCTCCATAACTACACTTCCAGTTTCATCTACATAACTCTTCAGATCATTCCTCACAGATGGTGCAACTGTAAGTACAGCACCTGGCACTCGCAATCTCATGCTTTTTCTATAAGTCGCTGACAACTCATCCAATTCAGTCAGTGTTACAATTCCAGTCCCACTATCCCTTGTCCTTTTATTTGCATCAATTAGATTTACCAAAAGTCGATTCAATTCTTCATACTGTGTTTTTGATGCCAACGCCATAGAATGACGAATAAATTGAGATCCAAGCAGCATTTTGTAATTGTAGCTTTTCTCAGATGTCTTTACCACATCCTTAAATTCAGGAACCACTAATAGATCATCGGATGTGGCAGAATCTAATTTATCAATACTCAACACATGACTACTCTCCAGACCATGTTTAACAGTAGATTTGAATAAAATACCATCAACTGCATATGTATCATCGGCGTTCCTTTTGTCAAATGTCTGTTGAATTTTTGCTAATTCTGGATACAAGTAGTTTCCGCTCTTATCTTTAGCATAAGCCACCGCAGGATTCAATACAAATTCAGCATACTTCAGTTGTGTAGGAACCAACACTTTCATATTATTCGCTAAAGTGACACTTCTATGGAAAAAAGAATGTGGCTTATTGTGTCCAAAAGAAACCAACCTTTCGCTACCAGTCAAAGGTATACCGTTTATTAATTTATTATAAACTACCTCATGCTGATCTGTCCACTCTCTCTTCTTTTTTAAGATTTCTCTCTGATTATGGATAGAAACTATTGCACCACCATCCGTCCGGTTATTCTTTGTATAATCTTTAGTGCCTGCATATTTATTTACCAACTCTATTAATTCTTTACTACTGCTTCCAATTTGGTCATCTACTACTAGAAATTTTCTTTCTAGTTCATGATATATCCCAGGAGTATGTACACCTTTAAATCTTTTTCCGTACACTCCTAGAGATTTTACAAAATTTGGATCAAATAGCAATGTTTGTAATTGTGTTGTGTAAAACAAATCATTATACGCAAACAGCTCTACTAAATCCTGCGGTATCCTAATATCAAGATCACTATCAAGATCAATAGGAGCAGCACTATAGGCAGCAATTACCTCTTTTGCATTTTTTTCCAACCTGGCCTTTACAACACTCATCATCATCTCCCTGGATGATCTTGCGTCACTATCCTTCAGCTTATTGTATAATTTTTCTAAATTTGCTGCAAACCACATAGATGTTGAGACATTTGCATCATACTCCTTTATCCCTGTTTTTCCACCTTTAATTGATGCCTCATATCTATTTAATTCTTGATTTAACACAAAAAGCATTTTTTCAATCACTTCTTCCTTTGTAAAATTGGTAGCTTTTACATAGTATCGCACAGGTGCCGTACTCACCGTAGGTAGTGCAAATATTCCCTTCCCGTCTTCAGAAGCATGCCAGGCATTTAAACTTTGAAGTAAAAGTTGATTTTTGTTTGAATTACGATAAGACGTTGTTCCTGATATACCATCTATCTCAATGAGTTCAAACTCAAATTCAGGATCTTTTAATAATTCGTAGATTGGAGCAACATTATGCCCAACATGAGATTGTCTATGTTCTATAAATTTGGCATCTCTGAACCTAGAAAATAGAACTCTCAATCCATTGGGTCTTACAAATCCAAACTTTCTATCTCCATCTAAATTTGTATAGCTCCTCACATTTCCTTCTAGGGTGACTGAACCTAGTGCTCCAGATATGGATCCAACATAATTTTTTTTACTTTCAAATGGGTCGACACCTCTCATTAAATCCGAAATAAACTTATTTCTTGCTTTACTGGCTTTACCAGTAGAAGCCAAAAATGTAGCTTTTACTTTAGACGGATTTTCATGTGCCAATGCATTTAATTCATCCACAGGAATATTTATTCCTATTTTAGAGTATACTGATAATAGTGACAAAATTGCATTAGTATTTATTTCACCACCATTGTCTCGAACATGAGTGCGTATTTTAGCTAAATTCTCATTAAAGGTATTTGCTTCTTTTTCACTTAGTACCCCACCTTTAGATAAATCCAACTTTCCTAAAATATCTCGTATTTCAGGTAACTTTTGACCACCTACCGCATCAATTGCAGCAAATGTGAATAGTAATCTGTCGGGATTACTGGTAGGCTTTATAGCAAGCAATAATTCTTCAGCTTCCGCAGATGATATTCCATATTTAGCCAAATGCTTCTTTGAATCAGTAAGACTATGTTTATAAGCAAGATTGACAAATGTGGTATTTTCTTTACGTACAACAGGTATATTAGAATCATCCCTTACATATACTATTGAACCAGGTAGTCCATATTCTGCAAAAGTATCTTTTATAAAATCTTCAGGTCTGGATGGAACAGGTTTATTAATCAACCCATGATGAAAAATACTCGTGAGAAATCCGCTCTTTATCCTTGAAAATACACCAGAGTAGTTGCTTGGACTGTTTACCTGAAATACATCTGTCATGTCGGTATTTAACCTATATACCACAGGAGTTGCCCAATTTGCAACGCCTATCCATAGATCATCCACCAATAGTTTATTCTTGTCTATCTCATCAAGAATATGGTAAATCCACGCTTTACTTTCTGCAAGCTCTTCTAATTTAGGGATTATTTGATCTCTACTTTGTAATCCGGACAAGCCATGCAGCAATTGATAAAACATGTTGTTTTCATCCTCATAAGCAATAGTACCATGCTCAGTAATAGCATAGGCTGCTACTTTTCTACGATTGTTAATCAACGGGCCTAACCTTCGTATCTTAGGAATCCCCCGCAACAATGCCCGAATAGATTTCGATCCAGCCTCTACCGGATTTACAGAACCATATTCCTCCATCCAGGATTCCTTAGGATCGTCTGCTTCTTCTAAATCAAATCTATCTTCAAGTTTAAACAAGGTAACCCCTTGAAGTTTTGCCAAATCTCTTGCAAGGTCATTCCTGAAACTCGGCCTGTCGTATAATTCCAACAGATAGTCTAATGACACTGCATATCCCTCGTATGTTGCTTTTTCTGTCTCCGTTATGCCAACCTTATTTGCTAAATTACGATAAGTAGTCCTTCTGAATTCGACATAATATTTTATCTCACTGTATATTTTAGACAAATTCTTAGTCTTTCTGAGATTATCCAGCGTAACTCCTTTCTCATCTAAATAGTCAGCCATGAAGTCCGTATTGACTGCCCTTAAAGCAGAGGAGTATCCACCTAGATACTCAATTTGATTAAACTTCCTTATGAAATTTCTATGCCTATCAATATCAAACCCCCCTGTCTTCAGAATTTCGTCAATGTGCTTCAAATGATCATAGGCAGTTTTACCAAAAACCCGATCTAAAAGTGTACTAAATAGTCCTCTTATCCACTCCAAAAGAGATTTGGACTCACCTTTAACTGACATCCTACGACTACTCAGATAATTTTTGAGACCAACTGCATCTAACTCAGCCAGCAACTCCTTAACATTAGTGATGTCAGTAGCCCTGCGGAACTCCGGATCCTTCATTAAAGTATTGAAGATAGAATTCAATTGCTCTATCGCCCTGACCTCTCTTTCATTAAAATATGCACCTACCCCTTCATTATTTGAACTCAAAAACTCATATAGCTCCAGCATTCCTGCCGAATAGCCATGCTTCACCTCATGAGTCAACACATACTTCAAAAATTCAACCGGATCTTGAGAATCAACCTTCTTATTGATACCTTGAGCCTCCTGATCAGCAGCATACTTATTCAAAATGCCAGGTAAAGATACCACTACCTCATGGTCTTTATGACTATAGTATGCAGCAGCTACCCCAGGATTTTCAACAAACCTTACCGTAAGACCCGTTGCTGAAGCTGCACTAAATAGCTTCTCCAACTCTGTTCCCTTAACTAAACCGAGCATTTCAGAAATGCTAACCGGTGCCCCTAATGATAAATTCAAAGCAGCCATGGCCTCTGTGAATCTCTCCGTGATCTCTTCTGAGGCAAATGTATGTGCATTGGGCAGTGGTTCTATTCCTTCAATAGACCTTAGCACCTTGTTCAAAGAACTAGGCAAGCCCGGGTCACCTTCTGTACTAACTCTGGTCCTACCTGTATTGGTTACCCTTACTTCATTTACTTCATCTAATTTAGTCAGTTCGAATGTTTTGTATACCCTGGAGGACATCAGTTGAACGGAGCTACCGAGTTTAGCGTCATAGTATACACCAACCGGCAAGATCATCATTCTTACTCCTCCCGGTATCTCATGGGCATTTTCAATCAGCATCCTATAAACATTCTGTTGCTTTTCCCACTTTTGCAACCTACCTTCACCTGTACGGTGAATCTTAGCCTGGACCTTTCTGACATTATCAGCATCTTCTATGTGATCACTCTCATAAAAAGTTTTCATGTCAACAATAGTAAGTGCCTTAGAGGTGCGATTATAAATCACAATGTCTAATTCACCAGCTACATTAAATTCATCACTAAAAACGTTAATGCCATCAGACATTATTACATTGTCAGGATCACTCTTTATCACACTGTACACAGTAGACATCTGCTGAACAATTGAATCAAATACCTCAGCTGATATCTCAGGATACTCACTAATCGTCACCGATTTTCCTGCAAATATATTCCGGCCTAATCTATCAATTGCTCCACCGACTATTGTTGCAGGACTGTCCTTTGGCCCACCTTCTTCATCATCTTTTATGTAATCTGATGTTCTTTTATAAGTTTTAGGTTCACCCTTAGAATCAAAAGATACTGTACTCTCATATACCTTATCTTTTTTGACAACCATTGACGACCGATGCTCTAATTCTGACACCGTATCTGTCCCCCTTACTATAGGTCTGGCAATAATGGGTTCTTTACCACCAACAAACTCCTTAAACCCTTCTAATAATTTTAGTTCTGCATCATATTTAGCATTGATTTTATCAGTTCTTGTTTCTTTTTGCCTTTGTTCTTCTAACCACTCTTCTCTTGTTAATCCTCCTTTTTTAGTACCAACTGTTACTTCAATTTGAGCAGTTTGTACCATTTTATCATCTTTATTAATTTGTGGAGTTAATACTTTAGTAATTATTTCTTCACCTTCTGCAAGAGATTCATCAGGAATTGAATTGTTTACAATTACTTTCATCCCTTGATGAAACTTTTTGCCTAAAATTTTAGGAACTTCATATCCTTGAGATGCAAGTTCATTTTTTATTTTTTGTAACTCGTTTTGTTCTTCTTTTGTTAAAACATTTCCTTCTGCAACATTTCTTTCAATTAAATTAATTGCATTTAGCTTTTCTTCGGGCGTCCTAACTTTAGTAACTTTACCGTCTTCATCTTTTTCATCTCTAAGTTGTGAAAAAGCTCTTCCTTTTTGTTTAATTCCTATATTATTTAATTCTTCTTGCCTTCTTCTTTCTATATCAGCTTTTTTATCTTCTATATATTGAACGCTTTGTTTTTGTTTAAACCCTAAAGCTTCATATACAGCATTAGACGTTGCCCCACCATAATCAATCTCTATGTCCTTAGGAAGATGCGGGTTACTCTTTGATACGTTGGTTAAATAGAAACCTGACTTTATTCTCGACGTTATCTTCCCGGCCAGCTCCGAAGAGAATGTATTCAAATCCGGAGTAGATTGTGTCATGTTCCCAATGTCTAAAGCCTCATAAAGGGCAGATGGAGATTGTACCCGGACAGTTATCGTTCCCCCAGGGCTAGCAACCGCTGAAATGCCATTCTTCTGAAACTCAACTATTCTCCCGGGAACCTTATTCAAACTGGTAACAATCTGTGTCTCCCAAACCCCATTTACAAACTTAAGATTAGGCCCCTTACCCCAATACACAATCTTAGACAACTCATTCATCTTAGATTGAGCATTCTCCGAAGTAATCGAATTTAAAATGGACTTTACCTGCTGTACCTTGGATTCCTCCTCCTTAACCTTCCTTGGATAAGAGGAACAAAAAAATGAGAACCATCCGGATTTTCAATAATGATTACCGGGGACATCCTGGTAGGAGATGACTCATTAATGCCCTTTATCCAGTCCTCCCGGGTTATTGCAAATTTAGAATAACCGCTTTTGCCCATAACCTCCGACTTATTGGAACCATTCTTTCCAACTGTCATTAATGGTGCTTCTCCTGATTTCTTTACAATAACGTAGGCCTGAGTGGATCCTGGAAAAGGATAGGCGACCTCATAGTTCTTACCAGATACCAATTGGCTTAAAAACTCCTCAGTCATTGTAGAGTAGCTACCTGGAACACTGGACGTATTTAGTTTGTAAGGGTAACCCATAACCCTCATTGGAGTATCCAGCTTAACAATTCGATCTGGTGATGCATTCATTTTACTATAAATAGCAGCTCTCACATTTCTGAGTTGATCTACATGTTCGCTATCTGTAACATTAGAAGGGTCACGCAAAACCCCTACCGGTATCCTAGTAGCACCAGGGGTATTCTGATCTACAAACTCATCCCCCTTTTTATAGACTACTGCCTGAACATAAAGGTTGTTTTCTTTTAATTCCCCTATTCTCCCTACTACGGCTGCAAGCAGATCTCTATCAACTTCGGCATATATTTTTGCATTTGGTGTTAAAGCACCGGCATTATGTAATTCCAAAAGATCAACGTACTCAGTCGATGTCGCATACTGTACGGAATCGTTTGGATTTTTGTGCCCGCGTATCTGCTTAAGCTTAAAATATAGTTGCTCTACCAGGGTGTTGCTCTTTCTTGTTTTTTCAGAATACTTAGGTTTCTCCTGGCTAACCTCTTCTTTTTCCCCCTTCTTCTCCTCAGACTCAACTTGAGTTGTAACTACCTCCTCCTCTTTTTCTTTTTCGGCACGTTCCTTGTTTTCCTTGAAAAGAACCTCATCTACATTTCCCTCATTATTCAGATCAGCCCTTTCGTTGCTGACAAAACCCTTTGGTTCAGAAAAATGCTCTACAATAGTGTCTTTAAATCCATGCTCATATAAAAAAGTAATGCCCCTGTTTGTAAGCCCGGTCACATCCTCTACTGTGGTGGCGACCTTGCCATCAATAACATCTTTGTAAGCTGTAGGTAACTTTTCATAAGCATCAGTACCAGGAGATGCCATATTGAAACCTTCAAAATCAAAATTCAACTTTGCTTTGAGTGTGCCAACCTCCGAAGATCTGAGTAATTTGGTGCTTGCCACATACCTTGCATTCAGACTTTTTAACAAGGACGTTGTGGAAGTAGTGTCAACAATGGGTGCATCCTTCTCCTCCATCTTTGCCCTTTCATCCAAAAGTTTAGCTACAAACACCTGTTCTTCCAGACCCAACTGACTCAACCTTTCATCTTGAATGCTATCTACATCATCAGCAAGTTCATATAAAGCATCTTGCTGCAATTCACTCAATTCTGTCTTGAAGGGAATTTCCGTTGACTCACTTATTGAGGGTGAAAGGGTAGCAATAGCTGGAGTCTCAACTGTGGATAAATTGGTTACATCTCCTACCTGACTCACTTCAGGCACTGGAACCGGTGCAGCCGGGGTTATTGCCGGAGCACCTGAAACCTGAGCGACAGAACCGGATGCAGCAGGTGCAGAAGCTGGTACCTGACTATCCTCACTCTTAAATATCTCCTTAAAATTACCTTTTATAAAATCTTGCTTCTTGTTTGCAATCGCCTCATCCAATTTTTTTACATCATCCTTTAAAATCCTAACCTGAGCTTGGTCTATCTCTGAAGCGTCCGGCTTATTCAAAAGTGCAGCCCTTGTTTCTAATGTAGATTTTGCATTAGTCAAGTATTCAATTGTGTTGCTGACATCGTAAAAGGCCTTAATTTGGCCTTCTGACCAACCATACTTTGCACCAAATTTCCTGGCCAGTTGAAAGGAATTAATCATCCTCCTGGTCTGAGCCTCACGCATGGATAAAAATTCACCATGGGTCAGCGGCTTACCAAAACCATCATAATAAGCACCATCCTCTGCATCCACATTCTCAGCCTCAATCTCGGTTTGTGTCAGTCCTACTGCTTTAATTAAATCGCCCGGGGTTCTTGCAAACAATCCTGACACCTTTTTCTCTACTTCCCCACTACCCATGTACATGGCATCATATACCACATCACCCATCATCTCATTATCTATCATCCCCCGAAGGCCCCATTGCCCATTCAATTCGGCCTTGGTAAATGCTTCAAGTTGTACCATCTTAGAAGCGACATCCTTTGCTTTACCCAAAAGTGCATCTTGCCTCACCGTCAATTTGCCGGCACTATCTCGTTCATATGCAGCCTGTGCAGACTTATAAGCCTGATAAGACTCAATGCTGCCTAACTTGCCCTTTAATCTGTTTTCGCCATATCTCTTAATCCCACGGCCAACAGCATTACTCACCGTACCAGATAAACCACCGGTAACCACACTCAACCAAGTTTCCTTATCCCCACGCCACAAGGCATCCCCCAATGTCCCATAGATGCCCAGGGCCAAATCCGTTACATTGTCGTCATCAGCCGATCCGCGCATCTTTTTCTCATACTCCACAGCAGCAGTCTGGAACCCCTCCTCAAGGCCCTCAGATACAAACGGAGTCGCTACCCTACCTGTAGAACCAAGTATCCTACCGGTCTTAGTCTTAGCATAACCCTTAGGAACAAACTTACCCTTCAAACCCTTTATACTAGCCAACTCTATCTTATTAGTCAGTAACAACATGGCATAGTTGTCCATATAAACACTATCTGATATAGAAGACGCCTCTTTATCAGCTTCTTTTTCAGCCTGGAGAATAGCTTGGGCATCATCCAAACCCTGGGCTCGCAATGCTTCATATTTTTGTGGCAATAATTCACCCATCATCTCATTGTATACCCCTACAGCTTCCATTGCCGATTCTGAGGCTGTCATAACGTGAAGCGTACCCAATTCTGTAGCCCCCTTTTTAGCGACCTCAAACATCAAGCCCTTATTCAAAGAACTCTTTGTTCCTGCTGACTCTACAGGATTAACTTTTTTTGCTGCTTTTGACAATCTGTTTACCCACGAAAGAGCTCCAGCCGTACCCTCCACTGCGGCACTCACTCCTTTTCCAGCAAATTTACCAGCACCTAAAAAACCCAGTGTGCTACCTATACCCGGTGCAAAATTATCAGTCAGGAAATAAGAAATACCTCCTTCTCTGACCATGCTCTCAAAAAAACTATCATCCTCATAGTCATAAGGTAAAACAATTTTATTCTCTGCAGTGAGATCATTCATGACCATCATCGTCTTGGCCATGGCTGTCTTATTCAATCGTTCTGTAAAGTCCTCGCCTAAATCGAATTTTGGAAGTTCGCGGTCTGCTCCCATCCTCTTTGCTGCATTAAGTGCATCATCACTACCGGTAAGCTTACTTATACCCCAAGCAATCCCCTCAGTGGTTACATCAAACGCTGCATCGGCCAGCCCTGTAAATCCATTCACTAGCAACTTACCTGTGTTTAACAGCTCAGCCGGTACCTTACTTGGAGTACTAAAGGCTGTTCTGAGCATATTCTCACCAAGCATGGCTACACCAACTACTGAAGACACCGCACCCTCTACCAGTTTCCCTATGAATCTCCCACCTTTTTTGATATTTTCCCCCTTTCCAAATTCCACCCTGGGTGTAATAGCATTAAGCCCCTTTCCTAAAATTTTACCCAACTGAGCACCAGCAGCTGCATCCCAAGTACCATAAAGGTTACGCTCAATAAAATTATTCAGTACGTCTTCTCCACGACTCTCAATTTCTGATTTTTCTACATCTGAGGAAACTTGTTCTGGAACGCCCTGTCCAGGATCGCCCGAAGCAACCCTGAAAAAATCTCGCGCTTGGCCTAAGGTACCACCATTGGTACTCGGTTCACCTATCGATGAACCGGTTGATCTGAAAAATGATCTGGCTCGCTGTAAAGCACTGCCGGAATCTGGTGGATTAGTTGACTTCTTTGCTAAAAGGCTGTCTTCTTGTATAAGAGTCATTAATTACGTGTTGGCGCCTGGTAGTACCCGGCACCCACGTTGCTTTTACCTTTTGCTGGAACTGCCAATGTACTGTGCCCAAACTGGTTTGAAAATATATCTCTGAACTCTGACAAAGATAATATTTTCTCACGAGAACCTGTCGGACCAGCATGTATAATCTCCTTTACCACCGTTTGATTCCCAATATTCACTATTTGATACTCCCTGTTTGGAGCTACCATATTAGGAGAATTATACTTCAACGTCGAATTCAACCTGGCCGGTAAACCATTCCTTACAGTATTCTCACCAATGGCCCGGATAATTTGAGGTAAACTTGCCTTATCTGCCTTTGCCTGGGCCTCACTCCTGTCAGGATTATTATACAACTCTTGACCCCCTGACTTCAAATAAATTTCTGCCCCAGCCGCTCCCTCATGATGAATCAGATAGGTAAGCTGATAATCATCATACTTGCTTGCCAAGTCGGGATAAGCTTCACGCAAACGTTTTGCTCTAGGGATATAGTCTGTCAAAGTTTTCCACTCAAAGTATTGACTTTGAAATTCAGGATTTACTGCAAAAGCAATTATCCTTGCTTTTTCCACAAGTTGTTGATCTTCAGGTAGTTCTTTAACTTTTTTATTAATGAAATGTTTCTCTGGAATCAGCTCACTCCAATAGGCATCTATCTGTGAAACCTGCTCAGGAGTATTTAACATACGGGAAGCCATTTGGTCCAGCTTAGGTACCACCTTTAAAATAGAATCTTTGTGAGAGAACCATAATATTTGTTTGGTTCCAATTGCGGAAGAGTTCAACGTTTCCATACCAGCCATCGGTATATTCCTCCCTGTCCTTGGATCAGAAGTTGTCCCTGCAATAACCGAACTCCAATCTCCCTTCCTGGATTCATGGTCCATAAAAGTCGCAGCAAGGGTTTTTACTTCAGGGCTATTGTAATACTCAGTATTGGATTCTACATACCCTGCATTGACATCTCCCGTGGCTCTAGGTCCCAATCCATAAGCCTTCCGGCCATCCTTAGAAACATGGGTTTCCGTATCATAATAAGGATTAAATTTTTCATTACTAGACTGATATCCTCCAGGACTCTGTACACTATTTTCAACATTGGCTACTCCCCCTTTATAAGTTACTGCACCAGCTACCCTGACGTTAGGTATTTCATATTCGTATACCATCTTCTCACTACCGGTCGGTTTCTTCCCTTCTACACTTGTATTTGGAATAGGTCTCACTCCATATTTTTCTTCGAATTTTTTAACCTGATCTTTAGTAGCCCTTATCTGCAATTTACCCATGACATCTCCATTGGGCAGCACATCAGTGGGCATAAAATCAACACTGTTCAGAGGACTATTGTTCTTTTTATCAGGAGCCACCAAATCACCCTGCTTAATATTTATCCCATTGATGTTAAGCTGACTATTTGCATTGCCCTTAATCGACTCTTTAAATCCAGCGTTAAAGTTCCCTTCCGTGTTGTAGACTTTTGTACTATTATAGTATAGCTCCGGCTTAATTTCTTCTCCTCCGGAGGATTTAGTTAAACCAGAAGTCGAAGTGCGCGTCCTACCAGAAGACGTGGACGTAGGACGATGGTCAACAATTGCCTGAAATTCATCTCCGGTTATTGTCCCTTGATCGTATAACCATTTTGCGGCATCATACCTGCTTAAGTTTGGATCTATGGCAAATTGCTGCATGGCAAAAGGTTCAATCTTATCTAAGAACGATACATCCCCAGTTCTCAAATAATTTGAGTAAGCACTCTTAAAATACTCAGTACCCTCAGGACTTATATTTTTCATCTGGCTTAGCCCCGCCAACACTCTGTCCTCCTGAGCATTCTTTTGCATCAATTTTATGGCATCCTGATCTAAAGGAAACTGCCTTATCTTTCTATTCAATTCTAATGCCAACTCGGAACGTTGATCCTCACTAATATTCGGATCTGACATTTTCGATAAGATATCAGCCGGGGAATACTTCTCACGCAAATTATTTAAAGTCTGCATGTCCTGTTCACCCCTTGGGCGAATACTCATAAAAGACTGATAATCGTTAAGACTCTTAGATATAAACGCTGCCTCTTCTATTCCTCTCCTCCATTCTCTATCCGCAGCTTCATCCTTCATATGAGCCAACTCTCCCGCTAAAAGTGGTAGATCATAATCTTCAAACTTTCTTTTTTGAAACTCCAGGGTCTGCCTTCTCATCTCCTGATCAAGTCGTTCACTTTCTGCCCGGAGTACAGCTTCCTGTTTACGAAACTCTAACTCCTCCTCGGCCATGTTGAGTTGTCTAGCCTGGAAAATAGGAGCAATCGACGGCTGATCTGCTGGAATAAAATTAATAGCCGGCAACTCCAAAGGTGTATACTCAGGAGCTACAGGTGGCAGTTGAGGAATTATCTCAGACATATGCCCCTCTTGGTTTTTTCCTTACATATCCCCCATAGTTCTGATATGGTCGCGTATCCCTCCAATACTTATGAATACCATAAGGATCATTATTAGTATCTGTTCCCATCCCTACTCCATACCCTGTCCCTGGAATAGGTGGAGTAGGTGTATTGGATCCCCCTCCCCCTATATTAAATTTAAGATCGGAGGTGAGTGCTGCTAAATTGTACACACTCTGTAAACTATTATTATTCAGCTGATTTAAATTTGCTTGGATACTCCCTTCGTTCACCATAGTATTTTGTAACCAGTCACCAAATATCCTGGAACGTTGATTAAAATCATTAGCGGAAATATTACCAAATGCGCTAACCTGCTGATTCAGATTAGATCGCTGTCTGTTGGCCCCTTCCGCTTCATAGACAGCACCTCTGGCCAACAAGTCACTGGATCTAGCCAGTCCCCTTTCTTTGGCACCCAAAGCTTGTACATTTCTCTCTAAAGCAAATTGACGCACTCTGTCCTCGGCCTGGCCGAGAATATTACCGGAAAGTGCAGCAGCCCGGGTTGCAGATGAACTATTGGCATACAACGACTCAAGGGCAGCATTGGTACCACCCCTTATAATATTCGCGTATTGCGCAGCAGAAGGATCGTCATCATAGACATTACCTGATGCTATTGCTTCACGAATGGCAGGGGACAGATCAGGAGTATCCACTGTAGGATCCTGGAAAAGATTAGCAAGCTGCATTACTTCTGTAGCTTGACCTAAATTCTGAGTAGCCACATTGCGATACTCATCTATCCGGCCCTGATTCCTTTCGCGTAAAGACTTCAGTTCTTTCTCTTGACGGGGTTTATTGAAAAGTATATCAAAAATGGTAGCTGTTCCACCAATTATTGACCCTATATCAATTCCAACCTGACCCTTGATAACCATTCCACCCCTGTTCCTCTTTCTTATTTTTCCCCCACAAGCATAGGATTGCACATCCATTTGTCCAACCTTGCCGGCTTCATTCATCAGTTTAACCAAAGAAAGCAGTGGCTTTCGTGCATTGAGGTTTTCCTCCCGGGTAATAACCTCAATGTGTTCCCTACCGGTTGGTAATTCAATCCCTTTGTCAATATTATCGAGAATTTGAGCAATTGATGCCTTATTTGCATCCTTTAAGAGCCTGTCTGCTAATTCAACCGACTTTAAATCACTATGTGGAAATCCGTTTTCGTCCAAATAAAACAGAGGATAAACCAATTTGGCTTCCTCCAAATCCTCACGCTTGACAACTATTCGTTCTGAACCTACATATACGTCCCCTAAAACATCCGTGACCTCATCCGGATCCATACGGGAATGTTTAGCCTTAGCGTTTGTAGTAGTTATGTGGCCAGTAGGCCAAATTATCTTTTCGCCAATCTCATCCTTTTCTAGCTGAACAGGCACCATGTCTGCAAGCAGGTTTCCACCCTCATCCATCAACGTCGGATCCATGCCGGCAGGAACCGGATTCTCCATGCCAGAAACAGCATGGAGCATCTTGGTCAAGAGAATGTTATCTATTAACTCTCCACCTGTAAGCTTTCCTGGTTTTCTCAACCGGTGTTTTCTGGCATAGTCATTCTTATCACCATTTTTATCAGCAGTCAATCCTGACTTTTTGCAAAAGGGGATTTCAACCACCTTAGTAGTAGATATCG
>CAYRMI010000013.1:18168-20452 GCA_964425625.1 uncultured Candidatus Saccharibacteria bacterium | reverse complement strand
AAAAGCCCCAATGGCTGAAGGGGCTTTTACTGAATTGTGATGGGAAATAGCGAGGGATACTCTTTGTATTTCCACATAGCGTATTACCTCCGCTACGTTAATAATTATAGCACTGGCTAAAAAATATGCCACTAATTTTTTGCACCGGAAATAGAGAAGGGTAAAAATAAAAGCCGACTCCCTCAGGGAGTCGGCTTTTATTTCAGAATAGTTAATTACTTAACTGAATCCTTGAGGGCCTTGGCTGCGCGGAACTTTGGTACACGCATAGCTGGAACCATAACAGTCTCGCCAGTACGTGGGTTTCGAGCTTCTCGCTTAGCGCGGAGCTTAGCTTCGAAAATACCAAAACCGGCTACTGAAACGGCTGTACCATCCTTCATGGCTGCTTCGATACTACCAAAGACAGTTTCTACTGCTCGCTCAGCATCAGCTTTAGTTGAGCCTAGTACCTCGTGCACCTTACTGATGATGTCTGCTTTATTCATACAAATTTGAGAAGATTAAAATTTAGAGCGATTAAAATTAATGTGGTGAGTGATAAACTCATGCACTGCGCCGACTGTGTGGGCTTGCGAGTATTATATATCAACGATTATATACTGCCACGTCTTTATTAACGTATATTCTGTGGTCTAATGTTTTTTGGCTAAATTTACTCAGTCGAGAAATTAGCGTGCGTAGCTCACTACTCTGGTCTCGCGAATGACATGAACTTTGATTTCTCCTGGGTAACGCAGTTGCGCTTCGATGGTAGTAGCGATGGTTCGAGCTAAGCCATGTGCTTCAAAATCAGTCAGTTTTTCAGGGTTTATTAAGACGCGTATCTCTCTTCCTGCGGCGATAGCAAAAGCTTTATCGACGCCTTCTAGAGTGGTAGCGATTGATTCTAGGTCAGACAAGCGCTTGATGTAATTTTCGATTGAGTCACGTCGTGCGCCCGGACGTCCACCAGAGATAGCATCAGCGACTTGGACGATAATCGATTCTGGTGTCTCATATGGGTATTCTTCGTGGTGAGCGCGCATGGCGAGAATCACTTTTTGATCAACGCCATACTTCTCTAAGATGCGAATACCAATCTCGACATGTGTACCAGCCACTTCATGACTAACACATTTACCGATGTCATGCAGGAGGGCACCAGCGCGCGCTATGGCTACATCAGCTCCGACTTCTTCGGCAATAATCGCCGCGATATGGGCCATCTCGACTGAGTGCCACAAAACATTCTGGCCATAACTAGTACGGAAGTGAAGTCGACCCAAAATCATAATCAAGTCTGGATGAAGGTTTGGTACATTAGCATCGTAGGCCGCCTTCTCACCCATCTTGCGTACGGTGGTAGCGACTTCTTTACGGGCGGTCTCTACCATCTCTTCGATTTTCGCTGGTTGGATACGGCCATCTTTTAGTAGGTTTTCCATCGCGACGCGAGCGATTTCGCGTCGAATCGGATCAAAGGAAGAGAGGACTATATAACCAGGGGTTTCGTCTATTAAAACGTCGACGCCAGTGGCGCGTTCAAACGCACGCACATTGCGACCCTCCTTACCAATCACTTTGCCTTTGAGGTCATCGCTCGGGATTTCGACATGGGCCGTCATGACATTAGAAGGGATATTGTTGCCGACGCGGTGAATAGCTGCTAAAAGTAGATTTTGAGCTTTTTCTTCAAAAGCTTCACTACCGGCGCGTTCCACTTTTTCGACTCTGGCTCGGAGGTCTTCTACGCGCTCAGCCTCGATTTTAGACAGCAGTTGGTCGTAGGCTTCTTCGCGTGACAGACCAGCCACCTTTTCCAAAGTCTTTTCTACTTCTAGTTTTCGTTCGTCGATTTGCGTTTTAATATTTTTAATTTCCACCACTTTGGCCTGGAGCGATTCTCGTTGTGAATCAAGGTCAATTTGTCTACTATCAATCAGCTCCTCGCGCTTGAGGAGATGACGTTCTTTCTCAGACAGCTTTTCGTCTTGCTTCTTTAGTTCGGTTTTGGTCTCGAGCTCTAGGGCAGTGGCTTTATTTTCAGCTTTTTCAATAATATCAATCGCTCGCTTTTCAGCCTCAATAGTCCTTTCTTTGATATCTAGTTCAAGCGATCGTTTTTTTGAGAGGGCGTGTAGGTAGCGGAGATAATATCCAGCCGTTATACCGAGCCCGAGTACCAAAATAATGGTAATCGGGTACATAACTTGTTTCAGTGTCTAAAATAGCTAACTTATCCATCTAAATCGAGATTATCAGCTCTTATTACCATACCAGAATAAGGGCGGATTGTAAAACA
>CAYRMI010000013.1:0-18068 GCA_964425625.1 uncultured Candidatus Saccharibacteria bacterium | reverse complement strand
CCGGTCACGAAAATAATCCTCTCCTTTAAGAGGCGGGAGAAGATATCGTAAGCACGCTCGCCTCCTTGGGTCTTTTCTACGACCATCGGCACTAGGTAATTACTAACAGTTTGGTTTTCTTGGTTTGACATATGCGCAGTATAGTAGCAGAAAATAATGGTATCG
Source organism: uncultured Candidatus Saccharibacteria bacterium (assembly GCA_964425625.1). Lineage (GTDB taxonomy): Bacteria > Patescibacteriota > Minisyncoccia > Phycocordibacterales > UBA918 > OLB19. The sequence continues at coordinate 17,903 of CAYRMI010000013.1, read as the reverse complement.
GCTAGATAAGGAATGACCAGCACAAGTGCTGGTCTAGAAAAGGGATCGTAGAGAATGTAATGCGCGCAAGCGCATCAACTGCCTGTGAAAAGTACCACCTCCTCAATTTTTTTGCCCTTTGTGCGATTCCTCCGCTGTGCCGAGACCGCCTCCGGCACGTAGTGCTTAAGCATGTGCTGGGTAATCCTTTCTTCTGTTGCCGGAACCGGTTTGGCTTTTCCTTCGTCTGCAAGACGTAGGATTGGTGAATCGTAAAGCTTCTTCATCGTTGGTACCTCTAGGTTAAGAACGCCAAAATTAATTTTACTTTGTATTTACATAAAACACCACTAGCAAGTAGTAGGCAGTGTTTTGGTGTTATAAATTGCTAAGATAACTATTCTTGGTGCATAGTATATAGGTGCTTAAAGAAAGCATGGTGCTCTTCATGAGGAGATTTAATTATGAGCAAGGAAGATGTTCTTCTGTCTCCCCTTCCTGAAAAGGGAGAGATTCCAGTGAGTTTTGCCTCCATTTCGCCAATTCGTGAAGGTTTCGCCTGTCCCAAATGCGGTGGAATCCTGAGTATGGTTTCTCTTTGTGGCAAAAGACTCCAGTGTCCGGGAGGGGTTCATAAATGGGATCCGGATTAACTTCCACGAATCGAAAGGTTAAGGTGCAAAACCCCGGAGCGCTAGCGCGCTCCGGGGTTTTAAACATCTAACTTTTATGGCTATTTTGTCTCTTCCAACATTTTCATCACCGCGTCATTGGTGAGGACCGAAGCGACATAGGTGTAGACTCGCATCGGGTCGGCGTCCTTGTAGTGTTGTAGGAGTTCCTTGACCTGCTTCTCTAATTTTTCTTGGTCGGGAATAATTTTCTCGGTCTTGGCAATTTCATTTAAGATGAGTTGAAGTTTGGCGCGTTTCTCAGCGGCTGGCGCCCACTCTTTCTTTAGGTCATCCTTGGTCTTTTTAATATGAGTGAGGTAGTCGTCGATTTTTAGATTGGAACGGCCGAGGTCTTCTTCCATCTGGGCAAACATTTGGTGTAGTTCTGAGTCAATCAAAATCTGCGGTAGTTCGATGGTGCTGCCGGCGATGATGGCGTCAGTGATTTTGGCGCGGTGACCAGCCACTACGGATTGTTTCTTTTCAATCGTAAGGTGCTCTTTTATCTTGGCTTTGAAGTCGGCGACGTCAGTAAATTGTCCGGGTTGTCCGAGGCCCTGTACTAGTTCATCAGTCAGTTCTGGGAGGGGAAGTTTGGCCAAATCAGTTCCTGGTTCTTCGACTGTCTCTGGGGTAGGTAAGTCTGTGCCGGCCTCAGTCGCCTGCGCCCGGGCTTTGGCCTTAGCTTGGATGCGGTCATAAGCTTGCTTTTGACGCAGGATTTCGTTGATTTGTTTTTCGATGTCTTCTTCTGTAACCTCCTCTGATTCTTTATTTTTATTTATATCGCTAGCGATTTTTTTGTAATCACCGAGCGCGACCGGGGGCATGACGGCGACAGTCAGCGTCAGGCCGAGAGGATTACCTGGGGCAATTTTGGTAATCTCGATTTTTGGATGACCAATCGGGTCTAGTCCATGTTCCTCTACAATATGAGGATACATATGAGAGATAGTCCGCTCGGCCATTTCCGCCAAGATATTCATCTCACCAATTTGCTTGACCAAGATGCTTTCGGGTACGTGACCTTTGCGGAAACCATCTAATTCAATATGAGCTCCGAGGGCCTTGATAGCTGAGCTTCGCTCATGCTCTAGCTCAGCAAAAGGAATTTCTCCTACTATTTTTACCTGCGACCCTGCCTCTTTAGTGACAGTAAAAGCCTTCTTAAAATCAATATCGTGATGATGATGTGTGTGCTCGTGTTCGTGTTGTGACATAGTACGCGCTAGTGTACGTAAATATAGGATATTTGCAACCAGAAGCGAAGGGGCTTAGCCCAAGATTGATATTAAGTTTTACTGTGTTATGTTAGGCGAAGATAGAATCGCCGATATCCGGCAAAGTCGTGCACTGTTTGCACACGGAAGATTAAAGATGAAAACCAAGTCTTCGGCCAAATGTGATTATCGTGGCACTCTGTCTGTTGTGCTTCGTTCAGGCAACGTCGCGACAGAGCTGATTGAGATGCCTGAGTGGCCATGGGGCAACTTGGCTCCGTTTCTTCCGCCTGTGACCACCAGGGCATATAAGATCATCGTGCCCATATCGGGCTGGGTGGTCTACGTGGATTCCATCGTTCCAGCCGGTTACGAGTTCAAGTTGGTCGAAGGTCACACTTCGGCCCACATTTGGCCCGGCAAAAGTCTTGTTCTGTTGTTTGGTCCCGGTGCGGTAGTCCAGGTGACTACTTATGGGTCTGGGCAAAAAGATTCTCAACTCCCACATGCTAGCCCCTTTTACCACGTCTTCGACACCTTCAATGAAGGGACTCTCCGAGGGATTAGAGAGAAAAAGCGCCGGGAGCGTGATAGTTGTGGCTAGGGTGTCGCATCACTCATCACCCAAGCAAAGCCGGCGCGTGCGCCGGTTTTTCATATGAATAAATAAGTTGAAGAAAATTTAGTAAATGAACTGACAAAGCAAACCCCGCAGGGTTTGCGGGGTGAGGTGATCAAGCTTGTGAACCCGCTCATTGCTTCACGTCTTCGTGACGACAGCAATTAGTCTCGGGTGGAATCCTGGGACGGGTGACGGAGGTGGAGAAGGGCAGTTTTCCGGGATAGTCACTTTGGAATGAGGTTCGTACTCATACCGGAAAAGATACATATTTGTGCGTGGTAATAGGTCTCTAAGAAGCTGGTGGAGGATCTCCAGTAAGTTGTGTGTAGCTGTAAAGCTACCAGCACGTAGGTGCACATTATCTCGGCGTGTTGTATAAGAGACGCCGTATTCAGCATAGGTTGCCTTGAAGTCTATCTTAAGACCGAGTATCTCGTGCGGATTACAGACGAGATTTAAGTCACTAATTGACAGGTAGATAGCGGATGTCGCCGAGTGTTTGATCAGCGCAAAGCCGTCGAGCTCCACCATATCGTGAGGAACTGTGTGATTGAGTTGCATGGGTCTCTCCCCAAAAACTTCGACAGTGAAAGCACTGCCACTTTTCGTATCTTAGGGGAGGAGGTAAGAAAAGTAAAGAAACCGCGCAAAAAGTCTATTTGACAGGTGATACACTTTTGATACACTTGAAATATTATGGCTACAACAAAAACAAGAATTAATATAAGTTTAAGTGACGATGTTGAGAAGGCACTTAAAGCTTTAGCTAAACGCGATCAGGTTCCCTCTGCTACCAAAGCGGCTGAGCTTCTACGACTAGCTCTTGAGATTGAAGAGGACTATGTTTTTTCGAAGATAGCGGATGATCGATTGGCAGAAAAAAATATAAAGTGGCTTAAGAGTGAGGAGGTGTGGGGTAAATAGAATATGTACCAGGTTATTTTTCATGCCAAAATTGTTGATGACTTAAAACATATTTCACCACCACTCCAAAAGGTAATTAAAAAAGCTATCGAAGAAAAACTCGCTACCTCACCAGAATCATTTGGTAAACCGCTTCAGTTTTCACTGAAAGGTGCTCGCAGTATGAGGGTGGGTAATTATCGGGTAATATTCCGATTATCAAAATTGGTTGTCCAAATAATCATGATAGGGCACCGTTCAGTTGTATATGAGAAAGCGCTCATGCAAAGGATTAATTAATTCTGCTATACTTTAATTATGAAGCCAGAAATATTGGATACCGAGGAAGAATTTTCATTAGTTAAACGGGCTAAGAGTTTTACTTATGCCGGTCGGGGTATTTGGGTTTTTATCAAGACTACTCACAATGCGTGGATACATCTTACTTTATTTGCTTTAGCTATAATCTTGGGAGTGTATTTTGGTATCACCCAGGTGGAATGGATGATTCTGGTCTTGATCGGAGGATTTGTCTTAGTTTCCGAAGCCTTCAACACCGCTATAGAGATAGACATAGATCTCACTTCGCCGGAATATCATCCCTATGCCAAGGATACCAAGGACGTCGCGGCCGGCGCGGTCTTGATCTCGGCGATGACAGCTTTGATTGTGGGACTACTAATTTTCGTCCCTTATGTAGTCGAGCGGTTTTAATGGTCTGTTATAATTTGTGGCATATTTGTATATAAAGTATTGACTATGGCTAGTTTTGAATCTGGAGCAAATAAACATAATAATCTTGATGCCAATAATCAACCTAAAACTAAACAGGGAAGGGAAAAACAGTATGCGGAAAGAATTCAAAGTCGAAAAGAATATGCCGAGCAATCCATGACAGAATTACTTAATTTGCTGTCGGAGAAATTGGGTAGAGAAGTGACCGTCACTGATTTAGCAACCGACTTTGGCGAAGTTGGTGCAGATATTAATAAATACTTTGAATTAGTGATGACTGGGCGAGACGAAATGGAGATGACAATAAATCATGCCCATCTCATTAAAAGTGTATCTACGTTAAAGCTTCAGACGGAAATTTCTCACTAGTAGTTCTTACCCGTTGAGACCTCTGTTATCTTCTATAGCTCAGCTTGTAGTTCAGTTTCAATTTGGATAAGTTCACTCTCAAGTGAATCTAAACTAGTGCTTTCGAGATCAGCTTCGATAGCGCCTAGTTCATCGGAGGTGCTCATGGCTCCCAAACTTTCCACCTGCGCTTCGGCGGTGGTACTTTCTGGCTCATTGTTCATCTCTGGAGTGGGGCGAGTGGGTACTGGTTCGGGAGCAGGAACAATTTGACTGCTCTTGTACCAAAGAAAAAGTCCGACCAAGATAAATAAGAGAGCCACACCCAAAATACCTAATACTAAACCGCGGTGATGAGTTATCATTTCCTCTGGGTTTCCAGTAACTTCTATGTTGTTGCTTTGATTGTTTTCCATATTACAAATTTAAAGAATTTAGTACTGGCTATTGTGCGGTATCTTCGGCCGGTGTACTAGTCTCCTGACTAACAGCTTCACTCACACCCATATTGCTTTCGGTTACTACCGCGACTTTCAATAGAGCAACAGTTTCGCGCAGGCTAGCATGGCTACGACGGATTAAGTTGGCGATGTCTCGGTAGCGTTCGCTTAGTATTTGCCAAGCGTCCCCGGGACGGTCGGAGGTAGTAGCGTTATAGACTGAAGCATCGATATCGTCCAGAAGACTCTTGGCTTCAGCTAGACTTTGTGAGGCTTCGCGCAATTTCACCTCCGCCTCAGCCGTACCAAATCCCTGTTGTTTAAGTTTTTGAATTCTGGTTTCTAGTCTACCAATCAGGTTAAACAAGCGTTCCACTGTGGCGTCCAGGCGGTTACTGATATTGGCAGCTAGATTGATAATTCGCTGTTGCCGGAAGTCTTCCAGAATGACTCGTCTATTACTAGGTGGATTCATTCTAAGGGTTGGTATATTGGGTTCTGGATCGGCCACTTCGGTAGGAATCAAGATCGATTCAGTGGTGGTGCCACTAGGACAGACAAATTCGCACTTCGGACCACTGCGTCCGACATATGATCCATCGGGACAATGCATGGCGTCCATGGTGCAAGCGATGCCTTCAGGTATATTTTGTTCCGCTATCTGGGCAGATGAAGATGAAGGGATAAGAGCCACTAGAGCAAAGCAGAAGAAGAGAGAAAAAATAAAGGGTTGTGTTTTGGTGATGGTCATAGAATAAATTTGTTACTGCTAAGTTAAAATAGTATACCCCTAGCACCAACTTTTGGTGCTAGGGGTATACACAATCTCTTGATTAATTATAGTTTTAGGGCAGGTAAAATTTGCTTCTTACGCGAGAGGATGCCGGGGAGAACTTCGGTGTCAGCTTCTACTGCTACACCAAATGAAGCGCCGACTACTTGTTTAGTCAGGTCGTTGTAGGTGAGGACAGTGGCGCTTTCATTTAGAATATCGACAATGAAGAAGAGAACATCGTCAATATCTTCTTCTTCCTCCACACAAGTTTTAATCGCTTCGATAATACCGTCTTTACGGACTAGTACCATATCGACGTTAGTAGTCTCAATGACTGAGACGCGGAAGTTCTTGTCGCCGACCTTGAATTTCTTACTATCAAGCTTAATCAAGCCACTATCACTGAAACCAGAGATATCTGATTTGGCCGCAAACATTTCATCGGCATAAGCAGTGATGTCGATACCGAGCTCAGTGGCCATTTTTTCCGCTACGTCTTTATCGTGCGGGGTAGTGGTGGGAGAACGAAAGCCTAGGGTATCGGATAAAATAGCAGACAGCATAAGTCCAGTAATATTCGGAGGGGTAGTGATACCTTCCGCAGTCATCCGGTCGTACATGATAGTAGCGGTGCAAGCGAGAGGCTTGATAGTAATCTCGGTTGGAGTTTCGGTGGTCAATCCGCCGACCAGTTTGTGGTGGTCAATCAGGGCCAAAAGGTTCATCTCGTTAATGTTTTCCGGTAGCTCCTGGGGGTTGTTGGTATCGACGACCACTACCGATTCACCTGCCGAAAGCGGAGGAAGAAGATCGGGTACAGAAAAACCAAAGCGTTGAAGCACAAAGCTAGTTTCGCTGTTGAGATCACCTAGTACATAGGGAGTGGCGTCATTTGCAGTATATTCATTTAAATACCACGACCAAACAATGGCCGCGGTGGTAGCGTCAGTGTCCGGTGACATGTGTCCAAAAACTTTTACCATAAATTAAGAATAGTTACGTGACTAAGAAGCCTAGTTTAGACCAGGAGTGAATAGGGTGCAAGTAGTGGTAGGGCTGATAGAAAATGAGCCTGTCCCCGAAGGGGACAGGCTCATTTTCTAATTGTTTCAAGTTAATTTATTTTACCTCTTCTTCACCCTTTTCTATTTCCTCTCCCACCAAAGCCTCGGCTTCTTCGGGAGTATCAACCTCGTCAAATTCTTCGGTGCTCGGACTAATGTCACGATCACCCATAGTCTCGTCTTCCTCCGGTAGCTCTGGCTTTACGGTAGTAGCATCTTCGTTTTCCAAGACATCCTCATCACTACCGATTTCGGTATCAGCTTCTGCTTCTAAGTCAACTTCACCTGTAGCATCGGCTTCAGCTAAAGCGTCTCCAGTTTGGGCGGAGACAATATCAATCTTCCAACCGGTTAGCTTGGCGGCTAGGCGAACATTTTGCCCACCTCGACCAATCGCTAGAGATTGTTGGTCGGGAGCGACTTCGGCTACAGCGTGGCCACGTTCATTTTTCTCTTCGTTTGGCTCACTGATGATTTTGACGGAGAGGACTTGAGCAGGGGAAAGGGCATCTTCAATGAATTCGGCTGACTCTTGTGACCACTCAATGATATCAATCTTTTCCCCACCGAGCTCGCTCATAACGGTAGAGACACGTACACCGCGCTGACCAACTAGCGAACCAACTGGGTCGATGTGCTGGTCGTTGGCATAAACCGCAATCTTGGAACGAGCACCAGCTTCACGAGCTACCGCCTTTACTTCCACCGCACCAGTCTGGAGTTCGGGGGCTTCGATAGCAAATAGACCAGCGAGGAAATCGGGATGAGAACGTGAGAGTTTGAGGAAAATACCGCGGGAGGTTTCTTCGACTGCCAGTAGCAGGGCTCGGACACGCTCGCCCGGTTTGTAGCGCTCGCCCGGAATCTGTTCATCGTACGGCATGATAGCCGTGACGCGACCGAGGTCGACGTAGAGATTTCCCCGTTCAAAGCGTTGGACATGTCCCATGACGATATCACCAGCCTTCTGGCCGAACTCAGTCATCGCTGCATCCTTCTCCGCTTCACGTATCTTTTGCACAATCACTTGTTTGGCGGTCTGAGCAGCGATGCGACCGAAGTCATCGCGAGGCTCAAGCGGGAAGACCAATTCTTCACCAAGCTGGACGTCCTTCTTGATCATTCGGGCGGTTTGAATCATGATGTGCTTTTCTTCATCAAAGCGCACTTTAGCATCTTCACCAGTGCCGGCTTCGTCGGTGGCTTCAGCGTCTACTTCACCGTCAGCTAGGTCTGGTTTCAACATACTTTCATCCACCACAATTTTAATTTGGTGAAAGACCGTTGTACCGGTATTGAGGTCAAACTTGGCGTTAATAATTTGCCCCCGCTTACCAAACTCCTTTTTGTAGGCAGTGGCTAGCGATTGCTCGATGGCGTCGATTAATTTTTCCCGTGGGATACCGCGTTCTTCCTCCATTTCTTGGAGAACGGCGTTGATTACTTTTAAGTCAAACATACTACTAATTTAGATTGATAAATATGGTTATAATTAATTTATTTCCGATGTCTCACGAAGAATGCCCGGCACAAGCCGAGCATTCATACGTATCTATACTATATATGAGGGAAGGAGAGGTGTAAAGTGTTTGTAAGATATCAGTACCTTTGAACTCTACCCAGTGATTTCAATATTAATAATAGTCCTTTAATTTGTAACTAGGATATTTGCGTCAAGAGTAGTATATGATATGATAATATCATATTAATTTATCATACAATTATGTCTACTCTTTCTATCCCACTTACACCGGAGCTTGAAAAATTCGTTCAGGATACGGTGGCTGAGTCTGGGCTGACTAAGGCTGATGTCGTACGCCAGGCCATCAAACATTATGCTTCAGAACTGGCTGTGCAAAGAGTTCTACGAGCAGCACAGGAGCCAACTTTGACTGGAGATCTAGACGAGCTTGCTGCCTTACTTGATTAATATGCAGATAGATTATAAGCCGACCTTTATACGGGCCTATAATAAATTGCCACCTGAGCTACAGCTTGAGGTTAAGGAAAAATTACAGCTTTTCAAAGATTCAAAGAATCATGAACGACTGCGGGTACATAAGCTACACGGTCCTTTGAAGCAATTTTATAGTTTTTATCTTACCTACGCACACCGTGCCGTTTTCTATTACAAGACTAAACAGAACGTTATTATGGTTGATCTAGGAGATCACGATATCTACCGCTAGTAAAAATAGAAAAGAATTTTGATAAAAACAATTTTTTATCAGGGATTTGGTTTTCTGTTATACTTACCCCTATGTCTGAATCTAAATTTGAAGATATTTTGGTGGTAGAGAATCTGACTAAGGCTTATGGTAATAAGGTGGTACTTGAAGGTTTTAATTTGAATATTGAACGAGGGGGATTTTTTGGTCTGCTTGGTCCTAATGGGGCGGGGAAATCGACGCTTATCCATTGCATCACGGGAATTGCCCGCATTAGTTCGGGGAAGATTTTGGTTGGTGGAAGTGATGTAGTAGCTGAGTATCAAGCCGCTCGGCGACAAATTGGTCTCTCACCGCAGGAATTTAATGTCGATATTTTTGCCACGCCACTACAACTTTTGGACTTTGTCGGTGGCTACTATGGACTCTCGGCTTCGGTGCGCCAGGAACGAGCGGAAGAATTGCTTACTCAATTTGAGTTGACCGAGCATGCTCATAAGCAATTTAAGGAGCTTTCCGGTGGTCTCAAGCGTCGCGTGACGCTGGCTCGGGCGCTGATGCACAAGCCACCACTACTGATTCTTGATGAACCGACGGCGGGGGTGGATGTGGAGCAACGACACAGTCTGTGGAAGTATTTTCGAGCGCTAAATCAATCTGGTACGACTATCATCCTCACTTCGCACTACCTAGAGGAGATAGAACAGCTTTGCAGTGAAGTGGCGATTATAAATAAAGGAAAATTGCTGGTTAGAGAATCAATCGCTGACTTTACCAAAGAAGGGTCGGTCGAGGAGAAATATTTACGCTTAACCTCTGGTAACACTTTCTAATATGGAAAACATAAATTGGATAGCTATCTATACGATGATCCGTCGCGAAGTAATGCGGACTTTCCGCGTGGTGGTACAGACTTTGGTAGCGCCGGTCATCTCGGCCTCACTCTACATCTTTATCTTTGGGGTGGTGGTGGGTAAAAGTATCGATACTATAGTCGGTGTACCATATATTACCTTTGTTTTTCCTGGTATTTTGATGCTGTCGGTGATCAACGCCTCATTTGGTAGTAGCTCTAGTTCGCTATATTTCGCTCGCTTCACCAAAAGCATCGAAGAGCTTTTGGTGGCTCCGGTTTCCTATTTGGAAATTATCTTTGGTTATATGCTCGGGTCAATGATGCGGGCCTTGATTGTAGCTGGTTTGATCCTGGTCGTCGGACTGCTGTTTGGGGCGGTGACACTAGCTAGCCCGCTGTTGTTTGTGGTTTATATTTTGGGCGTATCAGCTATCTTCTCACTTCTCGGGATGTTGGTGGGGCTCTGGGCGCAAAGTTTTGAACAGCTTTCAGTTCTAAACACTTTTATAATCACACCGCTCACTTACCTCGGGGGAATATTTTATTCCATTACCATGTTACCCGAAGTAATGGAGGCAATAACTAAACTCAATCCCTTCTTCTATTTTGTGGATGGGATTCGTCACGCCATGATTGGGATTAGTGAAGCCAATATTTATGTGGGCGCTACTGTGATTGGAGGCTTGGTCATTGGTCTTGGTACTCTAGTTTTCTACTTATTTAAAATTGGTTGGCGGGTGAGAGTTTAGAAAAGTTTAGGTGGGGAACCGAGCACGTTCTCTGTTATATTTGTTGCGTACCAAATACTATCGCAGATTTTCTAATTTTATTTTGTTACAAATAGCAAACAGGGACGTGCTCGGTGGTAGTGGGTAATTTTGCCTCCAGAATTTTTGTGAGATGTTATAATAAAAGTAAGTAGCTCTTATTAGCTCATTTGGGAAATGTTGTGCGAATACAAGATGAACAACTAAAGCGTTTTGTGCTTGATGCTGGACTCATCAAGAAAGCGGATTTTTCGGCTGTCGAAAAAATTGCTAAGGACGAACGTCGCACTTTAGCGGAAGCACTGATTGCGCAAGGTCATATGACCGAAGATGATATGCGTCGCATTGAGTCGTATGTCCTAGGTATCCCATTTGTCTCGCTGAAGAACGTCAAGGTTGATTTTGACGTACTGGCTATGATTCCTGAGCCAGTAGCCAGAACTCACAATATTATTGCTTTCAAGCGGACTGAAGATTCACTCGAGGTAGCCATGCTAGACACGGCTGATTTGCCGGCGATAGATTTCGTCAAGAAAAAAGTCGGTCTAAAAATTCTCGCCCGTTTGACCGATACCGAGTCGATGCGTTCGGCCCTCCGCCAATACCAAAAAACGCTTAAGGATGAATTTGGCGACATCATCATGAAGGATGCTTCAGCGCTTAAGGTGATTGCCGAAGAAAGTGGTGAGGAGTTATCGGAAAGTGATCTAAAGAAAATTGCTGAAGATCTGCCCGTAGTGCGTATTGTTGACACGCTCCTACGACACGCGGTTATTCAAGGCGCTTCCGATGTACATATTGAACCAGCGGAGGATGAAGTGATTGTGCGTTACCGAATTGACGGTATCTTGAGTGATGCGATGAAACTCCCGAAGCATGCGGCTGGTACGTTAGTAGCCCGTATCAAGGTTTTATCCAATCTAAAGTTGGACCAAAAGCGACTCCCGCAAGACGGTCGTTTCAAGATGGAAATGGACGGCCAGAAGGTAGCTTTCCGTGTTTCGGCTTTGCCAGTATTTTATGGCGAGAAGATTGTGATGCGTCTGCTACGCGAAAATCGTACCGGTTACTCGCTAGAAGGAATTGGTTTTCATGGCTCTACGCTTGAGCGTATTCACAAAGCTACCCGTGCCACTACTGGTATTATTTTGGTGACTGGACCGACCGGTTCAGGAAAATCAACGACTCTTTACACTATCCTCGATTTACTAAATTCGCCAGAGGTAAACATTTCTACCATTGAAGACCCGATTGAGTACCAAATGCCCCGGGTCAATCAGTCACAAGTCAAACCAGAAATTGGCTTTACTTTTTCGGCTGGCTTGCGCTCACTAATGCGCCAGGATCCAGACATTATCATGGTGGGTGAAATTCGCGATGAAGAAACGGCCAGCCTAGCGATCAACGCTGCCTTGACTGGGCACTTGGTGTTGGCCACTGTTCACACCAACTCAGCGGCCGGTACAGTGGCTCGTTTGATTGATATGGGAGTAGAATCTTTCTTGTTGGTTTCTACTTTGCGGGTAGCTATTGGACAGCGTCTGGTTCGTCGACTTTCGGATGATAAGTTGCCATATATATTGACCAAAGCGGAACGAGATGAACTCTCACAACATGTAAATCTAGATTTTGTTTTAGCTACCTTAAAGGAAGAAAAGATTGTTTCTGCCGACGCTACTTGGAATGACATTCCGTTTTACCATCCCAAAGAAAAAGGTGATACTGAAGATGGTTACAAAGGTCGAATGGGTATTCATGAGGTACTAGAAGTGTCACCTACGATTAAGGATATGGTGATTGCTGGTAAGACAGGTGATGAGGTGGAGGTGCAGGCTCGTAAAGAAGGGATGTTGACTATGATGGAAGATGGTATCTACAAAGCGGCTCGTGGTTTCACCAGTATTGAAGAAGTTCTACGTGTAATAAATGAATAGCATGGCAAACTTTACTTATACTGGAGAAGATCAAAGTGGCAATAAAGTGACAGAAACAGTATCTGCCGAAGATCGGTTTGCGGTTTATGACATAGCGCGTACAGCTGGTCACAAAATAACTAGTATAAAAACTGCTGGAGGAGGTTTGGGTAAATTTTTGAACGTTGAAAAAATTAATTATTACCTCAATCGAGTAAAAGCTGATGAGCTCGTGATGATGACCCGTAACCTCGGTTCGATGTTGAAGGCTGGTCTCACTATCACGCGGGCGCTGTCAGTTATGGAGCGTCAGAGCACTAACCCAAAATTAAAAGGCGTAATCAGAAAGATTGTTAGCGATATTAATAAAGGTGAACAGTTTTACGTTTCGCTCAAAGGCTTTCCCGAAGTATTTAGTGATCTCTATGTAGCCATGATTAAAGCTGGTGAGGAAGGAGGGAGTATGGCCGAATCCCTCCAGACACTAGCCGTGCAAATGGAGCGATCGAGTAATCTCACTAAAAAAATTAAGGGAGCCATGATTTATCCAGCCATCGTTATCATCGTCATGGTGATTATTGCTATCTTGATGATGATTTACGTTATGCCCCAGATTACAGACGTGTTTAAGGGTATGGATAAGGAGTTGCCAGCCACTACCCAATTTTTGATTTCTGCCAGTGACTTCTTTGTGGCTAATACACTGGTGGCTTTAGGTTCAATTGTCGGTTTTGTGATGGCGGTGGGATATTTCTTTCGGACCAAAATTGGCAAGATTGTTTCGTCTTATGCTGTGATTCACCTACCTATTGTTGGTGTGATGGCCAAAGAAACCAACTCGGCTCGAACCGCCAGAACCCTCTCTTCATTACTCGATTCAGGAGTCGATGTAATCCAATCTATCGAGATTACTGGTGAGGTGGTACAAAATGTCTTTTACAAAGAAGTATTGAAAGAAGCTCGTAAACGCGTAGAGAAGGGTACCGCCCTATCAGAAGTTTTTGTGGAAAGAAACGATCTCTACCCAATCTTAGTGGGAGAAATGATTTTGGTGGGGGAGGAAACCGGTCAAATTGCCGGCATGTTAAAAGAACTGGCTCAATTTTATGAAACGGAAGTAGAGCGAAAAACCAAGGACCTTTCGACTATCATCGAGCCACTTTTGATGGTCGTCATTGGTGCGGGTGTCGGCTTTTTTGCGCTCGCAATGATTGCTCCGATCTACTCCATTTCAGATGGTTTAGGGGGTTAAATTTAATATGAGTTATCTGCAAAAGGAAAACCAGGGCTTCTCATTGATAGAGGTGGTAGTGGTATCAGCTATCCTTCTGCTGGTCTTTGGTGGTCTATTCAGTTCTTTTAAATATACACTGGGTCTGATTGCCAATTCAAAAGCGAAGATGACTGCGCTCGCGCTCATTACCGATCGTTTAGAGTATATTCGGTCACTACCATACGATGCGGTTGGTACTATTGGTGGCATACCCAACCGATCTATTCCGCAGTACCGGACAATCGAGCAAAATGGTGTTGTTCTCTACGAGCAAGTTTTTGTTGATTATTTTGATGATCCAGCGGATGGCGAAACATATGCACTTGATAGTAATGGAATTATAAATGACTATAAGCGGGTGAAGATTAAATACGAATGGAATACAGGAGGCTCAACTAGTACGGTATCTGTCTCTAGCACAGTAGTACCAAGGTCAATCGAGACCGATGATGGAGGTGGTACTATTAGAGTAAATGTGTTTGATGCTAATATACTGCCTCTTTCCGGAATCGATGTGCGGTTGTATAACGCATCAACTACGGCTCCAGTTGATGTTATACGCCAGACCGGGCCGACTGGTGAGGTTTTGTTTACAGGGGCACCAGCTGGACCTAATTATGAAATTTTTGTTAGTGAACCTCTATATTCCAGCGATCAAACATACCAAGCAACTACGTCTTTGCCTTACCCCTCCACCTTGCCGGTAGCTGTACTTGAGGGTGATGTATCAACGATGAACTTTCAAGTTGATCGCTTGAGTACTAGTACGGTTAAGTTGGTTGAAAATCAAGTTTTTGCTGAAGTGACGGAAGAGTTTTCTGACTTATTAGGGCTGGCTACCTCGACTGATGTAGAGAGTATAAGTGGTACTTTACGGTTGCGCCTTGATGGTGGCTTTTATGTATTAAATGGCGATGCCTGGTTGACTCCGCTCGAGCCAACACCGCTTGAGAGTTGGGGGCAGGTCACCTTTACAGCGACTGAACCGCTTAGTACAACTGCTTTTATTTCATTTTATACCAGCACGAGTTCCGCTGACTTAATTCCAGACTTAGTGTTGCCTGGTAACAGCGCCGGCTTTTCGCCCGGTATTATTGATTTACGTACAATGCCAGTTGCCACTTACGACACTATCGTGCCCCGTTTACAATTAAGTACAACCGACAATACCGTCTCACCAGAAGTAGAAGAGGTACTGGTAACTTATCTTGAATCAGAAGACGCAGTCGGTAACCAAAACTTTACTCTGGTGAGTAGTAAGTCGATTGGTACTGATGATGTGTTTGTACCGGTAGCTAAGTGGAATTTTAGTACCAGCACTACAGTTAGTGGCGTCCGTACTTTTAGTCAGTTTGAGTGGGGGAGCTACTCACTAACTGTCCCGGGGCATAGTATTTTAAGTATCTGTCCAACGGGAGAATATATTGTTGCTCCAAATGTTACTGCGACCACTACTATTACTTTAGGCACAGCCTCCGCCAATTCACTACGGGTGATAGTAAAAAATAGCATTGGAGATCTAATACCTAAAGCTACCGTGACCCTGCGTCAAGGCATGACCGAATACGTGCGTATGACCGATTGGTGTGGCCAGGCATATATCGGTAGTTTGCCAGTCGATACTTATGCTTTGGAGGTATCTGGTACTGGATATACTACCGCCACGATTGACCCGCTTGATATATCGGACACTGTAGTACAAGGAGTAACTTTAGTGGAATGATGAGCTTTATGTTTTATAAATTACAATCAAAAAATTGGCAATCCGGCATGACACTAGTCGAGTTGGTTATCGTTATTGGTATTACATTAGTTTTATTTTTTGCTATCAGTGCGGGGGCAGTGTACCTCTACCAGACAAATGGTTACACACTGGCGCAATCACATGAGATTGATCATGCTCGTCGAGGTTTGCAGAGTTTTATTCGTGATGCTAGGGAAATGACTTATGCAGACGATGGCACATTCCCGATCGCGGTTACCGAAGCCAATCGGTTTGGTTTTTATAGTGATATTAATCGAGATGATATGGTGGAGTACACTGAGTATATTTTAGCTGGTACCGTCATCACTAAGTACACTTACGCTCCGGTAGGAATACCACCAGTGTATGACATGTTGACGCCGGTAGCGGTGGAGACACTATCCGAGTATGTGCAAAACATCACACAGGCTACATCTACTTTTTATTACTACGACGGAAGTGGTGCACCACTTACTTTTCCTGGGGCACTGTTGACTGATATTCGTTACATTGAAGCGAGAATTATCGTCAACATCGATCCATTTCGTTCGCCGGGTGAGTTTTTATTGCACAGTGGCGTAGCTCCGCGAAATCTAAAAGATAACCTATAATATTTATAGTCATGTACAAGCTTAATTCGTCATTAACAAAAGGAAATATCGGGGGTTACTTACTGGTACTAGTACTGGTACTGGGCGCTTCATTTTTTCTTGTGCTTTCCTCTTTTATTGGTTATATAGTAACCCAGAGCCAAGTAGTTAATCAACGAATTTCTATTCAGCAAGCCACCGATGTGGCCGAAGCGGGATTAAATTACTATAAGTGGTATCTAGCTCACTATCCCAATAGCGTAGTCAATGTAGCAGATAAAGAGTATTTGGACCCAGAAGGAGTACCGGTGGGGAAATATTCTTTAACTGTAGCTAGTAGTACTTACTGTGGTGACGTAGCATCAATTTATGTTACTTCTGAGGGTTATGCTTATTCAGATCCCAGTATCGTGAAAACCTTAATGGCTCGCTTTGCTCAGCCGACCGTAGCGGAGTATGCGTATATTATAAATAGCAACGTGTGGGCAGGCGCCGATCGAGTGATTGTCGGACCTTATCATTCCAACGGCGGTATTCGCATGGACGGTACCAACAACTCGGTTGTTACTAGCGGACAAACAACTTGGACGTGTACCAGTAGTTTTGGTTGTACACCAAATGGAGCACGTAATGGAGTATTTACCACTACCGGAAATGCCAACACAGCACTTTTCTCCTTTCCCTCAGCCCCGATTAATTTCACTGGTCTGACTATAGACTTATCTCTCATGCAGGACAGGGCGATAAATGCTGGAGGTATTTATATTCCACCTTCTGGAACATACGGTTATGAAGTTGTTTTTAATAGCAACGACACGATTACCGTCAGACGTGTCACTAACACAACCCAATATTGGGGCTATACCACTGAGGATGGTTGGCAACAAGAACGACATGTAATTTCTAATACATCAGGCTCGGGTGTGGGAGCTGGAACATATAATATCAATTCAGATTGTCCATTGATTTTTGTTAAGGACAAAGTTTGGCTACGTGGAGTAGTCAGCCAGAAAGTTACGCTAGCTGCTGCCGATGTTGAATCAGCCCCGATTAGTCCGCAGATTATTTTGTCGGGAAACGTTACTTATACATCAGCGACTACTTCTGGGCTACTAGCCATTGCTGAGGAAGATGTCCTGGTAGGTGTTAATGTGACAGATGATACTGTCCTGAACGGTATCTTTGTCGCACAAAATGGTCGGTTTGGTAGAAATCATTACTGCGCGTCGTGTAATGAATCCGGCAATAGCCGTGGTCTACCCAACGCGCTTGACCCATATGTGTTTAGGGACTCTTTGACCGTTAACGGTACGATTGTCTCCAATGGTCGGGAGGGAACACAATGGACTAGTGGTGGAGTTGCAATTTCTGGTTTTTTGAGTCGTTTTAATTCCTATGACCGTAATTTGGTAGAAAACCCTCCACCGCTTGTCCCTGAAACATCTGATGTACTTGAGTTGAGCGATTGGCGAGATATGTATTAGAGAAGAAAAGGCCCGCTGACCTTGGGTCAGCGGGCCTTTTCTTATGGTACAATTTCTCAATATGAAAAAACCAACACCTCTAATTATCGGTAATTGGAAGCTCAATCCCGGTACAGCTAAAGAATCCATCGAGTTAACCAAGGGAGTGATAACGGCTACTAAGAAATATACTGAAACTGAAGTGGTGATAGCTCCCCCCTTCTTATTTATCCCTGAAGTCGCCAAAGTAATTGGTAAAAGTACTGTTAAGCTAGGAGCGCAAGACGCCCACTTTGAAGAGCGGGGCGCTTGTACTGGCGAAATCAGCCCCTTATTACTTTCCGCCTACGGTGTTTCATATATTATTGT
>CAYRMI010000012.1:0-24773 GCA_964425625.1 uncultured Candidatus Saccharibacteria bacterium | reverse complement strand
TCTCGAGATTGAAGCCTGGTACCGAATCAGAAACTACTTTCCTCGAACGCCTCGTCTAAAAAGAACATAGATTTCTAAAAATAACTGAAGCAAAAATTCCTTCAACTCTTGAATTAAAATATTGGAAATATTAATAGCCAAATCAAACAACATGGAACAAACACACAACCTACACAAAAAAGATGCTATCGAGCATATTGATTACAAAGACATCACTAGTCTGGGTGCCTATGTCAACCCACACGCTCGCATGATGAATCGTCGCCGGACTGGCTTTTCAGCCAAGGCCCAGCGAGACTTTGCTCGCTCCATCAAACGCGCTCGCTTTATGGCGTTGATGCCGTATATCCAGCACTAATTATTGAAGCCAGAGGCTAAACAAGGGCGGTGGGGACTTTGTCCCCACCGCCCTTGTTTTATACCCAAAACCGTGCTATAATATTAGAGGTAAAAGTCATTGTTCTCACCACCAACCCTTCTCTAAAGGAGACAAGATGTTCGAAAATCTTTCGTGGTGGCATTGGGCCATTATTGGCTACGTGTCGTTTCTGATACTTCTCGTGTTTCTGGTGCTGAGGAAGCAATGGGACTACATCTGCGACGGGATGTCGAGGACCCCTGTGCCTCCAACCGCGGCCGAGATGCGAGCTGACCGCCAGCTCGCGGAAAGAGCTGGTATGGTCTACAAGGCCCGTCGGCAGCGCTTCAAAAAAGTAAAACTGTGGTTTCCCCGCAGTTGAGTTAGATGGGGTGAGGAGTAATTTCACCCTAAAACAGCAAAGCCCCGGTACGTAAGCGTCCGGGGCTTCATTACGTTTTAAGTCCTGTCTTTCTGGCTACGCCTTCTCGATTCGCTCTGAATAGTCACCACTTTCCGTATTGATAGCAATTACATCGCCTTGGTTGATAAACATCGGCACCATTACCTTGGCTCCGGTTTCAACAATGGCTTCCTTGAGGGCGTTTCCTGAGGTATTACCTTTACTCGCATCAACCGTATCAGTGACTTTGAGTTCAATTTTTACTGGTACCGTCACACCAATAACCTCCTCATCATAAACTAGCGCCTTTAGTTCGGAGCGCTCCTTGATGAATTGACCCTGATCACCAATCAAATCAGCCGATAGAGCAAACCGTTCGGCGGGTTTACCGGTCTCATGAAACCAGTATTCATCCCCCTTACGATAGATGAAAGTGATATTTTTATTTTCTAGGTCGGCTTCTTCAGCTACTTCATTGACGTGGAAGGTGTTTTCAATTACCCGGCCAGACTTTAAGTTCTTTAGCTTGGTGATGTTGACCGGCTTGCGCTGTTGTTTACGAAAGACGTGGTAGGAGAGCACAATATAAGGCTCATCATTGAAGATGATGACTTTTTTCGGTGTAATTTCGTTATATGAGAGGACTGACATTAAAATAAGTGAGTAGACGAGCGTAGCGACTACTACGAACTTAGTCCCCAATTTGCCCTTCCCTAAGGCAAATTGCTGGGACACCAGCTTCGAAGTACCGTGACGTGTCTATTAAAAATGAATAATACGCCCACAGTTATATCAAAACCCCACATTAAAAGCAAAGTCTGTATAGCCAATATTTGTGAAAATTCAGTGGTATTATATAAATGCCTATGGAAAGACTGACAACTGGTGATGAGAAATCCCACTTAAGCGATGAGGAGATTTTGCGTCGTTCGCTAAATGAGCCGTGGCTCTTTGCTTTTTTGGTCGACCGTTATGAAGCTCCTTTTTTACGCAAAGTGCGCGGGATTATCCGCGATCCGCGCGATGTTGAGGAGGTGGTTTTGGACACCTTTACCAAAATTTACATTAACGCTAATTCTTTTGTTCCACAAACTGGCGCCCAGTTTTCTTCTTGGGCTTACCGCATCCTACTCAACACGGCTTTTACTCGTTACCAAAAACTCGTCAAAGAAGGACAGCGCTTCCTGGTTTTTGACCCCGAATTCGAGCAACTGGTGGGTGAGCGTTCCGGCCATACCGGCTTTGAAGAGAAGCTTGATGGGGTAGAGCGCATTCTGGCGCGTCTGCCGGGACATTTTGCGCATGTCCTACGTCTTCATTATCTAGAACGGTGGTCGCATGAAGACATCGCCGATTCTACTCATGAGAACGTTGGTACTATAAAAGCCCGTATCCATCGGGCTAAGGCCGCTTTTAGAAAGGAAAGTAAGGATACCGAGCTTGAAGCTTTGTTGTAACTTTTTGGCTCCTTACCTTAGTTATATTAAGTACTATGCAAACAACCTTACAAGCAAAAATCATGCGCCGAATTTACTATAGCTACGCCCTGAGTATTTTCTCGCAGGTAGTTTTCTGGCAGGGAGTATTCCTGAGCGTCTCGGCTTTATTGCTCGCCAAGTGGCTCCACGTCGCTAGTATTATCGATAACTTCCTCTCTGTACCATTGAGAAGCGTCCCACAGTATGTGGCCGATTCATTTTTGGGTGCGATTAATCATGGCGAGCTAATGACCGCTGTGACTTTGGTCTTGTCGCTATTGGTGGCGGTATCGGTTAGTTACCATTTAGCGCAGGCACTAAAGCCTCGCCAACATTGGGTGGGGCAGATGTAGATTGCTTCGCCAAACAAACTGGCCGGACCCAAATCTGGGTCCGGCCAGTTTGTTTTTCACATAAACCGAGCATGTTCCTGTCTTCTATTTATAACAAAATAAAATAGGGAGTCGTGCGGAAGTATTTAATCAGCGAAAAAGATAACCCAGAACGTGCTCGGCTAGTCAGCATCACCACCCGTACTCTTCACTGCATCTTCCTTCAGTGCCTTTCTGATATAACCGAGCAATTCTTTTTCTACCTTAGGATTTTCCCGTAGGTAAGTGCGGGCTGCATCATAACCGCGTCCAAGTTTTACTTCCGTACTCTCGTCACCCCCTGGTGGTACAAAAGAGTACGACGCGCCAGACTTGCGGATAAACTTATACTTCTCACCGAGCGCCAGTAGTTCACCCTGAGTACTAATCCCTTCACCGTAGATCAAATCGAACTCTGTGGTGCGGAAGGGGGAAGCCACTTTGTTCTTCACTACTTTGACGCGGTGTCGACCGCCGACTACTTCGTCACCCTTCTTAATCTGAGCAATTCGTCGAATATCGAGTCGTACCGAAGTATAAAACTTGAGTGCCTTTCCGCCTGGGGTAGTCTCTGGGTTACCAAACATCACCCCTACTTGCATACGGATTTGGTTGATAAATATCACCACTGTCTTACTCTTGGCGACAATTCCGGTTAGTTTACGCAAAGCCTGACTCATTAGTCTTGCTTGTTTACCGACATGGTGCGCACCCATTTCACCCTCAATTTCATCGCGCGGGGTGAGGGCGGCGACGGAGTCGATGACTATCACGTCTATCTTACCAGAACGTACCAGTGATTCGACAATTTCTAAGGCCTGCTCTCCATTGTCTGGTTGGGATATTAGTAGTTCCTCTAGCTTCACCCCGATGCTCTTGGAGTACTCTGGGTCCATGGCGTGCTCGGCGTCGATAAAAGCGCAAATACCACCCATCTTCTGCGCTTCTGCCACCGCGTGCAAGGATAGGGTAGTCTTACCCGAAGACTCTGGTCCAAAAATCTCAATAATTCGTCCGCGGGGGTAGCCACCGATACCGAGCGCATCGTCTAGGCCGATTGAGCCAGAGGGGATAGCATCTATATCCACGCGCTTGGTATCAGACAAGGTCATGATTGAATCATCACCAAACTTCGTCTTAATCGCGCGCAAAGTCTCGGCAATACTTTCTATACCGCTATTCTTTACGGTATTGGCTTCTCCGATAGTCTTCGTTGGCTTAGCTACTTTTTTCTTTACCATAATATTAAATTTATCTTTTACTAATTGAAGCAGGCGTATAGACAAACGGTCTTTCCACTCTGGTTTCCCGACCAAAGCGATCGCGGGCTTTGAGGGTAGCTATAGTATACCCGTTTTCCAAGACCAGCGCTTCATTGAAATGACCGCTTTCGTCGGTAAATATCGGCCGGTCGTTTAGCCAGAGATGAGTGATATTGTGGGTAGTACCTTCAAGGTGGATAGTCCGTACGTTGTGTTGAATGTTTGGTTCATTTATCAGGGAGATTTGTGGCCCAGCGATTAGGAAGCGGGCTTGAAATAATATATAACCAACAGTCATCGTAATTAAGAGGAGGGAAAACAGTACGATTAAAAACGTCCTAAATTCAAACGCAAATTGGCGAGGCGGATTAAACATAAAGCCTAATCCTCATCGCGTGAGTCTGTATTATCGCTGTTACCGTTACCACTGCCTTTTCCAAGTAGTATCTCGCGGGGGCGGGCGCCATCGGCTGGTCCAATAATGCCTTGTTCTTCCAGGAGATCGATTAGCCGAGCGGCGCGCGAATAACCGATACGAAGCTTACGTTGTAAGTATGAAGTGGAGGCTTTGCCGGCTTCAAGCACGGCTTGCTTAGCTTCGTCAAATAGATCATCCTCCGCATCCATATCATCGCCACCGATTGAAGACATAAAAGCATTCATGCTACCACTGCCTTCTTTTTGTTCATCTAGATCGATAGTATCGAGGGTATGAGCATCTTGCGATTTGAGGTAGGCGACCACCTTCTTAATCTCTTCACCAGAGATAAAGGCTGATTGGATACGGATTAGGCGTGGACTATCGGAAGAAAGGTACAACATGTCTCCTTGACCGAGTAGTTTTTCAGCTCCCATTTGGTCGATAATAGTACGGGAATCAATCTGTGAAGCCACATTGAGAGCAATACGGGTTGGGATATTGGCTTTAATCGTACCAGTGATGACATTGACCGAAGGGCGCTGGGTGGCCAAGAGTAGGTGAATACCCACCGCGCGACTCATCTGCGCTAGTCGGACGATTAAAGCCTCTAGTTCGCGTGGATAAGCTTGCATCAAGTCATTAAGTTCATCGAGAATTATGACTATGTATGGTAGGGGCTCAGGTAAGCTGTCTTTTTCTTCTTCTAGACTACCGCGTTCCTCCCAGGCTTTTTTGGCTGGGTGATAGACATTAGTATGGTAGAGCTCTAGTCCTTGGACACCTTCGGTTTGCAGTATATCGTAGCGTCTGGCCATTTCCTTCACCGCCCAGCCTAGCGAACGAATCGCTTTCTTTGGTTCGGTAATCACGGGTGTCAGTAGGTGCGGAATTCCATTATAGAGAGTGAGCTCCACTCGTTTTGGGTCTACCAGGATAAAGCGGAGTTGTTCGGGTGAGTTGCGGAAAAGGAGGGATACGATGATGTTATGGATAGTGACCGACTTACCCGAGCCAGTAGTACCAGCAATCAGCGCATGGGGCATGCGGGCGATATTAGCAAAATGCACCCCGCCAGCCACGTCTTTGCCAAGTGCCACCAAAAGTGGTCGTGGAGAATCAGTATATTCAGGGCTCTTTAGTATTGAGGCCAGACCGACAGTCGAACGAACGGCGTTTGGCACTTCGATACCCACCAGTGATTTACCCGGGATAGGGGCTTCAATACGGATAGTACTAGCCTTTAAGGCTAGCTGGAGTTCCTGTTGTAGAGCGACAATACGAGAAATACGCACACCCTGCGCTGGCTTTAGTGAATAGCGGGTGATAGCTGGTCCACTCTCGACGGCGTCCATCTCGACATTGATACCAAATTCCTTGAGGGTACGCTTGATGATAAGGGAGTTGGCTTTGACGTCTCCTGCCATGGCCTTACCCTTGTCTTTATTTAGGAGAGTTAGTGAAGGAGGGATGTATGGACCACTAAAATTCTTCACTACTATTTCCCCCATACTCTTGGCCATTACCTCAGTTACTTTATCGGCTACGGTGTTGAGGTCTTTTCTATGTTCGAGAGTGTCTTCGGAAGCGTGAGTTTCGGCTGGGGCTTCTATTTCTTTTGGTTCGTCGGGTAAGTCTAGGTCAAGTCCTTCAAGACCAAGTTCATCCTCTTTCTCGTCTTTTCTTTCACGCTTAAGAAAAGCCGGTAGTCCGACTCCGGTATTGAAGGTGAGGAAAGTTCCAATCAACACGAGTGCCACTAGTAGCACACCAGTCACCATATTTCCTACTAAGTATGAAAGGGGATAGGTCAGTGAGAGCCCAGCCATCCCACCAAGGCCTTCTTTGTACAGTTCAAATAAGGCCAAGAGCGCAAAGAAGATGAGTGAGATACCAATTATCTTAGCGGCACTCACTCGTTCATCATCGCGCGGTCGCATCAAAACAATCACATAAAATCCACAAGCAGCAGGTGCCAGCCACGCTCCGGTCCCAAATAGCCAAGACAGTCCTGTATTGGTCACTTCGCCCGCCATGCCCGCGTACCCCAAAAGTGAGAAGAGGAAGAATATACCAAACACACCGACCACCACTGCGCCAATCGCTTGGCGGGCTTGGGGTGATAGGTCATCAAATAAAGGTGTTCGCTCAGGGCTTGAGATTGTTCTTTTCTTACGGGCCATACAACAAATAAAACTGCGCTAGCAATACCGCCATAATACCATGAAGTGAGCGCCTAAGCTGGGGAAATCAGTGCTAGGCAAGTGATTTTGCGTCAAGACAGTAAACGCAATAAGACACATAAAAGACCTTGCAAATAAAGGAAATGTCTTTATAGTAGTAGGTAGACTTTTAGACTCAAGGACAGAGGATGTGAAGGACAGAAATTTACTTTATAAGACACAATCAGACACTATGGACAGAGACAACCCAGTGGCAGTTAAAAGACTGTCTTCTAACAATGACTATTACAGTAATGTTTTTAAAAAGACAGAAAGAACAGTTTCTGTTGTCTTCTATATTCTGTCTTATATAGAGAGAACAGAGCAGACAGAATTCCACATCAAGGTCATGAGTGAAAAAGCCATGCAGGTACACGAGGCGTCCTTGATGACTCTCTCACTTTATGAGTACGAGGCCAAAGAAAAGATTTTCCCCTTTGAACAATCCCTCGTGGCGCTCGAAGGAGCTTTCCGGATCGCCAATGCCGCCCGGGTCCTAAATGATGAAGTCCTTACTCTACTCCTCACGGAGCTCGATCTCGTCCAACGCTACCTGCGCAACCACTTTGCCATGCAAGTACCACTTACTCTACGTGACTCTGGTCTCATGGAGGTGTCTGGCGGAAGTAAGCACACCCCGCGCCCGAGCCCTCGCCTAGAGCCCCGCAGTCCCCGACCGCGCGTCAGTATCCCCAAAGGCGACATTAGCTCTGATGCGCATATGGTCTACAGTCAGTTAGTCGACCGCGCCACTCGCATAAAGACAGTCCTAGAAGCCATCCCGGGCGCCACTATCAAAGACATAGCCGAAGTTATCACTGACGTAAGTGAAAAGACTATTCAGCGAGAGCTAAATAGTCTCATAGAAAAAGGACAAGTAATAAGACAAGGAGAAAGACGTTGGTCTAAATACTCAATTGCCAAGTAGGTAAGTGATTGTCCGATAGTAATACTAGCTTTCATCCCGATGAGGTATTGTCCGATACTGTTTCTATCAGACATTTCCCAGTTTAAGCGAAACATAGGCGAAACATAGGACATTTCTCTGTTATAACGAGCCTCTAGCGAAACAACATAGGAGGTTCCTCGGTTGTAGCGAAGCGGAAAACGAGGAATTTCCTACTGTGAGCGACTAATTATAACCATCGAGGAATTTTCTATGTGAGCGGAAGGTCGTCTACCCCACAAAACGCTGTTAATTCCTCACTTTGAACCCCACGAAACATAGGAGATTTCTCGGTTGGAGCGAAGCGTAAATCGAGGAATTTTCTGGGTGAGTGGTGCGCCTTATGTAGGTGAGTAGGTGAGTGAATGTTAAGACACAACCTAATACCCTTTGCTTCGCCCTCCTCCCCAACTTCGCGCCCTCCGCAAAGGGCATTATGTTGCGTCTTAACACTATTTCTGTCCCTCCCTTGCCAAACCACTTTTCTATTTTCTAATGATTTATCTCAGTAAGAAGCATGCATCTACCTCGTCATCATAGTCAGACCCAAGTTGTTGTTTTTGTTGACGTTTAGCCTGCTTTCACGTAATGTAGGCGAAACTAAAACAGCTTTGATTTACAGGTTGTTTGATTAGGTTCTGGACCTTTTGGTCCCGCTCATATCCACACCCTTTACTAAGTCTAGCGTTCTTAGTTTAAATGCCGTCTGCTATACTTCTTGGTATGCGCTTACGCGCTTTTTTCTAAAGACTGGTACTGTGCCGTCCCTCGGGACTTCCACCACCACTTTGCGAAACTGCGTAAGAGGTATGAACGTTCTTTGGCAATACATCGGATTAAGTAGCGATACTCAATCTGGTGGGCTAGATAGGAAACTATCAGTTTACATATGAAAACCCCGATCATACGCTCGGCTACTTTATCGTTGCCAGCGTTATATTCCCGCCCCACCTTTTCCCGCCTTGGTTGCTTATGCCAGATTCTCAGACCCCCCTTACAGCTAACCTCTGGAGGAAGTACATGGATTACCTGGTACCAAGCCCAGAGTTAGTGATATTGCGTAAGTGACTTGATAAACCATTTACGAATATGAATTAATTCATGTTATTAGAACCTTATCAAATAAAAACGCTCACTAATCGAGCAAGTGTGTTAATCCCACACAAAAATTACTTATATATGACTATTGCAAAAGATTTCGCTTCAAAGGCAGCCATTGCTTTTGTGGCACTAGCAATGGCCCTCTCAATGTTTGCTCCTGCTGCGCAGGCTCAATCATCAGAGGACTTGCAAAAGATGATTAATGACCTTCTAGCTCAGATCGCTTCACTCCAATCACAAGTTGGACAAGGAGGTTCATCTGTTGCTTCAGGTGTGTGCCCATACACATGGACACGTGACCTTTCAGTAGGTTCAACCGGAGCAGATGTTATGAAACTACAACAGTTCCTTAACGCCGATGCTGATACACGTGTAGCAGCTGAAGGTGCAGGTTCAGTCGGTATGGAAACTGAGACCTACGGTCCAGCAACTGCTGCCGCTGTTTCAAAGATGCAAGTTAAGTACCGAGCAGAGGTTCTTTCACCAGCTGGTCTAGTGAATCCAACCGGCTACTTCGGTGCAGCATCTCGAGCTAAGGCCAACTCAGTTTGTTCAACTCCAGTAGTAGTACCAGGAGATGACACAGATGAGGACATGACCGATGACGAGGACGCTACCGATGACGAGGATGAGGACATGGGTGAGCTTCAAGGTGAGGCTTCACTCGAATCATTCGAAGTCGAGGATGCTGATGAGTCAGATGTAGAGGAAGGTGAGGAAGACGCTCCAGTTGCTGAGGTAACTGTAGAGTTCACCGATGGTGACGCTGAAATCTCACGTCTCGACCTTTCTTTCAAAGATGCAGCTGGTACTGATTCAGATGCTTGGGATGTATTTACTACCTTCTCACTTTGGGTAGATGGTGAAATGATTGCTGAAGCAGATGCTTCAGATGAAGATGATTACCTAGGTGATGAAGATGATGGTGTTGTTCGTTTCTCAGGTCTTGACCTTGTAGGAATGGAAGATGAGGAAGTGACTATCGTGGTTGCAGCTTCTATCAACAACAACCTCGAGTCTGCAGAGCTTGGAGATTGGGATGTTAAGGGTGTAGCTGTTCGTTTCTTTGATGCGGATGGTGTAGCCACTACAGAAGATGGTTCTGAAGTTACTGGCGATACTGCTACTTTCACTATTGAAGTAGAAGGAGCTGGTGATGACCTAGACATGAAGTCTTCAACCAATGACCCAGATGCTACTACCCTCGCTCTTGATGAGGATGATACTTCTGAATACACAGTATTTGCTTTTGAGCTTGATGCTGATGATTCAGATGGTGATGTCACAATCGAGGGAATCACAATTGACCTCGTTATGTCTTCATCTACTCGTAATCTTGACGAAGTAGTTAAGGATGTTCGAATCGAAATTGACGGTGAGTCATTTGCTGCTGATGATTTCGATGGTGCTGCTACTGGTAGTGTTGCCGTTGACTTCGATGTAGATGGTGATTTCACTATCGATGCTGAGGATGCAGTTGAAGTAGCTGTTATCGTTGAGTTTGAAGACATGGATGGTGATTCAGCTCTCCAAGGTGTAACTCTTACTGCTTCTGTAGACACTACAGATGTAGATGCAGAGGGACAATCAGGTGAGACTGTAACCCTCGGTGGTTCAAACCAGGACGGTGAGGCTCATACTCTACGTTCAGAAGGTCTTGTACTTGAAATCACTTCAATCACTGAGACCAAGTCTACAAAGTCAGTATCTAACACAGACCTAGATTACGGTACATTCGTATTCAAGTTTGATGTTACTGCTTTCGGTGAGGACTTCTACATGGACGAAGATGCTGATGTAGTTAACTTCCTACTTAAGGTAGGCGGTGTCTCTTCAACTACTGGTTACACAGCAACAGTTGATATTGCTGGTGCTGATGATGCAACCACTGCAGATTGGAAGATTTCTGAAGGTGAGACTGCTGTTTTGACTCTTACTGTAGAGACAAACACTGGTCATGACGGATCGGCTGAGGTAGTTATCTCATCTGTTGATTACTCAGCAGGAGATGATGCTACTGAAGAACTTAACGTTCTCGCCACTCCAGCTGATGACTGGACTTCAGAACCACTTATTCTTAACTAACCTTCGTTAGTTTGGTGATAAGTTGATTCAAAGAGTTTAGCTAAAAGCTAAGAAAAACCCCACGCCTATGCGTGGGGTTTTTCGTATTTGCCTTAAGAGTGAAGCTTAGTTCCCCCTAGGGCGACCCTTTGTAAATCGTTAGTGTTATATAATATTGTTATGACAACAAGAAATACTGCTCTTGTTCCAGGTGTTTTTTATCATGTTTATAACCGTGGCACAGACAAAAGAACAATCTATCAAAACCCGGTTGATTATCGACGCTTTATAGAATTATTATTTCTGAGTAACTCTACACAACCAGTAAATGTGCGTGATGTTCATGAACAATATTCATCGGTTTTTGATTA
This sequence comes from uncultured Candidatus Saccharibacteria bacterium, assembly GCA_964425625.1. Lineage (GTDB taxonomy): Bacteria > Patescibacteriota > Minisyncoccia > Phycocordibacterales > UBA918 > OLB19. Next base: position 13,779 of record CAYRMI010000012.1, on the reverse strand, counting down.
TGATCGTGGAAATAACTTAGTAGCAATTGGAGCTTATTGTTTAATGCCAAACCACTTTCATATTTTGGCGACTCCGATTGTCGAGAATGGATTAAGTACTTTTATGGGTAAACTAACCACAGGCTATTCAATGTATTTTAATAAGAAGTACGACCGAACCGGAGTATTGTTTCAGGGTAGATTTAAGTCGGAGTTGGCAGATAGAGACGAGCACCTCAAATATCTCTACGCTTATATACATCTCAACCCAGTTAAATTGATAGATCCAAAGTGGAAGGAGCAGGGGAGCAAAGAGGCAGCAAAATCTTTTAATTTTGCCACATCTTATAGTTACTCAAGTCTACCAGATTACCTTGGCCAGCTACGCCCCGAAAATGCCATCGTAAATTCTGATCCATTTCCTGAATATTTTTTGACTCCCAACGATATAAGAGAGGAATTGTTTGAGTGGTTAAATTATAACCAACCTGAAGAAAAGTAATATGCAAAGGGGTACCCTAGTAAAATTGCCTAGGGTACCCCTTTGCATATACTCCGGGACACGAGTAAAAGATAGTCCTCGAGCTAGGTAAAAATATAAGCTATAATAAATCAGATATAAGATAAGTATTATTTAGATAAAACTAATAGATTTTAATATGTTTGATGGCTTTGACGGAGTTGGGAAGAAAGTAAGCAAAGTAGAATACAACGAATTTACAGGGAAATATGACAAGGAGTCTATACTCAATCGCTTAGCTGTAATTGAAGGTACTACCATGGGGGATATAGTGACTTATGCACTAAATGAAATGGACATTGATTTGGCTGAGCTAAAAAATATAAACTTCACCGAGTCACAAGCCAAAGAAGTGGCCTCTCTGCTTAGCGATATACACTTGGCGCTTGATATTGAAGACATGGATGAGGCGCGATCAACGGCTAGTGAATTAGCGAAATATATAACCTCACTGATTACTGTCTAGATGTCTGGCCAGGTTTAACCTACAAAGGGGTACCCTCCGCAAGCTTGCCTAGGGTACCCCTTTACCATCTTTATTTATCGGGTGAAATTGGTATTAGTAAAGGCCCGCACGCAGGTGGGGCCTTGAGTTAATCCTTTCTTGTTGATGGTAGCTGTGTAGTCTAGGCCGGGACCGCCGACTTTTGGCGGTATTTGATGAACCGAGCCATCAAGATAGGTACGTCCGCGACGTGGATGCGGGCTGAAAAATAGTCAGCCTTCAGCTCTTCAAGGTCGACTGAAGGCAAACCTTCGCCAATTGCGGGGCAGTTGGCGGCCTCGCCTCGTAGGTACAAAGCCGCGATTTGGCTTGTGCGGACCTTCATCTCACGGTAGGCAACTTCCCGGAAGAGAATGTAGCCGGCCTCGTCAACTTCGTGTTCCTTGCGTAGTTCTTTGATGCTTCGAACCCTCAACATTTTTTTCCTCTACTTGGTGAACAAACGGTCTATATTATAGAACAATTATTAAAAATAGCAACCCTGTTGTCAACAGAGAGAGTGGGTAACTGCCATTTGTATTAGCCACAAAGGGTCGCCCTAGGGGAATTTCCCCTAGGGCGACCCTTTGTTACTTTGTGAATCTTTTGCTGGGTTTGATTTTGTATAAAGACGGCTTTAGGCTAAAATAGCGGTATGTTAAAAATAAAAATATTCTTACTCGCCCTGATCGCCTTGGTTGGATTGCCTCAGGTTTCATCAGCCTACTTTACTACCGAACAAACAGCTACCAAGATAGATGAAGACACACTTCTATACACAGTCACTTATCGGTTTGGTTTTCTCAACCGTGAGCTACAAATGCCTATCGGGGCTGTGCGAGGATTGGAGTTTGGTACTACCTCACCTTATGCTGGCTATATCATCCAAGATGATGAAAAAAATGTGGAGACTGGCGGTAGTGCTTATTCGATAGTATTAAGTAATGCCAAGGTGGTAGGTAATGAGTATTATCTGCCAGCCGGTAAGTCTGCCACCTTTACTTTAGTGACATTGTTAAACCTCACTCCAGAGATGATTACTCCTAAAGATGGCGACCGTGACCTTTCGTTACTCATGACCTCTCTACCATTTACGATGATGAAGGAGGGCAAGGCTATGCCTGGGAGATTAAATCCTTCAGAACTGCAGTACTACGTAACTCCGGAGTTGGATATAAAGTAGACTTCACTTAGTTTGTAATTATGAGGGAGGCTAAGCCTCCCTCAAGCTGAGGAAAGCTGAGTAAGGTCGAACCTTACTCAGTGTTCATTTTAGATAAGAAAATAAGAGCAAAACACAATAGCCCCGCGCCAAAGGCGCGGGGCTATTGTGTTTTGCTGCCCAAGGCTTTGCCTTAGCATGATTCTGTCCTCTTATATAGTCACTGCTCCAGAAGCATCCTTTGGTTCAGCGTCTTCTTTTGGCAGACGAGTCTCTTTGCACTCAGTCTTCATGGTTTGCTTATGCTCTGCCCAAGCTGCTTTGCGTTCAGACTTAAGAGTGCTGTGGGCCTTCTTGCTTTCATCTTTCCAATTTTTCCACAATGCCTTAAGGGCAGTGGCACGAGTCTTAGCGTCAGTAATTTGCCAAGCTGCTACTAAAGCATCAGTACGCTTAGTCAAAGCAGCGGTAACTGAGAGGTTAAAGTCAGTCCAAGCTTCGGTGACAGCTGTTTCGCGAGTCAAGACAGCATCTTGTACACAACTTAGGTCGACCACCGGTCTAGTGGAAGTAGCTTTTGTGCTAGAAGCCATAGCACGAGCTTTGTTCATTAATTGTGCCATGTCCCCATCTCTTAAGCTGGCCGCTTCTGAGGTTTGCGGTACCACTAAAAAGATACTAAATAGCGCTAGAGCGAAAGCTAAAGCAACGATACTTTTGGTTTGTGTTTGTGTCATTTTAAAATTACTTATGATAATGACCTATTAAAGCAAGCCAGACTAGCCGTCGCAACTGCCAAGTTAGGGAAAAACCATCAGCCAATGATTTTTCGGGTGATAATATTAATACATATAATTAATCACTTATGCTCAAACATACACAACCAAGTATGAATAAAGTCTTTTGTCACCAAACCATTGGCCTGCGGGAATTAGTAAAAATGAGCAGTCTGGCACTGCTCATTTTTATTATTCCTATTCTGACGCAAGCGCAGACAGCCGAATGTGGGGACTTTATCTATATGAATGATGATATGGAAGAGAGGTATCCGATTGAAGATTGTGAAGATCCTTTTGGTCTTAGTTATGCCGGTCTGGTGAAGGATTTTAATTTCACCATTGATGACAATGTGTTGAACGAAGGGGAAGTCAGGGAGGTAGCAAGTCTACCCGCAACTATAGTTTTGCCCCAGTCAGAGATTTTGTCAGAATATGATAATAGTTATTTCGTCTTATATCGACATGAAGAAGACGATTATCGATTCGTAGATGAGGATTATACAAATAATCCAAGTGAGATCATCTTCACCATCAACGCCACTGGTACTTATAGTATTGTTACCTCCTTTAATATGTTCCCGGTGTTAATGCTAAATGAGGAAAGTTGGTGGCAAAAAGTATTGGCAAAATTTATACCAGTAGCTCAAGCGCAATACTTACCAACACCGGTGATGGGTCTTCTGACTTTTACTTTGACTACCCCTCCACCTCCTCCAACCCCGACTGGCGCCTCGAGCGTTCTTTTCCTGCCGGGGATCATGGGTTCAAGACTATATGAAGACGGTAGTTTTTGTGAGGAAACTATAACTAAGCACCAACTTTGGTTTTCTTTCAATGAGTGCAAGCAGTTGCGACTTACGACAAAATTTACTGGTCAAAGCAATAATCCTATCTATACAAAGCCAGGTGCCCCAGGCATCCTCGATGAGACCCTTACCTTAAACATTTATAAAAAATTTATTAGTGAATTAGAAGACTGGAAGGATTCAGAGATTATTGCTGATTACACCGTTGTCCCTTACGACTGGCGGGCTGAGTTAGATAACATTCTAAAATCAGGCATCCGAGAGCAGGTAGATAAAATTTTCGCTGGGGAGGAGGCAAGTATAGTTGCCGGCAATTTGTATAACCTCATTGAAGAATTAGCCATTAGCTCAAAAAACGGTAAGGTAACAGTAGTGGCTCACTCTAATGGTGGCTTGGTTATAAAACAGTTGATTAGTAACTTAAAAAATACGAATGACCAGCTCTTGGACAAGATAGATAATGTGATTTTAGTGGCGGTGCCACAACTGGGTGCACCAAATTCTGCTTTTGGTATTTTACACGGGGAAGATTTGGATCCAGTAATGTCGCAAGCAGTCACTCGCCAGCTGATGAACACTATGCCTTTTTCTCACCACCTACTTCCGGTGAATGGTTATTTTGACACGGTTGATAACCCGCTTATTACTATTGAGCCAGGTGACGCAACAAATGATTGGATAAATAATTTTGAAGCAAGTATATCCAGTCAAAGCGATTTACATGATTTCTTAAGTGTCGATAGCGGAAGAGAAAAACCAGCTTTTGCTGATTTAGCGAAACCTGAGATAGTTGATAATTATTTACTAAACTACGCCAAAACAGCAGAAGTGGTGCAGAGAAATTTTGCTCCAACTACGGATATGAAAGTTTATCAAATAGCCGGCATTGGTCTGGAAACACCGTCCAGTTTGACCTACTTCTCTGATCAAGAGTGCACAAAAAGAAGCTTCTTTTTGTGCACCGAATATAGCCCCAAAATTAGTTACCGAGTCAATATGACAATTGATGGTGATAATACCGTGCCGGTACCTAGCGCCTTGGCTTTAGAGAAGGATCAGCAGGTGGAGATGTGGTGGTTAGATTTACCGTCCTATAATAGCGCCGGACTATTTGGCTCATCAAATCTTAATCGCAAACATAAAGATATTTTTGAAGTTCCAGACGTGATTAACTTTGTGTTCAACACCATTCAAGCAACTAATACCTTAGCCTATAATTATTTGTCAGATACCGAGCCGACTTTAGCTGAAGGAGAAAGACTAGTTTTCCAATTACACTCGCCTTTAGACATGTCAGTGGTTGATAGTAACGGTAAGGTGGTCAGTAGTTCCACCATCGAGATAGAAAATTCGGTCTACCGCCGGTTTGGCGAATTACAGTATCTCTCTATCCCGGCCGATGTAAATGCAACGTTGTTGTTGAGTGGTCTAGCTGAAGGTTCCTTTACGTTAGATATAGAGGAGGTGGCGGGGGAGGAAATAATACGCCATACATATAGTGCTATTCCATCTAGTACCAGTACACAAGTGTCTTTAGCTATACAAACAAATGTTGCGTTAGGAAATGCGCTTTTAGAGATAGACTATAATGGCGATGGAGAAGATGATGTCTTATACAGTACGGCCGGAATAGTAACAGAAGAAATTACCTATGAAGACTTATTTGCGGTGATAAATCACCTTGGATTAAAGAAGGCACCTAAGATTGTTTTGTTAAGTTTGGCTACGGTCGCTGAAAAGTTTCATGACAAAGCAGTAAAAAATAGTAAATACCGAAAGCAGGAAGAAGCGACTTTAAATCTCTTGCTAAAACAGGTGTTTTTATTTGAAAAAATTAAATTAATAAATAAGGCACAAAAAGATGAGATTGAGAGTGTTATTATAGAGTTATTAAATAAATAGATATGAAAAAAGTTTTTTATTTTTTATTACTAACATCGGTGGTTTTGATTTTGTCTGATTACTTTGCTTTAAATAAATATCTATGTGAAACATATTCTTGTTCATCAAAGATAGAAGGTACACTTTTGGATTGGTTCATTATAATAACTATTAATCTTTTGATAGTTATTATTCTTAAATTCATTAACGTAAATTGTTTCGCTTCATGGTGGAAATTTTCACGTGTAGCAACTCCAGTTATTTTAATAGCAACATTTATTGTTAACTTAGGTTTACATCACAACCCTGGTGGCTGGTTCAATATCGATGATGCCAAGGATATGTTTTTGTATTTTGTCATTTATGGATTGTTCATTATTGGTTCCCTCATCCAAATCTACCGTGGTTATAAAAAATAGTTGACCACCTCTACCACTAAACTTAAATTATGTTCTGGCTCTATGGCATTGCGACGCTCATTATATCTGCGGTTTTGCTGTACATTTCGGGCGAGCTCTTGGTGCGTAGTCTGGTGCGTCTATCTAGGCACTTCAAGGTGACGGAATTTTTCGTGGCCTTCTTTGTGATGGCTTTTGCCGCGACTTTGCCAAATATATTTGTGGGCTTCACTTCGGCCCTGCAGGGTATACCAGAACTTTCCTTTGGTGACATTATGGGCAACAACATCATTGCCCTCACGCTGGCGGTAGCGCTGGGGGTATTCTTTGCACCCAAGCGCGAGTTACCACTAGAGAATCAAACCATTCAAGACACAACTTTCCTGACTTCAATCGCCGCTATCTTGCCCCTCATTCTTATTTCTGATGGTTTGATTTCGCGCAGTGATGGTTTGGTCTTACTGTTATTTTTCTTTGGCTATGTGTATTGGATGTTTACTAAGCGCGACCGCTTTACTCGAGTTTTTGGTGAGAACGTGATAGCTCTGACCAAAGAGCAAGCCATGTATCAAGTTATCAGAATTTTGGCTGGGGTAGTCCTGTTGAGTATTGCTGCGCAAGGCGTGGTGTACGGGGCAAGTATCATCGCTGATGGTTTAGGACTGTCTTTGCTTTTGGTGGGTATGTTGATTGTTTCTTTGGGGGGAGCTTTACCGGAAATATACTTCACGGTTATCTCTGCGCGCCGGGGTGAGACCGGACTGATTGTTGGCAACTTAATGGGGGCGGTGATCATCCCGGCTACACTCGTGCTGGGTATGGTAGCCATCATTAGCCCGATTAGCAATGATGTCCTTGTATTTTCTACTTCCGCTCGCGTCTTCTTGGTTTTGGTCGCAGTTTTCTTCTTGGTGGTGTCACAAACTCGCCATGTTATCACTATGCGCGAAGCGACTATTTTGTTTGTGAGTTATCTGCTATTTATCCTATCACTCGTCTTAGTTATCTAAGAGAGATGATATACTAAAACGACTAGAGGTATGTTCAACAAAACTTTCTACAAGTTCTTGATGAATTTTGTGGCGGTCGTCGCGGCTGTTTTGCTATTTATTATGGTGGTAGGTCTTGGCCTCGGAGCTTAGAGTATGATAAAAATCACTGATCAATATTTTTGGAATTTTGTCTTCTTGGCCTTCTTTAGTTTTTTGTTGGTGATGGCTAGCATTATTCTTGAGACCGAAGCTCGTATACCATTTTCTGACCTTGGTTTGTTTGATGTCGGGCTTATTATCCTTAGTTCTTGGCGGTTGGTTCGATTTTTTAACCAAGATTCGACCACCAAGTTTTTCCGAGAGCAGTTTTATGATCTTAAGAAAACTGCCCGTTCCTACTCCTTGGAAATACCCAAGACCGGACCACGGCGAACTATCTTAGATATAATGTTAAATCCCTGGAATTTTAGTATGGGGGTAGTGGCATTGGTTACTTTCGTTTATTTACTAACCTCTTACGCAGTATATCCGTTGATAATCCTAGCTTTTTCCGGACTAATATCGCTCATAGAACTTGGTACTAACAAGCTCGCACCACAGAGCAAAGAGGAGTAGACTTTAGGTCTATGCCAATATCAGAATTTTGTCGCGATGTATTATTGACCGCCGAAGGTAAGGCGCTGGCTACGTATAGCCAAGAGACAGGAGTCAACGTCGTACCGGTTTCTAGTCTTCGCTTAGAGGGAGAGGAGATTGTGTTAGTAAATTATTTTTTTAATAAAACGTTAGAGAATATAAAAATTAATCCGGAAGTTGCGCTCTCGGCTTGGAAAGGATTGGTAGGTTGTCAGATCAAGGCAACCGCGCGGTACGAAGAGTCTGGTGAGTTGTTTGATTCGGTGGTGGTTTGGATAGCAGAAACGATTCCCGGGCGAGTGGTAAAAGGGGTGATTGTTCTGACGCCGACCAAGTGCTATGACGTGAGTGCCGGAGCAGAAGCGGGGAAGGAGATCGTAGAGTAGAAGGTAAAAGAAAAAACAAAACCGGCCCCTAAATATACCTGTTAACAGGTATATTTAGGGGCCGGTTTTGTTTTGTCGGGCTACCGGGAATCGTCCTGACGGTCACCAATGTACTTTGTTTCAAGTATTCACAAAGACACATGGTGCCGCGGGACACGCCTCATTAGTTCATAAACTCACATCATTCCGGCGTTCGATTTCGTTCATAAGCAAAGTAGTTTGCTTATTCAGCCCGACAAATAAAAAACGGCAAAGCCGTCTTGTATTTGTCGGGCTACCGGGAATCGAACCCAGACCACACACACCCCATGCGTGCACACTACCACTATGCTATAGCCCGAAAATAATCTGTTAGATTATTTTCGTTGAGTGAAATACCTACTCAGTCATTCACATTAAGTATTATACTCAACCATCCTTTTGGATTCTCTGAGACAGATCTTCCAAGAGTCTGATTATACAAGAAATTATAGATAAATTAAAAGGCCCGGCGCGCTAGCGCGCCGGGCCTTTTAATTTTATCCCTTACCCCCGCCAAACCCGGCGCACAATCCGCCAGCCTAGCTTCGTAATAATCATAATGATGATTATGTAGACTGCATAAAGCAGAGCATTCATCACAAAGGCCACTAGACCTAAGGTGATATTTTTCAAAACCTCATTGATGGTTTCAATAAGATTTCTAAACTCTTGCTTCCACGACTCGATAATTTGCTCGCCGTTAAAGTATTTTTGCTCTAGTACATAGACCGAGAAATATGTGTAAGCCAAACGATCTTCTTGCTCAGCCAGTTGCTGGTTGAGATAATCAATTTGCTGACGGGTCTGCTCGCGTCGTTGTTTGAGCATATCAATCAGTTCAATCTTATCGCGCACAGCAGTAGTGAGGGCGGTACTATTTCTTTCAGCCACCGCGGTGGCAAGCAAGTTGTCGTAGGCTACTAGTGCGTCATTCAATACTTGTTCCGTAGAGGTCAAATTTTGCGTCAAAATATCGCGCTGGTTGAGACTGTTTTCTAATTGCTTTTTAATACTATAGATATTTTGACTGAGCTCACTTGGATCTAGACTTTCGATAGTTGCCAAGACAGACTCCGTATCGGCATTGGCGACTTTAAACTGGAAAGAACAACTAGCCTTATTGTTGGAAGTGGAAAGAAAGACGACACCGGGTTTTGGTTTGAGACCACTTATCACGCCACAGGTGTAATTGAGATCGCCCGTTTCAATTCTGGCGTTGTAGTCTTTGGTCTCAAAGGCCTCGGCGTCATTACCAGTAACGTAATCACTATCCATAGTGGTACGCTCACCTGCATATTTAGGAGCCATGCCTATATTCGGCACGGATAGAGGACTGTTTAAAGAGTCATAACTTGATAGCCCGGTCGAAGAGGTCATCATCTGGAGGGAGCCCCAAAGAAACATAGCCAGCATAATCAAGATAGTTCCCGCCACTACCAACAACACTTTCTTACCACGTGAGGCAACTTTCCAGAGATTAATAAGCTTGTCGATGGGGTCCTGAGTTGAGTTTTCCATATAATAATATTTTAGTTTTTTTTAATTAAAACTTCTACTCTAAGTATACCCCTTTACTAGTGACGGTTTTTCTGTTATCTTCATCGTCAAGCAGGCTCATGACAGCCGGTCGCGCCCAAAGCGCGGTAATGGGTATTAGTATCCGCCGACCGAGGTCCAACTACATTTTGTAGATTTTGGGGTCGAAGCCTATGGCACAACATACTTTGTGTCCGTGGCCTGTGTTTATTCGTTCATTACGTAAAAATCATGGCCATTACTAAAGCCAAGAAGCAAGATATTCTAGCCAAACTAGAAAAGGTACAGCAGAGTGCTGATTCAATTGTTTTCGTACACTTCAAGGGTCTCACTGTCGCCAATACTACCGCTATGCGCAAGAGTTTGCGTGAGCAAGGAGTAGGTTACTTTGTCGCCAAGAAGACCTTGATGGAACGTGCCTTTGGTGAAAAGTACGAAGGTACAATGCCACAGCTTGATGGCGAGATTGCTATCGCTTACAGTGAGGACGCAATTGCCCCAGCGCAAAATGTGAAGGAGTTTGCTGGTAAATTCAAAGACAACATTGCAATCGTTGGTGGTATTTTCCAAGGCGTATTCAAGAGTCAGGAGGAAATGATTGAAATTGCTTCAATCCCACCACTACAAACCCTCCGCGGTATGTTTGCTCAACTATTGAACTCACCACGACAGCGCTTTGCTGTAGTACTTAGTGCCGTTGCGGAAACCAAATAGAAGCAATTCTTGAGGGAGGCTAAGCCTCCATCAAGAACACCAGACTAATTCCTAGAAAAAATATAAAAATTTATAAAATCAATGCAAGGCAGGAACCAGAAATTTAGTTCTTCTAAAAATTCATTAGGAAGAGAATTTTTAGAAGGCCTAATTTTTCTGGAATTGCTACGCAATTAAGAAAAATTGGCATGACACACGAACAAATTATCGAAGCGGTTGAGAAGATGACCGTACTAGAGCTAAATGACTTAGTAAAGACGATCGAGGAGAAGTGGGGCGTATCAGCTACAGCAGTAGCAGTCGCTGGTCCAGCTGTGGCAGGAGCCGGAGCGGAAGAACAATCAGAATTTACCGTCGAGCTGACCGAAGCTGGCGCGCAGAAGATTGCTGTGATCAAGGTAGTGAAGGAAGTACTTGGTCTTGGACTCAAGGAAGCTAAGGATCTAGTTGACGCCGCTCCTTCAGTAGTTAAGGAAGGTATGAAGAAGGAGGATGCTGAGACACTAAAAACAAAGTTAGAGGAAGCTGGAGCTAAAATCACATTGAAATAACATTTAAAAACTGCCTCGCAAGAGGCAGTTTTTAAATAATTATTTCGGTGATTTTAGCTCCAGAGGCGGAGCGATACGAAACGCCTTTCCTAAGGCGTTGAGACAGCGAGCCGTGTCGACAAGTACTTAGATTTTTTGACCCGCCTCCGCCGGTTGGCGGATGGCGGGGAAATAAAAGCTTAGTAACTTGCGAGGAGCAAAGATAACACTAAAATAATCGAAATCCATTTTCAACAAAACCGGCCGCGCTTTGCGTGGCCGGTTTTGTCTTATCTAAATAGCGAAACCCGCGAGGGTATCGCGGGTAAATCAACTCAGACATTTACTGTCATTGATAGCTTTTGCCCAGCCATTTAGGTAAATGTCAGAATTTGGATAAAGAGCCGGGCGCATCATTCTTCCATCATCGTAACCTTGCCAGTAGAGTCTATGGAAAGGTTCTCTGTAGACTGTCGCAGGCTTGGGACTTTTGTTTTGCTCATCCATTTGTTACCTCGTGGTGGTTTTTACTAACCGGTCAGAGCGTAGCCTTTTCTAATATAGATAAATAAGCATAGGTCGTCAATCCAAGCGAAACCCGCGATGGGAATCGCGGGTTGGGGGGTGGTCTGCTAGGCGTACCTAGAAAGAGATGAGCCGGCGTATCTCACGGCGGAGAGTGTCGCCACTTAAGGTACTCTTTTGCAGTAGAGGTACCTGGCAGAGACGTAGAGCCGATTGCACCCTTTTCATCTGATCGGCGACCGGGGCGGCCACCATCAATATTGGTATGTGCTGACGAACCGGCCTTGCCTTGATCTGACTGATCAGTTCCAAGCCGTCCATACCCGGCATGTTGAGGTCGGTGATGATAAGACCGAACTGCTGGTGGGTATCAAGACACTGCAGTGCCGCTTGGCCGTCGGCAGCGGTATTGATATGGCGGACGCCCTGTTGGTAGAGCATGGCCGGGACGATATTCCGGTAATAAATATCATCATCGACGACGAGAACGTGAAGAGAAGGCAGGTGGATGAAGTCCGGCATGTAGTCTCCTAAGGGGTGGGGGACAAGGGACAATGTCAAACTTCATTTTATAACATATTTCTCATAAAAAGCAACTGCCCCGCGTGAGCAGGGCAGTGAATTGCGTCGGTCAGGTCAGTTGTTGTGAAATGCGGCGAACCACTCATCATCTTCGGTGATATGAGGATCCACCCGGCCCTCCCCGATGACGGTAGGACCGCCTTCTTCTCCGAGGAAAGTCACTCCTGGAAGTGAGACTCCCCCATGCTCTTGCGGTGGCCTACTCTTCTCTCCAGCTCCAGATTTGGGCTGACTTCTCGTCTCGTTTTTCATCTCTCGCTCCTATTGTCCCATCGATTTAATCGGTTGATGGTTTACCGTACTACACCAGCGTGTAATATATAATGTTTTCTATAAAAATCAAATACCTGGGCTGTGTTTTTCCACGACACCATCCATCAGTTTGTCCAGATTTGCACTTTAATCTTGCGTGCTATAATCAGCCCACTTCAGTATGTCTGATCCGCTTTCCATTCTTTTTGGTAGTACGGCTCGCGTAAAATTGTTACGCTTTTTTCTCTTTAATCCTTCCCGGGAGTTTACTTTTGATGAGATGAGTAAGCGGGCTAGACTGGTGCGTCGTACCGCGCGCACTGAGATTGGGGCATTAGAAAAAGCCGGTGTCATTGCCAAGCGGACAATTTTTGTTGACCAACCAGGCAAGAGTAAGAAGCTCAAAGTGCTGGGTTATGGTTTAAATAAAAAATTCCCCGAGCTCCAAGCCTTGCAAACTTTTCTCTTTGAGACAGCGCCGATCGATGGCAAGAATTTGCTGTCCCATTTACGCAAAGCCGGACCGCTCGACTTCATCGCAGTCGCGGGAGTGTTTGTCCATGAGTTTGAGCAACAACTTGATGTCATTATTGCCATGAAGAAAATCGCCCAAGCCAAAATCGAAACGGCGATTCGTTCACTAGAGTCTGAGATTGGAATCGAGATACGTTACGCCGTGATGACCTCCGATGACTTGCTCTATCGAGTGGGGATGAATGATCGATTAGCGCGAGATGTGTTTGATTACAAACACCAAATCCTGGTAGACAAGATTGGTGTGCGGGATGAGCTTCATACTGGATCATTTAGAGGGTAAGGGGTTTTTATAGGAGGTCAAAAGCCGGTCTTCGCGTTAGCGAAGACCGGCTTTTGACGTATTGGTCACAGGCGAGGTTTTTAAAAGTATAGACAGTAGTTATTTTAGTGTGCTTAAAGGGGTTGATGAAGGGTGCAGCAGAAGCGCTTTAGGCCCCAAGATATGACTATTTTCCGCTGTGCATAACCTGTGGATTAAACTGTAGACAAAACCCTGATTTTGACCACAGTAAATGCTTGACTTTATTTTATGATTGTATACAATGGCGCCTACGTATTTATGAGATTTGAAATTAAAGAAACGTAACCGCGCAGAACAGTTCGCCTAGCGAATGTACTGCCGCGGCCACGCGGTCTTTTCTTTCTCTCTCAAGGAGGTACGCGATATTTGACAATCGCATATTCTAGGAACCGATTTGATAAGGTCGGTTCCGATAAATCCTCGCCAGTTCGACGCTGGCGGGGTGCGCACGAAAATTGCTTCGCAATTTTCGTGCGGTTAGGTAAACGATTCTCTCGGGTAAAGACATAAGCCGTAAGGCTGGGTCTTTTCGTCCCCGGAGAATCAAACACATTGTCGTCTTAACTCTTGTAGGGGTAAGACGACGTCTGACACTGATTAATGTATTTTTCAGTGATTCAGACAAAACACTCAAAAAACTGTACAGCGGTGTACAAACAATTCAGGTAAACGAGCGTATGTAAACTTTACGGTGAGCAGCGTTCCTTACAGGAATGTAAGGGTGTATGGTGGATGCCTAGGCTTCAAGAAGCGATGAA
>CAYRMI010000011.1:18470-25297 GCA_964425625.1 uncultured Candidatus Saccharibacteria bacterium | reverse complement strand
ACCAATCCGGCCTAAACGACAAAGCCGTGGTGGCCCTCGGCCACCACGGCTTTGTTACAATTCCATTAATCTTTAGTAGGGGTCTAACCTTACCTTAGCCTAAATTATCAATTTTTTGTTTAAGATCGCTAGGTAGTTTAGTAACCTTCCGGCTGGCTTCTTTAATAGCAGACTTTAGGTCTTGGCTAATATTTGGATCTTCCAGAGATGAATTAATCATACCAATTAATTCTCCATTGTATGAGGCGAAAGTGGAACCTTTTGCTTCTTCCACTTGATATTGCTCAGCGGTTTTAATTAACTGGCGAATTTCGTAGGCAGTGTCGCCATTACCTTCAAATTTATCTAATCCTTCAGCTGCAAAAGCGCTTTTGGGGTTATTTATACTAAACTCTAATCGCTGGTTATGTCTAGCAATTAATTGTTCTTGTTGACCAACTTGGTACTCATAAATACTTCTAACGTTAGGATCTTCGCTACTACCACGATTCTGAAAATTCCCCCCAACGAAATCTGCTTCTAGGACAGCTATCTGAAATTCAGCCTGTTGAATGCGCGCCTCTATTACCTTTGCAAAGGCTACTTGAGCAGCCTCTACATTACCATTCATAAGCGAAGCCTTAACTTCTCCAACAAACATATCTTCTTGCGCTTTAGCCATCAACCTAAGTTCACTTGCCTCTTCTTTACTCATAGTTACAGTCTCAACGCCAGACTCAGAAGAGACGTCATCAGCACCTCCCTCCGTAACAGCGGGTTCTGCTTCAGCTACCACCTCAGTTACTGGCTGTTCTGCCACACTAAAAAGCTTCGCGTCTTCAGCTTGCTCTTCTGCGGTATACCCATCAAGCGGGTTTTTGGGTTCTTCTCCTTCCTTCGGAACCAACTCCAATCCAGAAGTATCAAAATCATCGGGTGAGAAAGTCATATTTTCAAGCTTTATTTATAAACTTTCCTAAAGTATATATATATATATATTAAATCAATCAATGGTTGTTAAAGAAGCATCTGCTTTAGAAACATTTAGTTTGAGTAAAGTTGAGTAAGGTTCGACCTTGAGTAAGGTTGAGTAAGGTCGAACCTTACTCAGAACTAAGACCCAGTCTAAAAGGAAGCCTGAGGGAGGCTAAGCCTCCCTCAGAAAGATACTACCCGGCTTTAGTTTGATCATAAAAAAACTTCCAATCGACTGGGAGTTTTTTCTGTATTCTTTTCTAGTCTTTTCATGTTAGGCTGTGCTTATGAAAAATATCAGGGGTGGTACTCATAGCACACTAACCGAAACCGCCGAGCTGGTCGTATCGGTCTTGGAAAAAATACCCGGTGTGACTTTAATTTCTCCTGGCATCATTACCCAAAACGGCGGTCGTAGTGGTAAAAGCTATGTCACCTCTGTCTTTACCAATGCCGGCATGGAACTCATCATTACCGGTCAAGGTGTACAGAAAGTCGCCGTCCACTGCGAACCTACTGCCACTTTAGATATATTTAGAGCCCTCAAGACACACAAGCGATTATTAACCATCACTTTTAAAACTAGAGATAGAAAGCCGGGGATTTAGTTATAGTCGCCATATGTTTTCGGCTTCAATTACAGCATCAACTGTCTCCCACTTTCGGCTCGTCTTATTATTATCTTCATTACGAGCCACTTTCTTGTTGTTGGTTTTCATAATACGAATTATACTACGTATTATAAAAAGCTATTAAGACTTCCCTAGGTCCGACCTAGGGAAGTAGAGAAAAGCCGTCCACAATGGGACGGCTGATTCTAAAAATCTAGACATGTACTCAGTGGTCGACTTTAGTACCTATGTCTTGAGTGGAATCAAAGCCGTACTCCTCCAGCAGTTTGGCACTGCCAGGGGTTAAGGCCAAGAAGAAGTCAAACTCCTCCTGCGTCAAACCAAGCTTTTCGCGAAAAGCTTTGCATTCTTTAGGAGTGACAATGAATGCATCTTCTGGAACAGTTGGATCATCCATAAGTGTCTCCTTTCTGTAGTTATTATAACAAAATTACATTTTGCAAAAGTTTTGTTATCTACCGTGTTCGTTACGATTTAATTACTATAATCATTCACCACAAGAGTACTAATTGTTTTCAAATTCGCTAGCTCATAAGAAAACAATGTCGCGCTTCGCTCTGATACTACTAAGTACTCTTGACCACACCTCGACCGTTTTACTCCTTTTGGGTCGTAAAACATGTCTGTGGTTCGGAAAAAGATACGTACTGTGCGCAGGCACAGTACTAAATCAAAAAACCCACGCTTGACGCGTGGGTTTTTTGATTTATCTTTTTCCGCCCATCAGCCGGCCTGGCTTCCTGCGTTCGACGATAAAGACATTTGAATACTTCTTTGGTGAACGAGTCTTTTGACCCTTACCAGTTGGACGTCCTTGCTTAGTACGAGCGCGACGATGTCCTCTTGGAGCACGTCCTTCACCTCCTCCGTGTGGGTGATCAACGGCATTCTTGGCCGAACCACGGGTTTTTGGACGAAGTCCTCGATAACGGGCGCGACCGGCTTTACCTAGATCAACCAAACGATTTTCTTCGTTGGAGACTGCACCAATGGAAGCCCAAGCCGATGAAATTATCTTACGAATTTCACTAGATGGCATTTTTACTAAAGTATAGCCGTTGTCTTGTGCTACCACTTCAGCGTAGTTACCAGCTGAACGAGCTAACTTAGCGCCAGCACCTGGCTTGATTTCTACGTTATAGACGAAGGTACCGACCGGAATCGCACCCAAAGGTAGACGATTACCAATCTTTGGCTTAGCTGTCTCTGAAGTAATCAGCTCATCATTTTGTGCTACTCCCTGTGGTACTAGGATATATCGTCTCTCACCATCAGCGTAGACAATCAAAGCGATAAAACCAGTGCGGTACGGATCGTACTCGATAGTTTCTACACGTGCCGGAATGTCTTTCTTGTTGTACTTGAAGTCAATCAGACGATAAGTCCGCTTGTTGCCACCACCACGGTTTAGAGTAGTAGTACGGCCAAAGCTATTGCGTCCACCAGTTGAACTCTTTCCCTTGGTTAGACTCTTCAGTGGGTTACTCTGGGTTGATGTAAGTTTCTTCTTGTATTCGATGACCGAACCATCACGTCGGCCAGCTGAAGTAGGTTTATACTTTTTCATAGACTAGACGAGATTAATGGTGTCATCCTTTTTCAGATAAACGTATGCCTTCTTTTCTCCTGATACCTTGACCAGGCGGTTTTTGGAGCCAGAAAGACGAAGGGCTGGTCTTTTGTTGACGATGTTTACCTTCACCGGCGTCACGCTGTAGAGCGCCTTGATAGCGTCGCGGACGGAGAACTTGGTTGCGTTACGAGCCACGATAAACGTGTACACGTTATCATCACCCTGCTTCACTGACTTTTCAGTGAGGCGTGGCCCAACAATCACTCGTGAGAGATCATAGTCAGTCGCCTGTGCTCCGTTCTTGGTTGCAACTGTAGTTAAGGCAGTCTCTGCTAGCTTCGTTTCCTCAGCTTTGTTTTTTCGACTAAAGAGAGCCATGATAATTATTTCTTAGTAACAGTAGTATCAATTCGCTTCTGTAGGATTTCTACAGTACTCTTTGGTTCTACCATTACGACATACTTATAAGTAAGGAGGTCGACCGGATTGATATCCTTGGCCTGCACCACCTCAATGTTTCCGAAGTTGCGGAAACTTTTTTCGGTAGCTTCGTGACGGCTAGGTAGGACTACTACCGCGGCATTCTTGCGCTTGGTAGCAAGACTAGCCTGTCCAGTTCCTTGGGCTAACGCTTTGATGACAGCTTTACCAATAGCCGTCTTTGGTACCTCAAGAGCCAATGCGTCCAAGAAAATAATCTCGGCATCACCTTGTTTCTTTGATAGTACGGTCGCTAGCGCCTTGGCTCTAACTTTCTTGTTGATCTTTACACTATAATCTTTTTCATTGCGAGGTCCGTGTGAGACACCACCACCCACCCACATTGGTGAACGGGAAGATCCATGACGAGCTCGTCCGGTCCCCTTTTGCTTCCAGGGCTTTTTACCACCACCACTGACCTCGCCTCGACCCTTGGTGTGAGCACTGGAGGTGCGGGCGTTGGCTTGCATACCAACCACCACTTCGTGTACTAGGTCAGCATTCCAAGCGACCCCAAACACACTCTGCGGTAGCGCTATGTTCCCAACTTCTTTTCCTTCCTGAGAATATACTTTTGCTTCCATATGATTGATATTACTTAGATGCCACGCACCTCTACTAATGTTCCTTTTCGACCTGGTACTGCTCCACTCACTAGAAGGAGGTTTTCGGCAACATTAACTTGCAGAACTTTAAGATTCTTCACTGTCACTGTCTCACCACCCATCCGACCGGCCATGCGAGTGCCTTTAGCTACCCGCATCAGGCCAGTCTGTCCGATTGAACCTGGTTCACGCTCAGAGTGCTTCTGGCCATGAGTACGGCTACCGCCACGGAAACCATGACGCTTGACTACTCCCTGAAAACCCTTGCCTTTGGAAATAGCTGACACCATAACAGTATCGCCCGGGGTAAAGACAGAAGCATCTAGCGCGTCTTCCTTTTGCAAGGAAATCTCCTTCCCTACGGCTGGTCGGAACTCTTTGACGTACTGCGCTCCAGTACCAAAATGGCCTTTGGCCGCTTTGTTTACTTTGTGCTCTTTTTTAATACCTGAGGCGAGTTGTACCGCAGCGTATCCATCTTTTTCGATATTCTTCACTTGGGACACCTTAGCCGGTGACACCTTAAGCACAGTAACTGCCTGACAGACACCGTTCTTATCGAAGACTTGGGTCATACCGGCTTTGGTGCCGAGAATGAATTTCATCGTAGATTTTTACTTATCTTATAAATTCGCTTCCTGTATGACCCTTACAACAAACCGCGCTTGGCGCGGACACAAGGCCCGAACGCAAAGCGCGGTTTGTGCCCATTGGTCTAGCTAGGAAAAAAATCAAAGCCGTACGTAGGTCTTAAAGAAGCTGTCGCTACTATACGTTATTTTGAGAAAAAGACAATAGTCGGTCAGAGGGCTCTCTACTAATCTTACTTTACCACCGTAACCCTTACTGCACCGGATCAACATTGATCGTCACTACTGTCTCTCCATCCTTATCACCAACATAAACTACGTAGGGTGTACCTTGTGCTGTTTTAGCTACAATTATTTCTTTCTCCGGTGTCCGCATCGTAGTTTCTATAGTACCACCTTTTTCTACAATCGCTGCCATATAATAAGCGACTGCATCAGCCACGCTACGAGGCGAGACAAAGGTCGTAGATACCTCAGCAAAGCCAAAATCCTCGACAATATCAGTAGCCTTAGCTTCCGGCTCTACCGCTACGGTCGGTGGTATATCTGCACTTACAAGCACTGTATCTGTGGCTGGGGTATTTGAATAGATATTAAAATACCCATACAAAGCTATGGCAACTAGCGCTAATACCCCTAGCACAATCAAGATAGTTTTTGCATTAAGTGCTTTATCTTCGTAAATTACCGCTTCTGCTCCTTGGTTTTTGTCCATAAAATAGTAATTATAAATAAATCTGCTAAATCTTATTATTAACTGATTGTACTATGATTTTGCATATCTATTTAGCTAGACTGTGTCTAACTAAGTCCGCTTCCCCCAAATACCCATTAGCTAAACTTATAAGAAAGCTAGACCCGAAGGGTCTAGCTTTCTTATGGTCGGCAAAATATTTTTTACTTTAAGTCTTTAATGACTGTGTAATTTATATTATCTTTCTATCATTTCTGGTACGACATTTACCCGTATCTCACGGCTAACCACTGAGCCAGGTACAGGTGGATTAGCCTGACAAGTGATACGCACTATCTGAGCTGATTTTAGTGGACCGACCGTGAAAGTGTCTGTCCCACCGGCTGGCCCCACTGGGTTGGCAAAGTCTGCACTAAGCTTAGAAAGGATTCCACCGGTATCAGGGGTGTAAGTACATCGTACTGGGTAATTAGCAACTACCTGGTAAGAAATCTCTTGTAATTTTCCTGATCTGATCCAGGTACTAGAACTATTTAGTGTAGGGAATGTTAACTGTGGTTTATTTTTGCATCTATTTTGCATAGGGTAATAGAACAATCCTAGTGCACAATCCTGGAATCGGGGAACTGACAAATCCGGTGCTATACCTGTAGCCGAGCCTTCTACGATATTATTACCATACCGTAACGTGATTAATTGCCCACCCGCTGGACTAGTAGAAGCCGTGCTAATAATATTCCCAGTGGTTATATTTCTTACCAGATAATTACCAGAACCAGCCTGGAGATTCCAAGTAACTCTGGCTGTGTTACAACTATTAGCTTCGGCCAAGATACCAGGAACACAGGAATGATCGAAGAATAATGTCGGTGGCTCGAAGGCATCTACTACCACCTCGGCACTCTCTGTGCAGTTTGGTGTTTCATCCGTTCCCTCATCAATTTCGTTACGTGAATCAACACAGTATTGGAGATAGAGTGAGCCTGCTTGATTAGGGGTGAACGAGGTTTCATCTTGGGTAGCGGTGGTGTTGGCGGCTACAGTGCCTTTATTGAATTCTTGAATGGGGGTCCAGGTTCCGGCTGCTCCCCATTTGTAAGTGAAATTGCTGTATACATCGACTGGTGTAGCAGCTGTCCCGCTATTGCGGAGGGTGCCCTGGAGAGTAATGGCGGTGCCCTCAGTGCCACCAGTGATTGAGCTAAGGTTGTGGGAATCAATGGTAAGATTCGGAAGAGATTCCTCAAGCACCGTCACAGTCATAGTTGCGGTCACTGTAGCCGTTCCATCAGACACATG
>CAYRMI010000011.1:13761-18370 GCA_964425625.1 uncultured Candidatus Saccharibacteria bacterium | reverse complement strand
GAGTAATCTCTTTATCGCTACCAGCGTTGACGGTGGGTAAAGTGTTTGGGGCAAGCACCGTCACAGTCATAGTTGCGGTCACTGTAGCCGTTCCATCAGACACATGCATTCTAAAGATATAATCGCCGAGGGAGACTAGATTGGAGAAGGTCGGTGTCTGTGTCTCTGAATTAGAGACGGTTGGCACTGGCGAGCCTAATGGTTTCTTAATGTTGTTCCAGAAATAAGTTAACGTATCTCCGTCTACGTCATCAGCAGTTGCGTCATTAATGGTCACTGTATCAATTGGTTGAGTAATCTCTTTATCGCTACCAGCGTTGACGGTGGGTAAAGTGTTTGGGGCAAGTCCTGTAACCGCCAATGGCCCCACCTCCATACAGTTACCAGATTCTCCTGCTCCTTCTTCGATTTGGTTACGTGAATCAACACAGTATTGGAGGTAGAGAAAGCCTGCTTGATCAGGAGTAAACCAAGTTTCATCTTGGGTAGCGGTGATGCCGGCAGCTACGGTGCCTTTATTGAATTCTTGAATAGGAGTCCAGGTTCCGGTTGATCCCCATTTATAAGTGAAATTGCTGTATACATCGACTGGTGTAGCAGCTGTCCCGCTATTGCGGAGGGTGCCCTGGAGAGTAATGGCGGTGCCCTCAGTGCCACCAGTAATTGAGCTAAGGTTGTGGGAGTTGATGGTGAGGTTCGGAATTACGCAACTACCACTATTCCATACATACCCAAAATTGCAAGTATATTCACATTTTGCTGCCGTATTTACTGCGCTGTACACAGAGCTTGTATCAGCAAGCAAGTCAGTGTTGTCACCTGGGTAGAAGCTGGCATTAGCTACCGGGATAGCGGCACACAAAAATCCGGGCTCCCCATCCACTGTCACGATCATAGTTGTGTTCACTGAAGTATATTGTCCATCAGACACATTCATTCTAAAGGTGTAGACGCCAGGGCGGATTAACTTGGTGAATGTCGGTGTCAGCGTGTCTGTGTTGAAGTTTATTGTCACTGGCGAGCCTAAAGGTTTCGCAGAGAGGGTCCAGAATATTCTTAAGGCATCTCCTTCCGCGTCATAAGCAGTAGCGTCATCAATGATCACCGAGGTTTCATCTGGTAGCCAAGTCTCTTTATCGCTACCAGCGTCGGAGACAGGAGGAGTATTTGGAGCCAGCCCATTTACCCGCAGTGGCCCCACCTGCACACAGTTATTCGATTCTCCTGTTCCCTCATCAATTTCGTTACGTGAATCAACACAGTATTGCAGGTAAAGAACACCTGTTTGACCAGGGGTGAATGAGATTTCATCTTGGGCAGCGGTGGTGATGGCAGGTACGGTGCCTTTGTCGAATTCTTGAATAGAAGTCCAGGTTCCGGCTGATCCCCATTTATAGGTGAAATTGCTGTATACGGTAGCATCCGTAGATCCGCCACCATTATTTTTGAGAGTCCCCTGAAGAGTGATGGCTGTGCCTTTGGTGCCACCAGTAATTGAGCTAAGGTTGTGGGATTCAATGATGAGGTTCGGGAGAGCAGCCTTCACATCTGCTGTTGGTGTGAATAAACCCACCACCACAAATAGAGCGATCACAATAATGTAACACTGATAAGTTAGTGTTAGTGAAGAGATGGGGGTAAACTTTGGCTTACAAGTCATAGGTTCATATTTAATAAATTAATATATACATATAATATACTTATTTTATGAAGTCGCTTAACTTTACCCACAGACCCAAAAAACCATACCAGTGATGTTACTGGTATGGTTTTTGGGAGCTAAACCATTCTCCCCTCTTTAGGTATACCCATTTGGCTTTACTACAGAGTGATTTGAGTTGGTGCTTCTTCTTTAAGTACTAAGTGATTAGATTATCTTTCTTCTATATCTGGTATGACGTTTACCCGAACTTCTTTGCTAACTATCGAGTCAGCAATTGGTGGATTAGCCTGACAAGTGATACTCACTTTCTGAGCTGACTTGAGCGGACCGACCGTGAAAGTGTCTACCCCACCGGCTGGCCCCACTGGATTGGCAAAGTCCTTACTAGTACTGGAAAGGATTCCTCCGGTAGCAGGGGTGTAAGAACATCGTACTGGATAGCTAGCAATTACTCGGTAAGAGATATTCTGTGAAGCTCCGGATCTGATCCAGGTATTATCATTTGCTGGGGTGGTTATAGTTAGATCTGGCTTCTTTTTACAGACATTTAAGCCGGTATGCCAGAATGAGCCAACTTTACATTTTATATCCCGCAACAGAACAGATGCTAATACTACTCCGTCGGCGGTACCTTCAATGAAATTGTCTCCGAAGTCTAATTGAATTCTTCTACTTGCAGAATTATTAGTAATATTTGCACTAGTTGAAGCCGTTGGTGTGGGTACAGATTCGCCATTGTCAGTATTTGTGACAAGATATAAGGCTGAACCGGCTTGAAGGTCCCAGACAACATTATTTGATATACAATAACTAAACTCATCTTCAATATCACACCGTGCCACATTTAATACCGGACTTGGAGCATTATCTCGCGGAGCAGAACAAGGCGTGTCATCACCACCTAGACTTCCTTCACATATCCATGTTCCTGTATCACCCCTAACTGGGAATGGTGTAAGGTTGATCTCGGTACCGACACTACAATAATTTCCAACGTAACCAGACTCATTAAAGCCATATACTCTAGCCGCCGGTCCACACTGACCATCTTCCGCTACAGGACAGGCAGGAGAAGCCACCACACCATTTAGGACTTTAGGTGCAGAATTACCCGTTGTGTTATTGTGAGCTACTAGACTAAAGTCATGTGAAGAACCAGGCGCAAAAATGTAACTGACAGAACCGACGTTACCAATATTTACAGGACCAATACTATCAACTGATATTATGTAAGAGTCTACTCCTGCTACAGGATGATCCCACGATAATTCTATATTACCACCACAAGCCACTGGTAACTCTTTAAATCCGGTCGGGGTAGGTAGTGCTCCTCCCGCTTCACACCTTGAATTAGCTATACTCCAACCATGACCACTGGCAATATCGCATTCAGCACTAACATTTACGGGTGCATTGACAATATTTTGCATAACACTGCCGGTTGTTCTCCAGAGTTGCAAGACATTGTTACCACGAACGAGTTCAATGGCTGTACCAGCACCGCCAGCTGGGTCGTAGGTCCACGTCGGATCTGTATAGAGATTAATTGATGGGACTCCCGTCGTTACGTTTTGTAAGCCATACCATTCAGGAGCTACTGCCCCAGTAAGGCTGGTAGGCTTTAGTAAACATTTTGAAGCCAATAATGGGATTTTACAATCAGCCGGGGTGTTTAAGGTGATGCCTCCAGCAGCTACCACATTGAAATCAGTCACCGTACAGTTGTCGGCCACCGTTTCGTTGGATTCCGTGATAGCTATTCCTGAGTCAATACAGTGCTGGACACGAAGTATATCAGCATTAGCTAGGGTAAAAGAGGCGGAAACATCGTTTTGGGTTGCACTAGGCGCAAACGGGGCTGATTTCAAGTGCACGCTAATGACATTGCCAGCGAAGCTGTTACAACCCGCTCCCCAACAGTAGGTGAAGTTGTCACTGAAGGCAGTGCTGATGGATATATTCCCCGTGTTTCTCACCCGGCCGTTGAAGGTGACGTTAGTGCCCTGCGTGAGAGCGCCAGAGGCGAGGGTGAGTGGATCAAGGTCGGAAGTAAGGTTTCGTGGTTGACAGACGCCACCAACATCCACGTATCCGGCGTTACAATACGCCTGACATTTAGGACCAGTGTCACTAGCCGAGATGACCCAGTCAGTGTTAGCCATCAAGCCGGTTGATTCCTCGGCGTCATAGAGAGTGGCGTTGGCGATGGGGTTGATACAACTGAAACCTGCCGCGTTTTCACACCGTAAATTAGTTGCACTCCAACTATGACCATTGGCAATATCGCACTCTGCATTGACAATCACTGTTGAATTCACTTTATCTTGATAGACACTTCCGGTCGTTCTCCATAATTGCAGTACGTTGTTACCCCGAACTAGCTCTATTGCCTTTCCAACACCCACCGCATTACTTGGGTTGTACGTCCAAGCGGGGTTGGTGTAGATATTTGGTGTCCCAATCATTGTTGTTTCATTAAATAACCCATACCATTCAGGAGGTAGGGCCCCAGTAAGACTAGTGGGCTTTAATTGGCACTTCGACGCCAAAAGTGGTATCACACAATTAGCAGGCCTATTAAAGGTGATGCCAGCGGGACATGCACTCGTCGTAAAGCTGTCACTGACTGAGTATCCGGTATTGCCGGCTACGTTTGTGGCATAACCACGATAGTAGTAGGTGGTATTGCAGGTAAGGCCAACGCGAGCATGACTAAATTCTGAGACTGCCGTACCGCCTTCGGCTACACAGTTGGTTACTGGGTTATTAAGTGGACCCCAACAGGTACCACGAACAGTGATGGCGCTACCTCCGTTTCCGGTTATCGTTGCGCCGAGAGTAGCACCGGTAGATGTAATTGCTGTGTGTGTTGGGGTTGAGAGGGTGGGTGTGCCAGCACACGCCGCACTTGATACCAACGTGCCATAAGCTGACCAGGCTGAGTTC
>CAYRMI010000011.1:0-13661 GCA_964425625.1 uncultured Candidatus Saccharibacteria bacterium | reverse complement strand
TGGGTTTGGTAAAGGAGCGGCACCACCGGTGTTACTGTTGCCGTTGTAGGTGATGCTGTATGGACCACCGCCAGCACACGCCGCACTTGATACCAACGTGCCATAAGCTGACCAGGCTGAGTTCCGGGTTCCATCCTTCGCCCTGAGCTGGAAGTTGTAGGCGGTACTAGGGGTGAGACCGGTAACAGTGCGCGGACTAGTCTGATTGGGGAGGATTGTCCAAGAGGCGGGAATATCAGGGTCTGAATTCTTTTTGTATTGCAAATCATAAGTAAAGGCTCCCACCGGCGTCCACGTAGCACGGATCTGTCCATCACAGGCGGTGCCAATGAGATCAACGGTGGGGGCAGATGGTTGTGGGATAGTCCACTTGGCGTAGAGGGTTAGATTTGCGTTCGTGGTATAGAGCGCGTTCACGGCGTAGTCGGTACCATTTCCGGCGGCGGCAGTATTCCAACCAGAGAAGGTGTAGTTGGTGCGGACGAGGGAGCCACTATTCGTGTGTAGATTAACGTCCACATCATGTGTCTTCCCCTGTGGGTTTGGTAAAGGAGCGGCACCACCGGTGTTACTGTTGCCGTTGTAGGTGATGGTGTATGAATTTGCTATACACACAGGAGTTACTTCTGAAATAGTACCGTTATTACAAGAGTAACTTACCGAACCAGTGTATCCAGAAGCTGTATTTGCATACGGACCCGAAGTATTTCCATGAGTAATTGTCGTGGCTCCAATATTTCGACTACAGAACGACCCCCACGTAGCAAGACCACCTGGCCAAGGACAATCAGTGGGAGTATTTACGCAACTTAAAGTAGAACCGTCCCAGACCTTACCACCACCACAATCGGTGACGTAGAGGGTGGCGATGTCTCCTTTACCGGCGACTGAGTTGTAGCATCTAAAGTTGTAGACTTGTCCATCAACAGGCCAAGGACCGGCTGGATTTCCTAGCACTTTCATTTTTGTACCAGCGGGAGTTGCTGGCTCTCTGAAAAGTTCTGTACCTTGAGATGCTCTAAGGGTATTATTCCATCTATCTTTAATATCACTATTAGGATACTCCGTACCAGAAAATCCCGCAGTACAGGTGGGTGCCTCGACTACACTCCAGTTGAGATCTGGCATAGGGTCACCCCGCTGTACGGTAACTGAATCGCCAGCCCAAGCAGGCGAAACACTGGAGAAAAAACTAATCAAACAGAAAATGAAAATCGAGAGAAAAGAAATGGTCTGGCGAGTAATAAAACTAGACATAATGAGCTAAAAAATAAAACGGCTAAAAGATACTTATAGTATAAGTCTAAAGACAAAAAAAAGAGGTCCTTATGCACAGACTGCGCACTCGGACCTCCCACACCTCCTTTCTCTATCTCGCTGTCAGTCAACCCTCACTTCAGGGCCGGGTGAAGCCGACGAAGTAGTAGAAGCCGTCTTCTGGCCGGCTGTACACCACCCTGTTGCCAGACCCGTCACGGCAGTAAACCACTCGACCATCAGTCCAAGAAGTATAGACCATAAAGCTGGTCGTCTTGGCGAACTTACCAACGGTTGGGTACTCACCACTTGGAAGAACTGCACCGTCCAGCCACTCGTCAGGGATAGGCTCCGTTTCAGTGGGGACCATCCGCGGGACCGGGCCTTCATCGCCAGTGTAGTCCTTGACTTCCTTGGTGATGGGGTCGATGACGGCAGCGAAGCGCGTCTTGTACGCTTCATACGAAGAGAGGTAGGACATAAGGATCCGCCCACTTGGCAACGCTTCGTGCCAGATCATCTTGTAATCCAGGGCACCGTAGTAAGGGAACTGGGTCAGGTTGTTGGCCACCGTGACCGTCAGGTCAGCACAGGAAGTCCCCGAAAAAATCGCCGGTGGAGAATAGGCAGCGATGCCAATCACCACCTGGTAAGCACCAAGGCTTGGGGGAGGGGTAACCGGCGGTGGCGTCACTGGAGGCGGGGTAACCGGCGGTGGCGTCACTGGTGGTGGCGTCGGAATAGTCGGTGGGTCACCGGCAAAACCCGGAGCCTCACCTCCCCCACCGCAAGCGGCGAGGAGAGCGAGCGAAGCGACAGCCAGAGCTGTCAGGCCACCACGGAAAATCCGGATGGAAGATGGGGACGATACACTGTCCCGCCGCGTCCAGAGGCGCGAAAACTTAGTCATTTTACTGACCTTTCCTTTCAACAAGCCCCGGCTGGGGCAGGATTTAAAAAATGCCGGCCGAAATTTTCGGTTGGCGGACTGAAGCAACTTCTCAAAGAGCAGGAATTTTCTTTTGGCCATAGTGGATGATAAATAGTATAGCGTATTTTTTGATCCGCTTTTTTTCATCATTACCTTGACCAAGTAAAACTCCTCTGTTGGTAGTTATACTATAAATTTGTGACTTAACAAGAATTGACAGTGTACAATTTGTGTTGCATACACAAAATCAATCTTATCTACTGGCCTTAGAGAGTCCTCTAGTACCAGGACCTTGATGGTAAGGCTTCTAAAGTAAGGTAGAGCTTTTTACAGTATCGATAAATTGGACCAGAATTGTGGGTTCAAAAATATATTTATTTTCACCTAAATAACAAATTGCTCTTTAAATAACAATTTGTCATTTTAGATTTAGAATTTGGAGGCGATGATAGTTTAAGGCATAAACACATCTCGCACACCCATAATATGTGACCTCTACCCACTACCATTATCATGTGTTGAAAATGATGATTGACTAAATAAGAGTTTGGTATTATATTAAACATATCCACCTATCAGGTTCGTCCTGGTAGATAGGTCGCCCACCGCTTTGGTGGGCGACTTTCGTTTTGTACTGTTATAATAAAAGTTATGAATCGTGTAATTGTCTATATTGATGGTTTCAATTTATACCACGCTATAGATGAGTTAAACGACGAAACACTAAAGTGGCTTGATCTTTGGAAGCTATCTAAGTCAATCCTCAAACCTAATCAAGTTTTATGTGAAGTTAAGTATTTTTCGGCCTATGCTACTTGGCGACCTGATTCATACAAACGCCACCGAGATTATGTGGCAGCTATTGAATCAACTGGTGTTAGGCCAATTATGGGAAGATTTAAGGAAAAGAAATTGAAGTGTAAAGCTACTTGTGGTGAAGTATATATAACGCACGAGGAAAAAGAGACTGACGTAAATATCGGCGCACATTTGATTGCTGATGCTCTACAAAATAAATTTGATACGGCTTTAATTATTTCAGCTGATACCGATTTAGCCGCGGTAATATCTCTAGCAAAAACACTCGTTGGAAACGATAAACGGGTATGCGCTGTTGCGCCGACTGGCCGTTTTGCCAGATCACGCGAACTTAAACACATTTTTGAAATCACCAAGGGGAAACTGCGTGCGTCATTACTTCCACAGTACCTGCAAACTTCCCAGGGTATAATTACCATCCCAAATAAATACCTAGGGGATATAGTTTTGTAGTGATAGACGGAGGATGATGGGACCACCAGCAAAAACCCGCCTGCCCGTAGGGTGGCGGGTTTGTTATCTTGATCCCATTCTGCCAGTTTAGGTGGGGGTTTTGGACCCATAGAGGTATGGGACGTTTGCGTAAGTTCCTCAAAATTACCCAAACCACATGGCATGCAGGAAAGCTTCCTGTTGCCCATCGATTCCTAAGAGAGGCTCAACCGTGTCTTCGGCAAAGGTACCAATCTGAACCGCATCTATATCTAAGCTAGCGGCCAACAAACCGCTATTTTGAAAAACCGCACCCGCCTCCAACAAAGCAAATTTGTAGGTACGTTCATGGTATTTTACACTGCTTCTTTGCCAAGTAGCAGTGAGAAGTAAAGCGCCAGTGGCTTTCACCAAGTATGGTGTAGCGGTAGCTGCAACCAGCACCTCATTATCTGGCCTGGTGGCATTGATCAGTCGCAAGCCATGATTGACCACATCGTAGTGATACACTCCAGGCACATACTCCCCTACTGACTTAAGTAACAATACATAACCTTCGAGTAGATACCGCCCGCCAGCACTGGCATACATGCGCCTTGGTGTCTCTTCTGGCTTACAAATAGGGTGTTCGCCGAGCGAATAATACAGCAGGTCCGCTAAAGCTTGCGGACTTAGGAGCTTGGTAAAGGTTCGGTTGGAGCGCCGACTGGTTATGGCTTTATGCAAATCCAGCTCGGAGAGTAAGGTCGGTGCTGGTAGTGGTAGCAGTAAAAATCGCTCGTACACCTTGGCAGTAACGGTTTTCCATTCTTCTGGCCAAGCACTAACCGGCGCAAACGGCGACACTTCGGTTTGCTTTTTTTTGATTAGTTGGTTGTATAATTCAAACAAATACATAGCTAAGAAATTAAGGGAAGGGATGCGGAAGATGATTTAGATCTTTGTCACTATCAATTATCTTCTGGTGTTCCTTGGCAAACTCTACTAGTCGCTGTGATATTGGTGTCACCCGCTTTTCGGTCAGGTACAACTTGAGAAAAGCTGGAATAAAGACTCGCGCTACATGAGAACCAAAGCGTTTGGTTAATACCGAGGAGAAATGGTGTACATAGGCATGATAGCCTTCCCCTTTTTTCTCTACCAAAGCCTTAAGTTGACTGAGTAAGTCGTTTAGTTCTTCATCTTCCTCGGCATAGACTTTACCCTGTGCACAAAATTCTGCTAGTGAGATAGATTTATGGTTATCGTTTAACCAAATTTTTTTGATAGTCGCTAACCCGAGCGGAGAATGGTAAAGATTGACTCGCTCTATTTTGTTAATGGACTCATTTCCCCATTTATTTTGGTTAATAAGCTTTTGTAACACCGCCTCCGGTACTCTTTTACCGCGACTGCGGAGCACATTGAGCGTAGCCAGGGCTTCCACGTAAGAACACTTTAGAGCTTCTTCACCAGCCGGGTGGGCCTTGCCTCCTAGCGCCACTAGATTGAGTACCGGATCAATAATCAAACAAACGCAAGTTGGCACCGCTACATCATAAGTAAGGTTAAAAAAATATACTTCCAGTTTATAGCGGTTACGCGCCACCCGAACCTGGTCAAAGAATTCTCCCACTTCATTTTCAACCTCTACCAGAGGTGGCTTCAATCCCGTCAACCAATACAAAAGAAACGCGTCGCGCTCAATCAGTTCATAAGTAGCACTCAAAATCGCCCCCGCTTTACTCGCTCCCCCACCACAACCACTGGTGGTAGTATCTTGAAAATATTTGTCTTCTTGATTAACTTGTCCATTCCAAAAAAAACAATCAGCCGGCAAAAATCGCTTCCGATCCCCGGTAAGCGAAACAGCATGATAACCCATTACACTCTCTAGATCTGACTTCACAGCGAGTAAACTACTATCGGAGAGGATTTGGCCTTCGCTATAGCGAGGAATTAAATCAAACAAGAAAGAGGCGTCCCCTTTTGTGAAAGTCGGATATTTAACCGTCTTGATATTTGGCGAGTAGCAAGTAGCATGTCGCTCACAAGTTTCCCATAAGGCTTTTTGTAGAGCCAAAGCTTTGTCTTCGTAAGGCAAGCTATAACCCCAAGCACGCAGTGGCGGTTTATTTTTGTCTGGTGAAAACGAGATACCAAAAAAATTAAGTCGTGGGTAGTCAGCATACACCGGCCCTTCACCATAAGAGTCTATATATCCCTCAGCTTTTAATCTTTCTAAATTAGTTCTCTCTTGGAGTATTTTTTCTTTTAGATTGAATACATAGACTAGACTGTTTTTTGTCCCTAAGAGCTGACGAAGTAGGAAAAGTCGTAGACGAGAACGGAGGTCCAGGTTCGGTTTATCATCGGTCACTAACTCTTGACTGAGGGAAGTAATTGTCTCTGTCTCCAAATAGGAAATTCTTGCGCTCGGCTGTCTCATAATTTAGTGTATTGTAGCAAACTTTACGCTAAGCAAAGAGAAACTAGTATTTAGCAATAAAGGCACCTTAAGGTGCCTTTATTGCTAAATTATAAGCTGGTGAAGCTGTTAGAAATCTGCTTCTGTCCAACCCTCCTTCATCAGCCAACTCTTGAAGTCACTGTTCAAAGAAGCAAGGGTTTTCACTGTATCATAGGCGTACATACCGTTTTCGTTGGCTACTTTAGAATTTATTACCCTACTCACACTTTTACGCCATTCGACTCGGTCGGTGGTCTGTGTATAGTCCATGGCTCGACTAAGTGGCAAAGCCACACTCTCGGCAGTGGCTCCTCCACCATAGACTAGTGATGAAGCATAGAGATAATTAGTGAAGAAGTATAGACGTGGGACTCTAGTCTTGGCCAACTCATAGTTAAAAGCATATAACTCAGCTGAATCAAAAGCTGTATCGGTAGTGATACCAAGGCCCTTGAGATTCTCTAAGGCGGCACCATATTGATTGAGACCGACCAAAAGATCATCAGGAATCATATTAAGCTTGTACAATTCATCGAGTGAGCCGGTTTCCACCGTATGGGTGTATAAGAAGAGATTAGCCTTCTCCATAAATTGTCGCGATCTTTTGATGGTGTCGTTGATAAAATCAAGCGTACGCTCCAATTCCCCTTCTGCTAGATTTGGATTTCTTTTATTCTCATTAAAGAATCTTTTTGCCTTATAAGCTAGTTCGGCGTAACGATTGGCTGTCATACCCCAGATACCAATGTCGGCGTAACCATAGGTGTCAATTACTTCATAATAAGCCAACAAAGCTAACAGTGAGTCCGTACTGAAGTTCGCTACTTTTCGCTCTTTTATATCAGCGAAGATAAATGGGTAAATTGACTCAGCTTCATTGAGAAAAGCTATCTCTGGTCGCTCTTGAATAAAGTCATAGATCTCATAAATATTGCCACCATTATCGAAATAGCGATGGGCAATCCAATAAATAGCTGATTTAGCTTCATCATCGCTCTCACCCGCTACGACTTTCTCAGCGAAAAAGTCCTGGAGCGGTACTGGATTGTCACCACTGACACTAGCTTGGAGGGAAGAACGGAAGCCGGCTTCAACTGGTAGATCAACTGGTGGAACAACCTCGACATCACTAACCTGATTTCTTTGGATAAAGAAAATAACGGTCGCTAAAACCACCAGTCCAATTATTACAAAAACCAAAATAAAAATAAGTCGCCTCGGCTTTTGTGATTGTTCAGTTACTGGAACTTCACTGTTAAATTCATTGTTTGGAGTTGGAGTGTCTTCCATAGGTAAAAGATTATTTTGTATTAACTTCAGCTTATCTAAGTATATTAAAGTAAAAAATATTATCTTGTGTAGTTTTTGTGTGTATAAGTAATTTTAAGACTTTTGCTTCAGGGCAAAAATCTCGTTAGCCTGAGTAGGCACATATAAAATTCTACTGACTGGGTCAAAAATAACTCGGTTTACTATTCTTTCGCTGAATTTAATAATCGTTCTTGGTTGACCGGTCATAGTGTAAAAAAACTGTACAAAACCACTATTGGCTCCAACACATACTAAAGACCGGTCGTCTCCGGCAGAAATTAATGATGCTGATGATAAGCTTCGTGCTCCGAGATCTCTTCGCCACAGCAAAGCACCAGTCCTCTGGTCTAAACAGTACAAATACTTATCTAAAGCCGCAAAGAATACCCGATCTTTACCAAGACAAGGAGTACTAAAGGTACCAAAACTAAAATCTCTAAAATTAAAATTTTCTCGACCGGTCTTGATATCTAAACTATAAAAGCCAGCCCTATCATCTTCTGCACCGCCAGCTAGTACCCCACCAAAAAAAACGGCTTTGGTACTGATTGATACTGTTGGATAACCTCTTGGCTTAATAGCCACCTTTACCGACCACACCAGTTTACCGGTCTTTGCGTCTAACGCTTGAAAACTACCGTCATCGGCGCCAAAAAAAATTAGTCCTAGTTGACTAGAATGAGTAATTCCACCACCAACTGGTGCCGTAACATTGTATTCCCATTTCACTTGGCCAGTCTTTGCTTCTAGTGCCACTACTTTGCCTTGCTTTCTGAACAGACCGAAAGATAACGGAACGTAGATCAATCCCAAATCTTCGTTAACTGCTGGATTTCCTTGTAGCCAATCGGCTTCGTAAGAAATCCAAACCTTTTTTCCGGTGTTTTTGTCTAAGGCGTGGATATTCCCGTCATGGCTACCGAAAATAACTAGATTCTTACATATAACCGGCGTAGAAAAAATCGTCCGGCCCTTAAAACCTAAAGATACTCGATAACTCCATATCTCCTCCCCTGTCTGACCAGACAGACAGACCAATTTCCCACTATCGGCCCCAACGTACATATTTCCTGAATCAAGCAATAATTCTCCTTTAGGCATAACCGGTGTGAGTAATGGCCTATCTCCACCCCAGTGCCACAGAGATTCAAAGGCTTTAGTTTGCAACTTTTCCACGACTGGTAAGTTGGTTAATCCTAAGCTGTCTTGGAAGTCATTAAGGTCAAAGAGGGTGGTCAATTTTATGTCTCTGCGGAAAAATTCTTGGTAAGTACTAGCATCTCGAAAACGCAAAATTGCAAAGATGTCTGTAACATCAGCTTGACACTGACCCTTTTCTCGCAGTGACTCTAGCGTGGAGACTAAACCAAAGAGACTCTTCCCTGAATGAATCAAGTCATCGACCAAAATTATCGGTGCGTCGGTGATTATTCCTTCCACTAATGACTGAGTACCGTCTTTTTTGCGCGATTTCCGCACAAAAAAGGTGTTGATCGGCCTCCCCTGCTGAGCCGAAAATAAAGCAATGGCTGACAAAAGGGGTATCGCCCCCACTTCCAAACCACCGACTTGAAATTTTTGCCGACCACTGTACTCAGCCCAAAATAGTCTGACGTAAGCTTGTAAAAAATCACCTTTGCTAGTTAGGCGCTTAAAATCAAACATCCAGGGGCTAGTTGAACCATCCTTACCCACCAAATCAGCTACGTTTAGTAGCTTAAAGGCTTCGCTTACAATAGCGTTTTTTAAATAGTCGTAATTCTTATCCATGTACAAAACTATTAAAGCAGAAATGGCACTGACAATCCACATCGTAACCAGATAATCGACGGACATGAGTTTAATAATGCTATAATTAAATAACTTAGTTATAAAATATTCATATGATTAAAAAACTTCTTAAAAGAACTCTTCTCATAACCTCCGTGATTGTCTCGGGTGCAATCGGATTTATATTCAACAGCGACAAAATGGAAAATCATAATCCTAGCCAGACGGCCCTGCAAGAGCCAATCTTCTCGATTGATACAGCCTATGCGGATGGGGCGGGTGGTGATTGTTGCTGTTCTGATACATACGGTTATGAACCTGCACCAGAAATAACCTCTGCTTGGGTAAATATCGAATTTATAATATAAGTTTACTAATTGCTAAATAAAAAATGAAATCAAAATCGCTCAGCCACAAAATTGTTGTCAGTATTTTTTTTCTTAGCCTACTCTTCATACTTTTCAGTTTTATAGCCATTAATCACTCTTCCGCAGCCGCTACAATAAAATTTGAAACGCCAGTTACCGTTAAGTGGACTAGTAGCAACGTAAATCCTAGTACTTGTACAAGGACAAGTGGCTTTACGGGCTGGCCAGAAAACTCTAGTGGTGTCTCTGGTAATAAACCTTACGGAGCCGGCACTATTACGCCTGGCACTTATACTTTTACCTTTTCTTGTCTCGGAGAAACTGGTTCAAACTACGCAGGTCAGCGCATCACCGCCCAGAACACCCTTACGGTAAAACCACCTGACATTAAGGTCTCTTTTGCCCCGATTGCTCCACCAAGTGTGATTCCTTCGACCTTATCTTTTAGTTCAAATAAAGCTGGTATCTATTGGGGCCAAAGCTACACTCTTTCTTGGGACTTTTCTGGCACAGAGGCTGAAGATAATGGGACCTGTATTGCCTCCGGTGATTGGTCTGGCACTAAACCACGATCTGGTTCGCAAACCTTTTCCACAAAAGCAGGAAATCCATATGATGGTACAGCATCACATGTTTTAACATGTACAGCTGATAACGGAAATATAATAAGGCAAGAAACCTTATATATCGACCTAACTTGTCAGGGATTTTGTGCATAGACACATTTGCGTAATTTAATTTACTCATACAGTATATTTGTATGAGCATGCTCTTAAACTACCTAAAAAATAATTATAAGCATTTGCTTATATCAAGTGTTTTGAAAGTGTTTTTTGATTGGCTAATAACCCAAAAAAACCTAAATGCTGACGTAATATTTGTAAATCTACCTCGGCATAAATATACTTGTAATAGACATGGACGACCGATAGAAAAAGTTTGTGCTGATTTAGATTTTGTCATCTGTCTCCCCAACCAACTTTTGTCTTCACTAACTAGTTATTCCGCCTCTTTAACTGAACGATGGATGACTGTATTTAAGTCTCCAAATTTAGAAATCTGGCATCGTGATTCTTACCCTTCTAACCAGCGTCCACTCTGTTTAGGTCTATCTACGGAACAAAAAACTTACCTGCTACAAGAAGCTAGAAAGACATTACTGGAAATAGTCAGTGGGCTTTTGAGCCAAGTCGCTAACACCATACCTCCCACAGACTGGCGGGGCTCTGTTGCTAACGTCGATGTAACGCTATGGGTGGGTGGCCAGTTGCGCGGCTCACGTATTGTGATTAACCGGCCACTTTTGCGAGCCTTACAGGAAGCGGTCAGCCTGGCTGTAAGTGATAGTAGATTTAAGCCTATAGGGACTGATGAATTGCCGGACACCCGCATTGAAATTACCCTGATGAACTCCCTACAAATCCCGCTATCAGCTACAGAGCTAAGCAACAACCAGATTTCTCCCGAGCTAGCCTATGTAGCCGAGCACAATGGCCAGCGAGAATGGTTGGTGCCGGCCGTGTTTAATTGTCAGCGTTTTTATCACCTTGAGCACTTACTCAGTACACTGTATACGCAGAAGCTAAACTGTCCAATTTTACCCGCCCAACCTAAAGTCTACCTGGCAAGCGTGATTGATTTTATCGAGCCTAAGGACGCCAACTTGCCTGCCCAATCACTAGTCGGTCCAATTTTGCATAAGACTGATGCGAGTGCAGAACAGTGTCTAAGCGCTATGGCCAAGCTTGGTTGTGCTTATATCGCGTACTGGCAAGAAGAAGATGGCAACATACCGCCCATTTATAATCCCCTTTCGGGCAAGACCGAACAAATAGATTGGATCAGACTAGCTCACGCCAGTTTGGCTTTAGTCTCTTATGGTAATAAAATTTCCGCGCCTGAAGTTAGCAAAACTGGTCGTCAGGCTTTGACCTACTTGCAAAACCATATCTACTCCCGAGAAACTTTATCACCTCAAACAAGACTACTTTCCCTGCTATATTTAAACAAAACTGCGCACCTGCTGGCCGATGAAGATAGTTACAAAAAAAGTACAGAGGCACTTAATTCACTGCTACCATCGGTTACTTATGAGCCAATACTATATGCTCAATTGGCCTTTTTCCACCTCAGACAAAATACTGAGTCTAGTCTAGCGCAAGCTTTGACATTAACAAGAGAAATCCAGACTGATTTAAATTTAAAACTAAAAAATAACCAATCGGTAGATTTGGCCTCGTATTGCGATCTTATCCCCCTCCTTACTACCTGTGGTAGTGTACTTAAAATAGAAACGCTAAAGGACGAAGCTAAGGACCTGGCTAGCTGGTACAGTGAAATGCAACTTGCTAACGGTGCCTTCCCGATCCATACCCAGACAAATTTTTGTAACACTAGAGGCACCGCCAAAATATTTGAAGTACTGATAAATCACAAAGAGTTTTCCACCGAACAAAAAGAAAGGTTAGTTTTATGGCTCAATGACATGCAGTATACGGAGGAAAATATGTTTTTTGTACCAGCCAAGAACCGGACTTTGACAGAAGGAGGAATGCGCCATGACGCTTTAAACCACAGTGTTTGGATAGATTCTATCTCCCACCTACTTTTGGCTACTTCGGCCAACCATCACTAGCAATCTACCTCTCTGTACTTAATCGTCAGTATGCATAGGCCTTTCCTATGCACCACAAGAGTAGTTTGAGTAAGGTCGAACCTTACTCAAACTTTAAAACTATTATATTTTATCGATATGAATTATCGAGAATAGGCTTCAGAGCGTTTGGTGATACGGTAGATAATTATTATTTCTTGTTTTCTTGTCCACAGGCCTTTCCTATGCCTGATTCTTTAATTATTATGACTTGTTTAATTTACAAAAGCGCCACCTTAAGGTGGCGCTTTTGTTAGATGTAGTTCTTTACGAAGTAAAGAACTACATCATCTTCACATCAATGTTTACACCAGAAGGTAGTGACAGGTTCGTCAGAGCCTCTACTACTTTTGGTCCTGGGTTTAAGATGTCGATCACTCGTTTGTGAGTTCGCATCTCGAATTGTTCTCGCGCATCTTTGTACACGAACGTTGAGCGGTTGACCGTATATTTCTTAATCTCAGTCGGAAGTGGAATAGGTCCCACTACCTTGGCGTCAAAGCGCAGCGCCGTGTCAATAATCTGCTTCACACTCGCATCGAGAATTTTACTTTCGTAAGCTCGAACTCGAATGCGCAGTTTATTGATTTCGCCTATCGCGCTTTTCGCGTCTTTTTTAGAGTCTGTTGCCATGGTAATTTCAGTGATTTTAATTCTCTACCACTATCTTAAACAATTGTTGAAATTGATTTAGATACGAGGAAGGGCAAAGTTTGGGAAGAAGGCGTATCTTTATACGACGACTGACCAAACTGCCGGCCTGACAAAGTAGATAAGTTAATTTCAACGATTGTTAGGCAATGATTTTTGTTACCACGCCAGCCCCCACAGTCTTTCCACCCTCACGGATAGCAAAGTTTTGCTGATCTTCTAGCGCTACTGGAGCTACTAGCTTGACCTTAAACTTAGCCGTATCGCCTGGCATAACCATTTCCACTCCTTCAGCTAGGGTTACATCCCCTGTTACGTCGGTAGTTCGGATGTAGAACTGTGGCTTGTAACCAGAGAAGAATGGTGTGTGTCGTCCACCCTCATCCTTACTAAGTACGTATACTTCAGCTTCAAATTCGGTGTGTGGAGTAACTGAACCCTTCTTGGCTAGCACTTGACCACGGTGTACGTCTTCCTTCTTTGTACCACGGAGCAAAATACCAGCATTGTCTCCAGCTTGAGCAGCATCTAGTTGCTTGTTGAACATTTCTACTCCAGTCACGGTAGTGAGAGCAGTGTCCTTGATACCAACAATTTCTACTTCCTCACCTACCTTGACTGCTCCTCGTTCAACACGACCAGTTACTACGGTACCACGTCCTTCAATCGAAAAGATGTCTTCAATTGGCATCAAGAATGGCTTATCAAGCTCACGGACTGGTTGTGGGAAGTATGAGTCCATCGCATCTACCAGTTCGACAACCTTATCACCCCACTCTGAAGCTGGATTCTCTAGTGCCTTTAGACCAGAACCCTTGATCACTGGAGCGTTAGCACCATCAAAGCCGTTCTTGGTCAGAAGCTCACGAAGTTCCTCCTCTACGAGCATAATCATTTCTTCATCATCCACCATATCGCACTTGTTTAGAAATACGATGATGTTTGGTACACCTACTTGCTTAGCGAGAAGTACGTGCTCACGAGTTTGAGGCATCGCACCATCGGTAGCAGCTACCACTA
>CAYRMI010000010.1:0-25400 GCA_964425625.1 uncultured Candidatus Saccharibacteria bacterium | reverse complement strand
CGGTTGTAGATACGGGGGTCGTCGATAATCCCCGTGAAAAAGTTATCCGGCGTCTCTTGGTAGTCAGCCCCTACACGCAACGGGCCACTTTTACTCGCTGGTAAATTGCCAGAAAAACTCGTATTTGTTCCAGTTTGCACCCCATCCACATAAATCCGCATGGTCGTACCATCATAGGTACCCACGACCAGGTGCCATTGGTTATCGGTCACCGACTGAGAACTTGTAACCGTGTGTGTCGTCTCACCATCGACAATAACAAACTGCCCTCCTCCAACCGTGCTCAGGGCGTATGGCACGGAAGGTGTAGTAGCGACACAGGTGACTGTGGTAGGATCTGTCTCAATAGTGCCACCTAATGCCTTGATATTGTATACACCCGCAGACTGGCACCGAAGCGCTGTTGTCAAAGGATTCGGCCCGGCACACGTGTCTCCATTACAATCCAGGTCAGTATCACTCGATGGAATTGTGACGTACGAACCAGAAGTATCATCCATAATACCAATTCCTCCACAAGTTCCGATGCCCTGTACAGTAACAGAGACGGTGGCTCCGACATCAGCCACATATGGGGAGTCAATAAAGTATAAGGAAGCACAGACGGGCGGCGGGGCAAAGTCACTCCACTCTAGAGTTTGCTCTGCTTCAACGCCGTTATTATTACTCACGATTACCCTGCTCTGATAGGTCGTATCAATCGTATCGTGAACATGCCAGACCCCCTTCCACGTGCCATCTCGCTTGCTCCCCTCTACCAGTTCCAAATCGACCCAGTCCTCCCCACCTTCGTACGGAAAAGATGCGCGAACCGAGGCGATACCGTTCTCATCAGTAGCCCGTACCCCCACCCTCATGAGGTCACCAGGCTTCACGTCAAGCGGAAAAACATAGGCATCATCCATCGTCGGTGCGCCTGTCTCCCTCACCAATTCCGGCTGACCGAAGTATTCCCGAAAGTTTTTCTGGCTCCACTCCGACCACAGCTTGCCAATGAGCTGGTTATCAAGCGTACTCACCGTAAACCGCCGGTCCGCATCGAGCTTCTTTTGGAGCACTCGTTCCTCATCGGTCTGTGCTATCTGCTTGGCCGCACCTCCAACAATAAACTCGGTATTGTAATAGTAATCCTGCCCTGGCCGTGGATCTTGATCTGTCTTGAGAACAATATCAGGGAAAACCTGCCGCAACGTCTTGTACACTGTCTTTATAAATTCATAGTCTCCACAACAAACCCAGATACGAGCCGTGCCGGATACCTCCAACTTCTTTTGTACCAGGTCAAAGTATTCCACCGAATAAAAAGGCGATATTTCTGACAGAGAAGGCATATTCAGTTCAACATTGATAAAACCAAACGTTTTTTGGGTGCGGGCCAAAAAATGAAGGGCATCATCAGTGGTCACTGTCACCCGATCATTCTGAAGCAAGGATTCATTATCGAAGTACTGGAGCGTTTCTCGCAAAACCGGATTGATCTCAACAACATCGAGATAGGAAGTCTGCGAACTCGAAGCGATCCTATCCGCCGAATAGCCACAGCCAAGGCCAATATCCAGAACGGCTACTGGGCGAGAAAAAGACCCAAGAACCAAGTCGAGGTTTTTTAACAGCACAGGATAATCAGTACTACACTGAACAACCTTTGAAATCGATAGCGTGGGGCGGTCGTTGGTATTAGTAACGAGAATCTCCCCATACGGTGTTTCCTCCAAGAACAGAATGTCCGAATCGGTGACCTGCTCCATCGTCCGCATCGGAGTACCGACAAACTTCGTCCCATATTGCTGCAACATCCATGTCGAAAGCGGTATCAGTATTGCGAGCGCCCCCAAGATGAGCCAGAGGCGCCTTGGAGCATACGAAGCAATAAGTAGCCACGCGATCAAGTTGAGGACAGCGCCCGATACAAAAACGACTGTTAGCCCAAAGAGCGGGAGGAGAACAAAGCCGGCCAAAGTCGCGCCGAGGACGGCGCCGACCAAATCCCACGCATATAGCTTGCCCACCATACTTCCAGCTGTTCTGATATCCTTGATAATAAGTGATGATGCCAAAGGGAAAGAAGCTCCAAGCATAACCGTCGGAAAAGAAAGGAGCACGATACTGACCAGGAATTTAACCGCGACCACGAGTGCGAATGAGTGATTGGCTGCCTCATACAGAAACGAAAATGCTTGGGTAATCACTCCATACTGCGGCAAAACAAAAAACGCATAGAGACCAGCCAACACCTGCATGAGCATGAGCACCCGTACCGGTTCCGTAATCTTGGGGAGATACCGGGCGATAAGAAAACTTCCGAATGCCAAACCAAGCAAAAAGGAGATGATGACTGTGGCGACCGAATAAGAGCTGGAATTGAAAAAATACGTCAAGGCCTGTGTTGAAGCAATTTCATATATGAGTGCGGCAGCTCCAGAAAAAGCCAGTGAGGCGATGATAAGTTCAGAGGATGGTTCTGGATTTTTTGTTTTATACATACCAACACCCAAGAGAAGTACTACCAGTATGATTAGAATCGCGCCTTCGTGACTATAGTCCAGGAGCAAATTTAATTTCCCCAAAACAGATACTCCAGCATTCTCATCGACCGACTCTTCTATGGAGGCATCCTGCATGGGTGGATCCTTGGCAATGATATATCCACCCTCTGTATCAGTCTTAACCCAGGCCGCCACGGTCACGAAGGTTGGATCAAGTGCTGCGTCATGTGTCACGCTCACATAGTCATTCGTACCGTCAAAACCAAGCGCCTGGCCGAGTTTACCTATCGCGACTTGGCTGTTGGTGAAGTTGGTGACGTTGCCTCGACCACCTAGAGAACCAATGTTTTCGGCTTCACCGGTAGATGATGCCCAGTCCATATCAGGACCATCGAAAGTGAAGTGGCCGACGAGGCCAGTTTCTAAGTTACTGTTAGTATCGACCGTAGTACTTATCTTTGTCCCCTCCCCGAGCTTGTAGAGATGTTCGATTTCCTTGGCGGAAAGGACGCGGTTGTATATGCGGACGTCGTCGTAGGTGGCACCGTTATGGTTTACTGCTGAATCATAACCCAACCGTAAATCATGGGGAGTGT
Organism: uncultured Candidatus Saccharibacteria bacterium; assembly: GCA_964425625.1. Lineage (GTDB taxonomy): Bacteria > Patescibacteriota > Minisyncoccia > Phycocordibacterales > UBA918 > OLB19. The sequence continues at coordinate 22,318 of CAYRMI010000010.1, read as the reverse complement.
CTGCTGATAGGGAGCCTGTTGGTGTCGAAACCTCCGTCAAAGTAACCGAGGATCCATTGACGTATATTTTCGGATCGTTACTGGTGGAAGAACCGTCGTAAGTGATGGTGATGAAGACCCACTCATTTACATTGTATTGATTTTTTATTGTCTTCCAGATTCCATCTGTTACAGAGCGATTATATCTAAATTCGATAGTTCCTTCGGAAGTAGAAGCTGCAAGGGCCCAACCGTTTGATTCCATCCAACTCTTGTTTATTAATGGGTTTGATAGTCCCAAAAAATTATTCACATACGAGACCACTGGCCTAACCCACATTGCTACCGTGACAGTTGATAGGTCATTAAGACTCGAGCTAGCTGGAGCTTTACTGTTTAAACCGGAATTAATTTGCAACGCTTGTCCAATTTTGCCAGGCACTCTTTTATCTGCCCTTGCCGACGTATGCCATATGTGATTATTATTGCCAGAAACATCAGTAGAAGTCGCGTAGCCGCTCACGGTACCTACAGCCGTCATATCCCCCCCATCAAACGTCCAATGCCCCACCAGTCCATTCTCGAGGTTGACACTATTGGTGAGGGTATTGCTTATAGTTGTGGCACCTTGTACTTGAAAGTACGTGTAGTATCCAATACCAAAGAGAGCTAGGATAATAAAGAAGATAGTAAAGACTGAGAAGGAGCTGGTGGTATGACCAGTAGAGTCGGTCTTGGTAGCAAAAGCAGAGATGGTAGGTCGGCCAGTTGGTTCTTGCTTTGGGGTGTCAGCGGGGCCCGAGGCGAAGCCTCGGGCCCCTTTATCCTCTACCCAGTCCTCTTTTTCTAGGAGCGAATGCTGATGCAACCACGCTCTGTAAGCCAAGTCGTCGGCTGGATCTATGTCGATGTCATTACCGAATACCTCTGGAGTTTTTTCATTACTATCTAGCGCCATGATATAAAAATTATAGCATGCACTCCGGTGTCAATCTATCCCAAAATCACTGAGTTGTTTGGCGTCTTTTATAGAATATGGCCCCACCATAGTACGGCGTAAGTTCCTTAGTGTAGCCGGGTAGTTTAGCCTTCGACCAAACTCCTCCCCTAGCGAGCGAATGTATGTGCCACTACTGACTTTAAATCGAACAGTTACTACTAATCGCCTGGATGGCTCTGGTATATCTTCCACCTGTAAAAGCTCAGCTTCAAATACTTGCATGGTCCGCTTCGGCACATCGGTTACCACTTCCCCTCTAGCTTCGGCCTGACGCGCTCTTTTGTACATCGGGACCCCCGCTTTTTTGATAGCACTATAGGCTGAGACTGGCAAAGTGATGTCGCCGATCATACTAAAGAGCACTGCCTTTAAGTCAGTACTATTATACTCTCCCTCATAAGCTCGCTCTGAGATTATCTCCCCTTCCATATCGCCCGTAGTCCGTTTCTCTCCCAGCAATACCTCTGCCACGTATTCCTTATCTAGACCAACCAGAGCAGTCAGTAGCTTTGTCCCTGCTTCAACCCCTATCAGCATGAGGCCGGTGGCTAGTGGATCGAGCGTGCCAGCATGACCAAACTTCCTAATACCAGTGTGTCGTCGAAGTTCACGAATAACGGTAAAGGAGCTAATCCCTTTAGGTTTATCAATCAATAATAATTCCGGCAAATTTTTTGCATTCATCAGTACAAACGTAGATTATTTTACTTTGGCAAATTTTCTACCAAACCAACAAATCAGGATTGAGAACCAGCATCAAACCTAGTAGCAACATCAATACACCACCAATAAGGAGTGACCACTGCGCATACTTACCACCATGCGCTTGCAAGCGTGAATAGCCCCAGATAGCGAGAGCAAACACCACAAAGTCATCAAACATATAACCGATAGTAAAGACCATGATATACCACTGACGACTGAGTAAATCTAAACCATTTAGTTCCAGTATTTTTGTATAAGCCTGCGGTATGCCGATAGAACAAGCAAATTCAATAATGTTGACCGAAAAAGCAATCGCTAAAATCGCAAAGATTGAGGTAAGTGTAATTGGCGCAGAGACGATCTGCTTAAAGCGGTTGATGGTCTTCGATTGTGTTTCAATGTCGGTAATATCACAGACAAGTTGTACTTCTTTGTTCTTGTGCCAGCGCCATAGGAAAAATCCACCACCACCTAAGGCGAGAAATCCTACCAGTGGCGTCACGATTTGATCAAGCGCCACAAAGTCCCAGGTCTTGTACCAAACATTCAAAATCAGGTTGTACATGATTCCCTGCGCCAAGATGAATATCCCCGCCAAAATCATCATCTTCTTTTTACTACCCGCCTGTGAGAGAAGGACCAAGAACGTAATCAAAACCCACATCGCACAAGGATTGAAACCGTCAATTACCCCTAAGATGGCAGAAAGTGAAAATAAGGAAAAAGAACGCAAGTCAACAATACCCAAGATTGGTAGCTCAAAGGTGAATTGTCCGGTAGCACTATCGCACTCCAGTGGTGAACAGCTTTCTCCTTCTTCTACGGTCTGAGCGGGTACAAAAGCCAAATGATCTTCTATTGTCTTCACCTGTGAATCTCCTTGATCTTTGATGGCATTTTTTATTTGCTCACCAGTGGTCTTGGCACCATTAAACCCAACAAACACCCTCTCCCCGACCACCGTAATTGGCGTCACTTTGGAAAGGCTATGCTTTTGTGTTACTGCTTCATATAGATTGGCTGCTTCAGTATCCTCAGTAATATTTAGATAGACATAGGGTATATCTGCCTTTTCTAAGTAACTTTTTTGCTCACGGCAAAAGCCACAATCATCGCGACCAAACATATAGACAGTAGCCGAATTTACAGCCCTTGCCTCATCGTTAGACTGAGCCTTGAGTGTCGGTGTAGCAAGGGTATAAAATAAGGCTAGAAAACTTAGTATAATTATCAGTTTTTGGTTAGAAAGAAGTTTTTTTATCATATTTTTGTGGTTGCATTGTAGCACAAAAACCTTATTGGATTGATTGTTGGAGAGAACAATAACTACAAGAATGTGTCTCTTTAAATCTAAGAAGAAGCTCCTCTTTCAATTTCGAATCTTTCTCTAGTTGTCTTAAAGTTTTTACAATTTGTTGGTAGTCTGGGCAATGCCTCGCCACTTCCGCCCAAAAAGCCGAACTATGGTTTAATTGCTTTAGGTGGCAGAGTTCGTGGATTATGATGTAATCTCTTAGACAATCTGGTAAAAAAATCAGCCGGTAATTAAAATTTAAATTACCCAAAGATGAACAACTACCCCAGCGCCGACGCTGATCACGAATAGCTACTTTATTCCAAGAATACCCGTGAGCACTGCTATAGTATTCTAATCGAGCGATTATGATATTTCTGGCTTGTTTTTTAAGATTTTGATGAGCTCCTCTCGCTTGCACAGACCGGCGGGTAACCCGTCGTGATTTTTTAAAAAAATTTAATATCACGATAGATTAATAGCTAGCTAAAAGAACTGTACTACATTTTGACATCCATCAGTACCACCGTGCCAGTAAGGGTCGTAAACAGGGGTGTTGAAATTGGTAATCTGTCTAATCTCGCCATTCAACTGATAACCTTCAAGCATGTATTCTATAGCTTTTACCACTTGCTCTCTGTCTGTACTAGGATAACACTGCTCGCCTGGTGTAAGGGTGTAAGTGGTATTACGTCCAAGGAAGTATGACAGTTTATCAGCATACCCTTTATCCAATTTCATCATCTGAGATTGACTAAAAGCACCCATTATACCAGTCGCTATTGCTTCGTCAGACATATTTGTCTCCTCTTCTGAGATTATCGCTTTTGGTGAGGCAGGACCGGCTCCCGTCTTGAGTGGTACCAGGACTTCATAGCCCATAAGAGTACCACTTCTTACTGGCTCAGAATTTACACCAGAACCATAACTTACCGCATAATATGAATTCAGTGTTTCATTTTGATCTGTCTTCACTACCACAGTGGCGTACTGGTTTTTTAAAGAAGTAAACTTAGTTCCCGCTGCCACATCTTCAAAATAGTCATATACTCCATAGAGGGGTGATACTTCTACGGAAGTTACGATTGAATACTTACCAATAGTATTAGCTAAGGCCAGGGCTTCTGGAGAATTGGCTTTAATGTTTGTCACTTTGTCCTGAATTGGGTTTCGGGCACTAAAGAGCATAATTTTACTAAGATCACTTTTTATTACACCAGTCTCATTTACGAGCAAAGACAGAACCTGATTTTTTGCTCCCGAGACAATTTTATCAAAATTTGTCGTGCTAGGATTTTTGACTAAATCATAATTTTTATTTTCTGTTTTGTTCTTGTACACCAATTTTACATTTGCTTTGAAAGTGTCTGGGTCAAACTTAAAAACTACCTGCTTTAAACCAACTGATTTAGCGGTAACAGTATTTTGATTAGGTGGATTTACAGGATTGGGGTTGGGGTTGGGATTTGGGTTAGGGTTAATTATTGGTTGAGAGGATCTACCAACGCTTAAACCTAACAATATTTGTGAGACCGAAGATAGGGTACTTAAAAAAGCAACCTTTTCCGCGACTGTAAGTTGAGCAGACTTAATAACAGATTGCGCCATTTGAATAGTTGAATAAATTAGCGCTTTAATGCTTTCATCAACGTTTCCTGCTCTTACTGATGTGACGTTGGCTTGAAAAATTATCGCTACCAAGACCACAAAGGTCACTGCTTTTTTATAAATCATGATTCTTATATTAAATTCTCTAAATTTTATTCTTTGCAAAAATTATATCATACTCGTTTTAGCGATAACCGATTCAATTTAACAAACCAAATCTAACAAGAGGATTGTTCTACTAGAACAAATGACGCCTTAAAATGAGACTTATTTTAATATACTATCTTTCACGAAATATGTTACTTAATTTTTGCTGGTGTTTTTTGGTGTAGGCTCCTTTAAGATAATGTATATATTTAAATAACTAGTTTTTATGCTCACCAATAAAAAGCACGCGAAGTAAACGGATTAGTATATAGTCATACACCCCACCGGTTTCGTCATACAGAGGTTTAAGTTTTTCTACCCCCTTCTTGGCAATTGCTTTATAAATATCTTTTTTAGCTTCATCACTGTTAGGAAAAGCTCGTATAAATTTTTCTAATACCTCAGCCATCAACTTCTTTTCCTCACCGAGTTGTTCTAGGTGATTTACAATTGTGGTGACGGTCAGTCCGCGCTTCTTGGCTAAATCTTCTAAATTATCTACTTGGGCCAGCAGGGCTAAAGTCTGCTCGTAAGTACTTTCATTCTGTACTCGGTGTTTTTTATTTTCTGAAACAGCTGAAGCCAAAATCTCGGCCGTCGGTAGCGTCCCACCATGAGCTTTTACAAACCGCGCATGCATTTCTAAGAGAGCGGTATCATCCAGAGCGACAAAAGTTTCTTCAGCCGCTTCAGACTCTTGGCGGAAGCGTGCATCCTGCGCGATTATTTTTGGATCAACCATCAGCGCATTAGGGTTCATACCCAAGACCTTTAGCCCGGCTAGAGTCCGCACCCGAGAGAGGGCTACATAACCCTGTCCATACACAAATGATTTTGATAGGTCTACCTCCACCGCATCAAGTGACATCCCCTGACTCTTGTGTACCGTGATTGCCCAAGCCAAACGTAATGGCACCTGCTCAATGGCAGCGCGGATTTTCCCTTCCTCAACCACTTCCCAAGAAACAGGCTCAATCGTGATCCGTCTTTTGTCTGACGTTTCAATAATCGGATTGCCATCATAAGCATCAAAGGCCACCACCCGAGCCAGCGTACCGTTTACATAACCAGCTTCGAAATTGTTTTTGGTACACATCACCATTGCCTCCTCTTTGAGGACAAGGGTTTGCGGAGAAAGGCAGTTCCGCATTAGTGATTCCTGCCAGGTCTTATTTCCCCGCCCAATCATTTTATAAGTCTTGGTACCTCCCTTTAGCTCACCCAGCCGAGCGCTATTTACCGCATCCACGTCGACGTTGTGAGTGTAAAGTCTAGTCGGTTCAATTTCTTCGTAAGCAATGTCTATTTGTTCACGAAGCAAAGTATAATGCTCTTCTTCTATTTCTCCGCGACGGATAGAACCCAGCAAACTTAAAAGCAATTCATCTTCCTGGCGATGTTGCTCGGTCAAATAACATATAAGTGGTCGGAGATTTTCCCAAGCCCGTGACTCAAAGGCATACCGCATCATCTCTCCTTGCCGAGCAATTGGTGGCAACTGGAAAAAGTCACCCACACAAACTACTTGGATTCCCCCAAAGACTTCGGTCGATTGCCGAATAGTTCGACAGATGACGTCTACCATATCAAGTAATTTGCCATCAAGCATTGACACTTCGTCAATAATCAAGACGTGGGTCTTTTTTATTCGTCGGACTAATTTTTCCTTAGATGCAATCTGGTCTAGATCATAACGACTCAAAGTGTCACGGGTACCCACCCCACTCCAGGAATGTATAGTCAGCCCTCCCAAGTGAGTGGCCGCAATACCAGTCGAGGCCGTCACTGCCACCGAAAGTCCAGCCACCTCTAGCCACTTCACATACTCATTGGTCACGTACGTCTTACCCGAACCTGGTTCACCAGTGAGAAAAACATTGGCACCAGTTTTTAAAATCTCTAAGGCCGTCTCTTGTGTCATGTGGGAATAAGCGTAGCATATTTTTCAGTTAATACGGTAAAATGTATTCATGTCATCTAGTTCCTCAATTGTTATACCTATTAAAGCTATCACCAAGAAAAAACCTGTCTTACAAAAAAAGACGGAAGTCACTAAGGTGCCTGCCAAGAAATCAACCAATTCCAAAAAGGCAAAACTAGCTAGTTCAGTCCATACTCACAGCCACGAAATCAGCCAGGCTGTCACTATGCGCGATTTATCTAGCACGCTCAAACGCCACCCACTAGGGCACTTACTAATTGAAAAGATGTTCCGCGAAGCCGGTTTCCGGGGTGGAGTATCAACCGACAAAAAAGTCCTGGAAAAATACAGCACCGATGAAAGTATTTTTTCCGTTCGACCACAGGTAGTAATTCAACCCAAAAGTGAGACTGACTTAGAAGTTGCTACTAAGGTGATTGCCCGTGAGACAAAGCGCTTCTCTTCCCTTTCACTCACACCGAGAGCAGCCGGTACCGGTCTGTCTGGTGGTTCGTTGAGCGATTCCATCGTCGTCGATGTCTGTACTCATCTTCATCATATTGGTGAAGTGATTGAAAAAGGTGGAAAAATTATTTTTACTTGCGAACCAGGCGCTATGTGGCGCGATGTCGAGAAGAAACTCAAACAGCATGACGCGTATCTTCCGCCTTACACATCCTCAAAAGATATCTGCAGTATTGGTGGCTCTATTGGCAATAACGCCGCTGGTCCAGACTCACTGCGTTACGGCCACTGTGCGGATTGGGTTGAAGCGCTTGATGTTGTCTTATGCGATGGACACACCTACACCATAAAACCGCTCAGCTACAAAGAATTCAAACGCCTTAGTAAAGAAAAGCATGAGTATGCTCGTATTGCCCGCGAGATATTTACCCTATTGGAGAAGCACGAGCAAGAAATTCTTAAAGCCAAACCAAAAACCCAAAAGAATACCGCTGGGTATTCTCTGTGGCATGTGCTCAGTGAAAGTGTAGCCAATTTTAAAAAAGGTAAAGGTACCTTTGATCTAACCCGCTTGATTGCTGGTAGCCAAGGCACCATTGGTATTATCTCAAGTATCACAATGCGGGCGCTAAAGATCCAGCATCACACCACGCTTATCGCTGTGCCTGTTTTTGATTTACACGATGCTGCTTCTGTCGTCACCGCCTCCCTAAAGTACAACCCGATTAATGTCGAGTTATTTGACGGTTTGACCTTTGACCTAGCGCTAAAAAACCCAAGCTTTTTCAAACAACGCCTAGAGGGTGTGGATTATCTCAAGACCATGCTGGCCATGTACACCACTTACCACCTACGCTATGGTCGCAAAACGCCAGAGTTTACTATGCTCATCACGCTTGATGAAGAGACACTACATAAGTACCAAGCGCATGAAATTGTTTTGAATATAAGTACCCAAAAGACCCGCGCTCGGGTAGTCAATAACAAATACGAAAAAGAAATGCTGTGGCAAGTGCGCCGGGCCAGCTTTACTCTATCGAAGTTCCAAGACCCTAAACGCCGACCAGCTGCCTTTTTAGAGGATATGACTGTCCCGCCCGAGAATCTATCCAAGTTCTTTATGGAAGTAAAAAAACTCCTCAAAGAATTTAATGTCACAGCAGCTGTCCATGGCCATGGTGGCAACGGACATTTTCATTTCTATCCTCTCTTAGACTTCACTGAAAAGACTACTCCCTTATTGGTCGAGAAAATGTCAGAAAAATTTTACAACACTGCCATCAAATACAAGGGAAATATCTGTGGTGAACACAATGATGGTATTATCCGTACCCCTCACCTCTCCAAACTCTTCTCCAAGCACATGCTTGAACTATTCAAGCAGACTGAACATATCTTTGACCCCGACGATATCTTCAACCCCGGCAAAAAGGTCAACCCGCGCTTCGATATCAAGACCACGATGCGTAAGAGTAACTAGTCTTTATAGACCCCTTCACGAAATATGCTTTTTCTGCTATAAATATGCCACTTGTTTTGGAAGAATCTAAGTAATCCAATAAAAGTATTTTGTGCCAATTGGCATAAAGCCAGTAGTGATATTTGAAAAAGTGTATTGCACTCAACCAAAATTTAATCACATTAAATTTTGGCCCTATCGTCTAGTGGTTAGGACACAAGGTTTTCATCCTTGAAGCCGGAGTTCGATTCTCCGTAGGGTCACAGTTGACAGAATAGAAAATACCTTGTGTTATAAACACAAGGTATTTTCTATTCTAGGACACAAACAATTTTGTGTCTGGGTCAACTGTGAGGCCGCAGGCATGTGTCTATCCCCTTCCTAGGGATAGACACAGCCGAGGCGAGGTCGACAAACACTTTATGGATTTGAAGCGTAGCGAACAAATTCACTTAGTGATTTATGACCACAAATCTACAACACACATTTCCTAATTCGATTGTCCCCGTCCCCATTTACATTTACCCATTTACACGAACATATTTAAATCGTGACTGTCCCCATTTCTCCGAACGCTTGACCCGATAGCAAGCGCGACATATATCTACACAGAGTTCCCTTGTGTAATAGTAGTAAGTTAATTGTCTCTGTCCCCTTTTATCAATAGATTCAGTCGTAGTAGCCTTTTCTGAATATAATGATAGACTCTATTTTACATTTTCTAGTGAAAACTGAATTATAAGAAGCAATTCCCAGTTTCAGTGACTCAAATCCACTCTCTCGATTATCTACACAATTTGGATCTATTTTTTTTAATTTTTTAAATACGTCGCTATAAGTCTGTCCGAGTAAATTTTGGCCGTTGAAAGACAACTTGGCTGGTTTAAATGCCTCCATAGCTTCAAGCTTATTTTTCTTGTCGTAGAATAAATGCAACCCAAGTTTATCGTATGCGTCCGTGGTGTTAGGATCGTCTTCACTTTTTTGGAACTCTTCAAATTTATACTCTCTAAAAATTTCTCGAACCCTACGACGAGCCATATTAAAGTGAAGCGGTCCTACACTTTTGTAAGGTACTATTTCTAAATTCATAGAAGTATGCTTAACTTTAAAAATAAGAGAGTCAACAATGTAATTCAACTGAAGCCGGTAGGCGCTGACACCAATTCGCCAGCCCCCCTTGAAATTGTACTATACCATAATGGCTTACCTTACCCGATAGGGAAATGGGGACAGGAAATGGCAGAAATGAGGACATGCAGAAATGGGGACACACAGCAGCACAGAAATGGACGAAATGGGGGAAATGGGTACAGGCACAATTATTGACGAAATGGGGACAGGCACAATTATTATTTTTTTGGCCTGCCTGGACTTCTCATTGTGGCTCCAAGATTATGCACTTCTACCATTTGTTCAACCCACGTCTTTCTACCAAAAGGCGTGCCTTTGTTGGTTGATGTACGAATGCTTTCTAAGTCATCTGGTTTATCTTCAGTATTAACCCAGGTTCGGTAGTTTTTTGGTAGCGGAATTGGCATCTCACTCAATATTTTTTTCTGTTCTTTATTACCATGTATACGAATCCAACCACTTCCCCATTTCCAATCTTCAACATTTTTAACTATTTTTGCACGGACAGGATTTCGCTCAATGTATTTAAGGACAGTGAGCAAATAAGAGTCACTATCTACGAGAAAAGATTTGTATCTTCCTTGATACAAAGGTCCGTAACCTATGGTTTTAGTAAGAGTATGAAATTTTCGAGTATGAGCATTAGTAAGCCAATGCATAAAACGAGCAAGATCTCCATCATTTTTAGGTCGAACTTGTAGGTGCCAATGATTGGGCATCAAAACAAAAGAATAGATATCAATATTATTTTTATCCTTTGCCTCTTGAAGTAATGATAGGAACAATTGGAAGTCTGATGATGTACTAAATATTTGCAACCGAGCAGTAGCACGGTTAATGATGTGGTATGCTTCCCCTCCAACTGCAACTCGAGCTACTCTTCCCATCTACTTAGTTTAACATAAATTAATTGTGCCTGTCCCCATTTCATCAAACTATTGAATTTCTAAAAACCCGCTTCCCTTCTGACGCAAGCAAGTATGATCCAAATGCATATTATGAATATCATCGAACAGTGACTCTCAATGCAAACAATGAAGTAATTCGGGTCGAAGAATTCTTTACACCATAGTACAGAGAGGTCATCCAATAGCCAGCGAATAAAAGGGCAAATAAACGGGGTCAACCACCAAATTCTTACTCACCTTATTCTAGGATTACAATTTTGTTTTTATTTTCATAACCCATATTTCTTTTTTTTATTAATGATGACTTGTCCCCAAATTTTGCTCATTTATGACCCGATTTCACTATATAATCAAAATGAGTATTAATAACCAATTATTCCCATAAACCATGAAATCCATTTTTAATATTTTTGTAGTTCTCTTGCTTTTTTGTACATATTCTAATTCCTATGCAGCGACTCAGCAACAACTAGAAACAAACGCATTGAATATCTCTATTGAAGCAGTAACTCCGGAAAATATTTCTTTCTCATATGAAAATCTACCCGCTGATACTGAAATCTATATGGTAGATTCGATAGACGCGAAATCATTTCAGCTCAAACTTAAAAAATTGAAGCGCTCTAGCGATCGAATCATAAACGTGATTCCAAATGCTGTGATCAATGCTGAATACAGGACTCAATACAAACTTGAAGCCCGTGACCCATTAGGGACAGTGATAGCAGCTAGCGAATACTTTCCGGCAGGTGGTTTAGCTAAGAACGCCCCAAATTGCACTATAAAAGCAAATAAATACAAAGTAGCAGCCAACGAAAATTTTATTATTTCATGGGCTGGAACTAATGCAGAATATGCTCTAGGTACGGTAGGATTTTCGAAAAGTCGAGAGAATGACCGACTGCAAAAGAAAGGTCAGATGAAGCTCCAGTCGAGTCTTTCTGGAATACGAACATATTCTCTCATATTTCAAGGAGAATCAGGAAGTCAGGAAAGTTGTACTGTATTTATATACGTGGAAGGAACCGATCCGTCTGCCACAATTAATCAAAAATCACTTACAAGTTCTAGTGCCAAGCCAAAGCTTTCAGGGACCGCATCTAACGTAAAAAAGATTATGGTTATCATCGGCGACCATGAAGTAGCAGGAGGGCAAGTATGGGCCAGTAAGCCCATCACTGTAAGAAATGGATTATGGTCAGTGAAAGTTACACCATCACTTCCATACAAAGATTATGCATACAGCGTAGAAGTTCTTGCATACGACAATGGTCAATATACACAATTGGTTAACGGTCAAACACTCGTGATTAATTGAATTCGTTAATAACTAGAAATGACCCACTGCCCACCCGTCTCTACCATAGCGACCGGACAGTGGGTCATTTTCGTTACGAAAAGTAAATGTGGTCAGCCACCAAACTCTCACTCAACTTGTTTTTAAAATTTAATTAGTACTTAAATTTTCATATCCCATGTTTCTTTTTGCCATTAATCGTGGCTAGACTGATTTACTTCCCATTCACTTTCAGACAAAAGCACAAAAATAAGCCACAACCTAACTAGTTTTTTGTTTGACAACGATAATAATAAATGCATAATATTTTCTAGTAATTTTAGTTCCCCATATATTCATTAACCTACAATCCAACATCAGATCAGGAGAAATTGAGTGAAAGAGATACTAGCCAAGACGAGCGTCATCGCTGTCGTCATAACCTACACCTATATGGTGAGCATTACCGCTCAAGGAAGTGGCGATGAGCTGTCACTAAGCACATTTGTCTTGTGGGCTATGCTGGCTTGGATTACCAGTTTTACCATGCAGAAGCAAGGCGCTAATCCGGCTGTTCCAATGATTTACGGCGTAGGAGCAACCGCCATCACAATTGTATTACTAGCCAAGGGCAAGTATGAGTGGACAGCTTTTGATACGGCAGTGGCGACTCTCACTTTTTTCTGCCTAGTCCTCCTGAAGACCCAGGGACCACGCAAGGCACTAATCTTGTCGGTCATTGCTGCCACCATTGCCGCGCTACCATTTATCGTGATGACTTGGCAGAAACCGGCAGAGAGTCCAATCCTGGCTAATGCAGGCTTCTTGCTAACCAACGTGTTGGCTTTTGCTTCAGCCAAGGCTTGGACACTTGAAGACCGGTTGTATTCGATCGTCAACACTGCAGTTTGCTCGCTACTCATCATCCCTTGGCTGATGATTTAGCAAGGCACGCACACCCGCCTCTACGGCGCTCGGAAACCCGCGCTAGTAGAGGCGGTTTTTATATAATAATTTAAGAATATAATATATTAGCTATATACCAATCTCTCACTAGTGCAAATATTTTTTTCCTAGTCCTCTTTCATCCGATCAAGTACCTCAGTCAAAACTGGTAGGAGATATAAATCAATCACTTTACTGTACCCGACTTTATTAAGATGGATACCATCAGTTAGTTTATTTTCTGCATCCAAGAAGACCTCGGCGGTCAAAAATGGGACTAGTAGTACCCCGGTAGCTTCGGCCACTTCTTCATAGACGGCATCAAATTCTCGTTTGTAACCAAGCCCAGCATTGAGTGGTGCTTGCATCTTCAGCAAAATTATAACCGGTGGTTTTTCTGCAGTTTTTAGGGTCTCGATTGTTGACTTAATATTCTTGTGTGTTTCCTCTATCGGTAACAGACGTAGCGCATCATTTCCACCAATTCCCAACAACACGACATCAGGATTTTGCTTCCGAATAAAATCTGCTCGTTCTAAATTTCCTCTAGTAGTTTCTCCGCTCACGCCAGAGTTGATGACTTCTACGCTATAACCAGCTTGTTGCAAAGCCTCTTCTAGTTGAGCCGGGTAAGACTCGCTAGCTGGTAAACCATAACCAGCCGTCAGACTATCGCCAAAAGCGATTATTTTTATCCCTCCTTCGACCGTAGGCCGAGGTTCTATTATTGAAAGCGCTCGATCGTTACTATCGCCAGTAAGTAAAAACCAAAGCCCCAGGCCAAGTAGCAAAACAACACTAATAATTAATATGAGACTTTTATTCATAAGATAATAATTCCCGCAGGGGCATTTTATCGGTCTTGAAGAGATAAACTGCCAAACCACAGATAAAGAATAAAATTAGACCGAGAATTAATACTAACTCAGAATCAAACCAAACCACCGACTCGAGTTTAAAGAAGTAAAAACTTACTAGATAAGTCACTAAGTAGCCGACTGCGTAGGCAAAAAAGGTCGACAATAGCGTGAGAGTAGATGCTTCAAACAGATAAAGCCAAAAAACATTCTTCTGACTCATACCAATTGCCCGCAGACGAGCCCCATCACGCCGACGGGTAGCGTAAGAAGAAATTACCAACATAGCAATCAAAAGAGTAGCTATTAGAAGTGGCGGCAGAGATACCACAAAGACCAGTAACGCCAAAGTTGCTGTTACTTCCTGCAATAATGGTCCAATCGCTTGCGTTTCAAGCATCGAGATATTGGGTAAATTGCTGGCAATAAACTTACCCAACTCCTTCTGTTTGGCTTCATCGTAATAGGAGTAGCCAAAATAAACATTAGGAAATTGACCGATGTCATCGGGCGAGAGTACGAAGTAAAAGAACGGTAACCCAGAGCGCGAATCAGTACTACGCAAACTTGTCACTCTAACTGTCACTTCAAAACCCTGGATGGAAAAAATTAATTGTGAACCAAGCGAAATATTGGCCCGCTTCGCAAAGTCTTCATCGACTGAAACCTCACCCGAACGACCACCTGTCCATTGCCCAGCGGTTATTTGCTCACTGACCAAAAGCTCATTTCTAGAGGTCAGATTGAACTCTCGACCCAGTTCTCGGTCAACCGAACTATCCTCCAACTCAAGTTCTTCTTGAATCAATACATTATCTATGGCGATAATCCTCGCCCCAATATTGGCAAATAGTTCCAAGTCAGGAAATTCATCCAACAGTTTATCCTTTTGTGATGGTTGGATATCTAGCACGTATGTAGTTGGTACCGTCCTAGCTAGATCATTAAGCAAAAACCGTTCCAAGGAAACTTGCAGGAGAGCCAGAGTACACAGCGAGGCTAAGGCCACAAACAAAGACGTAAAAGACACCACCCCAAAAAGCCCGTCTGCTTTCTTTTGGCTGATAATTGTTTTAGTAAAAAATGAAAATGAATGTCTTTTTTTATATATTAGTTTTAAACCACCCAAGTACAAACCAGCGATTAATCCATAGGTAACGAAAATCGCTCCAATGACAAAAATACCTTGAGTATAACTATCCAACAAAAAGATCGCCAGAACGACAATCGGCAACAAAGCCAAGGCAGTAATGAGAAGAAATGTTTGCCAGAATTGTTTTTGATTTTTGCGACCATAGGCTTCACCCCCAATCAGAACCTGTTTGGGGTTAAGCGACAAACTTCTGCCCACCGCCGGTACAAATGACGAAAAAGCAATTCCCACCACCAAAGAGAAACCAAGAACACCGTACCACCAGACTACCGGAGTAGGTAATTCAACTAAGTAATCTTTTGCTAGATAGTCTTGGATAGCTGAAAACGCGAAGATTCCAAGCGCAGTGCCTACTATCCCCGCAATTATTACTACATACAATAAAGCGGTACCAAGTATAGCAATTAGTTTGCTACGAGTTAAACCAAGGGCCAATAAAACCGCCAAACTCTTACGCTCAATCGTTACCAAGTACAAAGTGCTAACATAAACATTTACGGCCGTTAAAACGGCGGTGATAAGCAAAACTACAATTAGAAAATCCTTGACCATCTCTAAACCAAATTGTAGGCCTCGACTATTTTGTCCAGCCACATCTACATCTAGTCCGGGATAAACAGATTTTAAACCTTGCAACGCCTCTCTCTGCGCTGTAGACAATGAAACAACTTTAATCGCCGTTATGTACTCCACCCGTAAAAGTGCTGGGTCAACTCCCGCCAAGGCAAAACTATCGTAATTTAGCAAAGCCTTAGGGAGAAAGCGAAATCCAGAAATTAGTGATGTCGGTTCCAAAACAACAATTCCAGCTACTGTCATCGCAATGCTCCCAAAATTAACTAAATCTCCCTCTACTACCCCAAGACGTTCAGCCCCGACTTTGTCTAGATAAATTTCACCTGCTAAGGGGGCCCGGTATTGACCATTTTGCAGAACAAAGGAGCCATATAACGGGTAATTATTATCAACCACTTGTACTGAAAATGGCGCTGTAGCATCTTCACTTTGGAGAGTGGCGGAAAAAGATAGTTGATTGGCAACGGCCTTGGGAACTATATTGGCTTTGTCTAATACTTCAGTAGCAGTAAAAGTCGTATTACTCTCCAGCACAATATCACCACCGAGAATTTCCCTAGCTTGCTCATCAAGTAAAGTGGTACTCGCACTAGTTATAAGTAAAATCAGCAACAGGACAAAAGTAGTAATACTCAAAGATGCTAATGGCAAAACAAACCGACGCCATTCTCGCCTCAAAATCCTAGCACTATAAGATATAATAAGTTTAAACCCGCTCATGTAAACTCATATCTCTTAATTCAAACACTCTATCCATGCGTGAAGCAATACTCTCATCGTGAGTTATTATGACCAGCGTAGTGCCTAATAAAGTAACCGATTCAAGTAAAATTGACAAAACTTTTTCACCTGTTGATCGGTCTAAGCTACCAGTTGGTTCATCAGCTAAAATCAGACTGGGCTTATGAGACAAAGCACGACCAATAGCCACTCGTTGTTTTTCTCCACCAGAAAGCGTATTAGGTAGAGCAGTCGTACGCTTGGCCAGACCAAGTCTAGCAATGAGTTCATAGACTTTCTCAGACTCGACTTTTAATTGACCAATTTCCAATGGAGCCATGATGTTTTCTTCAACCGTGAAAGGTGAAATGAGTTCAAAGGATTGAAAGATAAATCCAATCTGCTGATTTCGAAACTTAGCCTGTTCTACCTCACTTAACTGACTCACATCTTGTCCGTTAATTGTAATTGTGCCAGCAGTCGGTTTGTCTAAAAGACCGACTAAAGATAAAAGTGTGGACTTGCCCGACCCTGACGGTCCAATAATGGCTACCTTCTCTCCTTGATTAATCGCTAACGATACATTTTTCAGGATCTCTAATTCGCCATTTTGCGTAGCAAAGCTCTTGGTGACATTTTGCACCAACAGAATAGGTTCGATTTTATTCATAGCTAGAGTATACCATTAGTCTTAAAAGCTATGTACTTACTCTAAATACTTATATTAATTATTACAAATTTTGTCTAACACAAAAAGGCACTAGCTTTGCTAGTGCCTTTTTGTGTCTTATTTAATTACGTACTGCAAAGGAATCACTAGTGTAGATTTGGGTATAGCCAGAATCTTTAAATAACCTGAATTCATACTCTCCTTCTTCGTAAGGTGCGTAAAAAGTCAATGTTTGATTTCTATAATTGACATACCGGTAAGTGAAATATGACAAATTATCATCGTCTTCTTTATAAAGACCCACCCAACCTTGGTTTAGCACTAGTGAAGACGGGGCTTCAACTCTAATAGTTATAGCGTCATTGCCACGATATTCATCGTCTTCAAGCTCAATATAATCTCCATTATAGTACGACCGATTATTATCCTCATCGGTCACGAAAGTGCGTGTACTGCCTCGCAGTAGGTCACCATTTGGTAACTCCACGACGGCCCGATAATGATACTTTTGGTCCTCTCGCAAATCTTCTAGCGTGGCATCGAATTTTTTGCTGTCACTAGTTCTACTTGTTCTTACCCGGCTAGTCTCTTCCCCAAAGGTACTTCTAGTACCGTACTCAAAATAGACATAGACGTATTTAGCAGAACCAAATTCTACTTCACCTCTTATAGTAGCTTCTTCTTCATCTACGTCAGTCGGAGTTAAAGTTGAGGCCCTAGCCTGGTTTGTGGTGCCAGTATATGAATATGCATCACCCTGCTGAGCGTTTAATTGAGCTTCGAGGGTAGCAAGAACACCGTACAAGTAGGCAATCAACTCATGTAGTGATTCTGGCTGATACTGTTCGGACTTCACTTGAGCATAAGATGCTTGTGGTATCACCA
This sequence comes from uncultured Candidatus Saccharibacteria bacterium, assembly GCA_964425625.1. Classification (GTDB taxonomy): domain Bacteria; phylum Patescibacteriota; class Minisyncoccia; order Phycocordibacterales; family UBA918; genus OLB19. The sequence goes on along the minus strand of CAYRMI010000010.1, from coordinate 4,616 downwards.
ACAAGACTACAAAAAACACCATTAACAAACTAAACAACTTTGTTTTGGAGGTGATTAAAAAATTAGAGAATAGAGACATAATACAAATAATTAGTAACTAATTATTTGTATTATATCATATAATACACGATAGGTCAACCTGATTAGACAATTTCCTTAGCGACTAGACCAGGCCTCATCTTGTCTAACTAGTAACTCGCCGGCTCGTTCTGGTTCTTGCATTACCTCCTCTACAATCTTCTCAGCCCGAATACCTTGTGAGGCTTTTACCAAAATTAGATCTCCTGGCTCTAGATAGGCTTGTAGTTCCTTACCAGCTCGCGTAACATCTTCATACTGAAAAATTCGCGCTTCATCCAAACCGTGATTTAATGCAGCCTCGGCCGCTTTTTGCGATCTTATTCCCACCGTAAAGAGTACATCAGCACATTTAGCTACCAACTCTCCTACCCGCTCATGTTCGCGAGCTGAATAGCGACCAAGCTCTAACATGTCGCCCAAGACAGCGATTTTGCGTTTAGCATGTTTTATCTCCTTTAAAGTAAGCAAGGCTTGCTCGACAGCTATTGGTGAAGAATTATAAGTATCATCGATAATCACTGTTCCTTTTAGGCCTTTAAGGATACGCATCCTACCGCCCAGTGGTAAATGTTCTTCTAGCGCAATAACCGCATCTTCCAAGCCAATGCCACACTGCATACCGACAGCTATTGCACCTAAAGCTGTGTAGACAAATTGATGTCCGACTACGCCATTAACTCGCACTCTCGCGGTTTCTCCTAAGTGACTTACGGTAAAAGTCAAACCAGCCGGATGATCGTCAAGATAAAATATCTCATCATGGCTGGCTGTAAATTGTGTTGGCAAATAACAACTAAAGCCGATTGCTTGCTGACGCACACCTGATAGTTGATTTAAAATCAACTGATCATCATGATTATAGACCAGTACTCCTTCTGGCTTTAGTGCCTCTACTAATTTCATTTTCTCCGCTATTACCGCTTCCGGACTAGTAAAAAACTCGACATGAACTGGTACATCGGGAAAGCGGGTTAGTACTACTATGTCTGGCTTAATCCAACTGGCTAGTTTTTTCATATCACCAGGTCGATCTACACCAGTCTCCAAAATTAAATAAGCAGGATAATCGCGAGAAAAAAGCGCTATAAATAAACCATCAATAATATTTTTCAACCACAAAAATGGGTTGTTCCAGGCGTTAGCCAAACCTAAAACAGTCAGAGGCACCCCAATTTCAGAATTATAACTCTTTTCACTTTTGCGAGCAGGGACGTGCTTTTTGATGACACTATAAATAGCGTCTTTCATCGATGTCTTACCAACACTGCCAGTAATAGCAATAATAATGGGCTTATGTCTGTTTAGGAGCAATTTGGCTTCCTTAGTTAAAATAACAACTACAATTTTCTTAAAAAAATCTTTCATAGGCTTATCTATCTGGTGGTACGTCGTAATAATTGATGAGAAACTTCGCTATTTCCATGAAGGGTAGGGTCAATGTCTCAGAAGCATAACGCACCCCCTTTGGCTCTACAGTATACATGAATACCAAGAACTCTGGGTCAAAGGCTGGAAAATAGCCAAAAAACGAGTGTAAGAATTTATCTTCATAATAACCTCCATTTTCTGGATCAGCAATTTGAGCCGTTCCTGTTTTGGCCCCAATAGTGTGATTGGGTAAAGCTATTTTACCTCCCAAGAGAGCCTCATCGACCACAGTAGTCAGCATTCTTGATATTTCTTCACTTGTTTCTGCCTTTAGAACCTGTGCCCCCTTGGGATAGTTTATCTCACGCTCGGACCCATCATCATAAACAATTTTTGTCACAAAGTGTGGAGTCACCAGATATCCCCCGTTACCGAGTGTTGCTAGTGCCCGCGTGGCGGCAATTGGTGTCACAGCAATACCCTGACCAAATGAAGCGGTAGCATATTCAACTTCTCGCGGGGAGCGTAGATTGTCTACCAAACCAAAAGCCTCATTAGGTAGATCGATACCTGTTTCACTGCCCAGTTTAAAATTCAAAAAGTATTCACGGAATTTTTCCTTTCCCATTTTTAAAGCTATATGTGACACTCCAGTATTCAGTGATTGATTAAGAACTTCCTGAATAGCCACCGTACCCCTACCCTTTCCATCGTAATTTTTAATCGTAAAACCATCTAGAGTAACTGATCCGGCGTCATAATAAGTAGATTGACGATTTACTACTCCACTATCTAGACCGGCTGCGACAGTCAAAGCTTTGATTGTAGAGCCAAACTCATAAACGTTCTCAACTAGTGGATTTCTGAAAGCTTCAATTGAGGATGAACCTCGATCGTTTAGGTTAAAAGTCGGAACAGCATTCATAGCATAAATTGCCCCTGTCTTGGGGTTCATAATAATTGCCCCTGTTAGCTCACTCTGATAGGTCTTTTGTGTTTCTTCGAGCACACTATCGAGCAATCTGGCGACAGTAGGTTCAATGGTAGTAACAATATCACCATGGACACTCTCATCTTTGCGGTACACCATATCGCCCAGGTTACTAAAAATCTCAGCGAAAATATTAACCGATCTGACATCGCGTTCTTTCATGAGTAGCGCGTCATAATGTCTTTCTAAACCGTACTTGCCGTGAAGTTCTGTATTTGATTTTTCGGTGAAGCCAACAAAACCCAGGCTACGGGCCGCCAAGCTATCACCAGGGTAAAACCGCCATTGGTTTCGATACAAGGAAACTCCTGGTAATTTGAGGTCAGAGATTAAACTAAAAACTTCTTTCGGGAGAGTTTTTTCAACTTCTACATAAGTACGGTTAGCCAGTGTCGCTTGCTCAAGACACCGTTCAGGCTTAATAGTGAGAAATGGTTGCAACTTTTCACAAGTAGATGTTGCTTCTTTAATTAAAGTGGGGTTAAAAGTAAGAAGATAGCCAGAGCGAATCGAGGCAGCGGCTACTTGCTTACCGTCTCGGGCAGTAAAAAATATACTGCCTCGAGAATAAACTGACTGCCTGGTCTCAACGTACTGGCTTTCTGCCTTGGCTTCATAGCTCTCACCTTTAATTATTTGTATGTAATAAAGGCGAGCTACCAAAATACAAGACAAAAATAAAATACAGCCCGTTATAACACGTATTCTTAAAACCATGCCTCGTCGCATACACTAGTCGTTAGCAGTTCTCAGCACTAGGCCTTGATCCTCGGTCTGATTTATAAAAACTTTATCCTTAATCGCATTAAAACCATCGGCCGTCGCTACTCTTTGGCTGATGACATGATTGGCTTCTATATATGAGGACTCCAAAAATGCAATCTCCGATCGTAATTGGTTTATGTCTTGCAATACTTCCTTCCTCATAACCACATGCACCACCGAAAGACTTAAAAAGTACATATAAGCAACTACAGACGCAATCAATAGGCAAAAACAGCCGACGGTGATGATGTGTCTTTGGTTTGGTAATTGCTTAACTTTCATAACTCATTGACTTATTAAACTTCACTTATTTTTCTAATTCCGCGGAGCTTGGCACTGCGCGCTCGATGATTTTCTGCTAGTTCACTCACTCCTGAAGCGATCGGCTTCTTGGTTAAAATTTCATAGCAGCCGGTTTTGGCTAATTCTCGGAAGGCAAGTTTTATCTGCCTATCCTCTAAACTATGGAAGCTGATGATGGCCAGGACTCCTCCTTCATTTAAAATAGTCACGGCTTCTTTGAGAAATGTTTCCAACACTTTCAATTCATCATTAACGGCTATTCGCAGAGCCTGGAAGGTCTTGGTAGCGGGATGAATTCTTTGTTTGTGCGAGAAACCTCCCGGAATAGCTTGTTTGACAATCTCGGCTAGCTGCGTGGCAGTGGCTATTGGTGCTTGCTTGCGAGCCAAAACGATAGCCTTGGCTATTCGTCTCGCGTAACGCTCTTCGCCATAACCATAGATGACATTAGCAATGTCTTCCTCTGCCCAACCGTTTACAATGTCATGAGCGGTAAAAAGATAATCTGTAGGATTACCATAGGTCATAGTCAGTGGTTCATCACTACTAAACGAAAACCCCTTACCTCCAGACATAAACTGGTCGGTTCGCCAACCCAAATCAGCCAAAATTCCGTCTACTTTTTCAATATGTAAAGAACGCATTACTTCAACAATCTCGGCAAAGTTACTGTGCACCAAATGATATTTTGGTCCGCCTTCCTCCTGATAGAGAAATGAATCCAAGAAAGCTGTCTTATCTGCATCAATACCGATATAGGTGCCCGATTGATTTAACTTCGCACATATTTCTTTAGCGTGTCCGCCAGCGCCATAGGTGGCGTCGACAATTATGCTGTCGTGTTTTATATCAAGCAGTTCAACTGCCTCTTTCTTAAGGACGGTAATATGCTCCATGGTGTAGATGAGTTATAGGACGCCAATCTCTCCTAGCTTTTCCGCGAGTGCGTCAGCTTGGGATTCGATTTTACGTTTATACTCTGTCCATTTCTTCTCATCCCAAATTTCGATACGATTGTGGATACCGGCTAGGACAACGTTTGTCGCTAGAGTAGCAAAATCTTTCAAAAAGTCTGGCACGAGAATACGTCCAACTGAATCTACCTCCA
>CAYRMI010000009.1:0-25487 GCA_964425625.1 uncultured Candidatus Saccharibacteria bacterium | reverse complement strand
GAATTCTCATCACTTAATTGATTAAGTGAGTGCAATATGTTTCTGAGGTTAGTCAAAAATATAAATGATACGACTTTCTGACTTTGTAGAAAATCTAAGCCACTACGATTTCTGAGCATCCGCAGTGACAATGTCAGGAACGAGGACCTGTGAGGAAATCGTAGTGGCTTAGATTTGCTTAGCAATTGAACCTTACGTTATGAACACAAAAGACCGGCGCCTATGGCGCCGGTCTTTTGTTTATTATTCGACCTTCAACACCTTGTACTTTTGTTTTCCGGTTGGTGTTTCGAAGGTAAATTCATCACCTTTACTTTTCCCGACTAACGCTTCACCGAGCGGAGAAAGGTAAGACAGTTTCTTTTCGTGGATATTAGCTTCATCTGAACCAACAATGGTATAAGTTCGACTATCTTTCTCTTTTTCTTTCTGAATAGTCACTACTGATCCTAGACTTATGACTCCGCCCTTCTTCTCATGAGCCACAATCTTGGCTTCCTTAATGATTTTCTCTAGGTAACCAATTCTCTCCTCAATCGCTGCTTGCATGTCGCGGGCTTCTTGATATTCAGCGTTTTCTGATAGATCGCCTAGGCTACGGGCATATTCGAGTGATTCAGCTACTTCTTTGCGACGAACAGTCTTTAGGTGGTCTAGTTCTTTTTTTAATTCATCAAACTTTTCAGCGGTCAAAAATGCTTGTGTATCATTCATACGAAAATTAGATTTACCCAATTATACCCACTTCATTCACCTGGTCAAATTTTTGATTTATAAATCAATTATTAAGGTTGTAAATACTCAGGTCGATTAACCGATATCCACTGCATTACATCACCCATTATCCTGGTGGCACCAAGGGCATTACTACGCGGTGCGCGATCCATCATCAAAATAAAAGCGTATTTAGGATCTTCGTAAGGCCAAAAACCAGCTGCCCACGAATTGACATAGGCATTACCGGCACCCACTTCGGCTGTTCCCGATTTAGCGGCCATTGCCACATCTTTTCGTTCCAAAGCACGCGCGGTACCTCCATCAAAATTGACGGTCTTTCGCATTCCTTCATGAATAATTTTTAGATAATCTTGATTGAGAGACAAATTTTGAGTTGCTCCTTGCTCACCCTTGAGCACATGCGGAGTTACTAAAGTACCTCCATTGGCCAAAGCGGCATAAGCCCGTAGCATCTGAATTGGCGTGGTTAAAAATCCAAATTGACCAATCGATGTAAAGTACGTATCACCCAGACGCCAATCATCATCAAATACTTTAGCCTTCCAAGCTGGATCAGGTACTACTCCAGCTTGTTCTTCAGCGATTGTAATGCCTGTAGTACTACCCAGACCAAACAACCGATAGTATTGCGCCATCTTGGTGATACCTAAACCAGGCTGGTCATCGTACCCACCTCCAATGGTATAGAAGTAGACATTAGAAGAAAAAGCGATAGCTTCACGCATAGTCATTACTCCATGCGCTCGCCAATCAGTAAATCGTGACGGATTGCTAGGGTTATATGGATTAGGAATAACTATCTCTCCCGTACTAGTAATTTTTTTGTCTGGATCGATGATATCCTCCGCTAATGCACCATAGGCTACAAATGGCTTCACAATAGAGCCTGGAGTGTAAGCTCCACTTATAACTTTATTTAAAAACGGCAAACGGTCATCTTTATTATAAGCTTCAATCGTCTCTACATCATAACCGTCAGCCATCACTTCAGGATCATAGGTAGGAAAACTCGTGAGGGCAATCAGTTCTCCGGTATGAATATTCATGATCGCCCCAGCTCCACTACGAAAACCTGCTTGCAGACTGGAGGTAGAAATTATCTGGTACATGGCTTCTGATAATTCAGCATCCAAAGATATGTGCAAAGGTGAACCTGACTGACTAAGCGATACTGCATGTTCACCAATCACCTTTCCTAAAGCATCAGCCACGACTATCTTGGTGCCGTTGGTACCTCTAAGCAACTCATCATAAGCTGATTCTACGCCACTGCGACCGATATACTCAGTCCGGTAGAAAAAACCTCGATTGTCTCGCCGGGGATAGCTAACATACCCAAGTACCTGACCAAGCCCAAGTCTATCTGTATAAGACCTAATCGGAAAATCATAAACGCTCCGATCATCATATTCATTCCAGGCCACCAACTCATCACGGCGGTCATAGACTACTCCCCGCTCAGCAATTACTACCGCTTCATTAACACTGTTATTTTCAGCAATAGCCCGATACTCCGCTCCTTCAATGACTTGTAGGTTAAATATCTTAAAAAAATATAGCCCAGAGACTAAAATAAAAACTATTCCAACTGCATACATACTGCGGAGCGAAATTGGTAATTCCCTCTTCCCTTCCAAGCGAGCTAGGTTGAAAGACGGAATATTGGTCGTATCGAGCAAAACCTCATCCAATTCGACAATTTTTTGGCGACGTCTACGAAATAATCTCATTATCTTGAGTATACAATAAAAGTCTAGTTCTGAGCACTAAAACTGCCGACCAAGCCAAGAAGGTACTGATGGTCAGTACGGGAATATGTGAAAATGCGCCATAATATCCATCTAATAAAACAGCTACCAAAACTAATTCATAACCAGTATAACGAAACAAATACCAGCCAAATATTAGAATAGCCATAAGATACCACTCACTAACGAAAGTAAATAAAATTAGTATTAGTAATAAAAATCTGATCATAAAATATGTTTATAACGAATCTCGAACCAAAACCTCATCGGCTGTAGTCGAACCGGTACTAGTAGGCAAACTAAATGAAGGGTAAACGTCTAGTTTAAAATAACTTCTAATGGCTGTTTGGATATCTTCATCTATTTTTAGATCATTTTGCCTATCTGGTACGGCGGTTCCTATAGACACATATAAAAGACTCTGGAGAGACACTGGCGGAGTGACATATCCGTATTGCTCTGGTTGAGTGTGAATATTCTCTAGTGATACTACCTCACCATAAACACCACCCGAGACACTAGGAAGCAATACTATATTTCCTTCCCGAAGAGCAATGCCTTGTGGTACTTTTACCCTAGCTACTCCCCCGCCAACCCCCTCAAACGGAGCAAAGATATTTGGTCCAACAATGTAAGCCGTGGCTTCAAAACCAGCCGTAGTCACTAGTTCAACAAATGAGTAATAAGGGGTAACATGAACCACCGCCCCAATTACTGTGTCAAGACCAAGAAAAACTGGCGCTCCTACTACCACCCCAGCTTCACTGCCCTTATCTATCTGCAACAAATCATAATTCAGTCGGTTTGGTTGAGCTATTACCTTGGCAACCAGGCGATTATCAGACGTTCCAGATCCATAAGCCGAACGTAACTGCATATTCTCTTCAAGTAAACGCTTGATTGATAATTGAGTGCCGGTATCGGTAATTTGGATACGTTTAAGTTCTTCAATTTCTTCAATTAGCGCCGTGCGTGAACGAAGATATTTGGGTAAAGCTTCCTCAGAATTTTGATACCAAGAAGAGACCACCACCACTGGTGTTAAAACAATATAGGAGACAAAAGAAGTAGCCAACGGAAATAGCCAGCCAAAAAACAGCAAAAAAAACGTAATAAGTAGACCTCTCTGCCAGCGCTTAGTTGTAGAAGGGCGAAAGTTCGCCTTCGTTGTCGATGAGTACTTCTTCATATAACTCGAGGTTTTCAATTACCATCCCCGCCCCACGCACCACCGCTCGTAGTGGATCTGGCACGACAATTACTGGCACTTGTAAGGTTTCTTCTAAGAAAGTGGCTAGTCCCGGTATCAGTGCTCCACCACCACAAATATGAATGCCCCGTTGCATAATATCAGACATAACTTCTGGTGGAGTTTTTTCCAAAACCGAGCGCGTCGCCTCCACAATCGTCTCGACTTGGTTTGCTACTGCATCTTTTACATCACTAGCCGTGATAATTACTTCTCTCGGCAACCCTGTCATCACATCACGACCTCGTACAACCATCTCATTACCGCTACCATCGGCCCTTACGGAAGCTAAAGCTATCTTTGCCTCTTCGGCGGTCTTCTCTCCGACATAGACCTTAAATTGATCGCGCACATAAGTGGCGATGGCGCTATTGAGGTGATCACCGGCCACGCGGAGATTCTTGGATACCACAATTCCGTTTAGTGAAATCACAGCAATATCAGTAGTACCGCCACCAATATCAATGATCATATTACCAGCCGGCTTACCTACCGGGAGCTTGGAACCAATCGCCGCCGCCATCGGCTCTTCAATTAAAAATACATCTCGCGCCCCAGCGTTTTTGGCCGCATCCCGAGCCGCTCGCATCTCCACATTGGTAATACCTGACGGTACCCCAATCAACATACGCGGAGCGACCAAAGAGCGCATCTCGCCATGGACCTTATTGATTAGATACCCAAGCATCTCTTCAGTCACTTCAAAGTCAGAAATCACCCCGTCTACCAATGGTCGTACCACCTCAATATGCTGTGGGGTCCGACCTTGCATAGTCTTAGCTTCATTGCCAACGGCTACTAATTGTCCGGTCTTTTTATTTATCGCGACAATAGTCGGTTCATTAAGCACAATCCCCTTGCCTTTTACATAGACTAAGGTGTTGGCGGTACCCAGATCAATCGCCATATCAGTTGAGACAGCCGATAGTATTTTTTGAATGTGACGAGAGAAAAAACTCATGAGAGGTCAATTGTACTACGTTAGTGGGTCGCTATCAAAATCGGCGTACAACTCTGCCTCTGACAGCTTCCTTACCTCGCCACTAGCTCTGGTTACTACTTCAAACTTCCCTTCTTCCCTAGTCTTCTTACTTACCACCACCCGATATGGTAAACCTATGAGGTCACTATCAGCAAACTTCTCGCCTGCTCGCGCCTCGCGATCGTCGTACAAGACTGCCACTCCTCGCTTCCTGAGCTCACTGTATACTCCATCGGCATAATCCCGTAATGACGCATCGTCTGTATTTAGAGCCACCAAATGAATTAAGTACGGGGAAACGCTTTTCGGCCACACAATACCCTTTTCATCAGCAAATTTTTCCACCAAAACCCCCATCATGCGCGTAATGCCGATACCGTAAGAGCCCATCCAAACCGGTGTCTGAGTCCCAGTCTCATCTTTGAAAAACAGCCCGACTTCTTCGGCTTTTTGCCGTCCAAAATTAAAGATATTTCCTACTTCAGCTGTTTTGGTGGCAACCAATTCATCACGCCCTACCCCCAATTCAGAAAGATTGGTCTTATCTAACACTTCTTCATTAATAGCAATACCTTTTTCCTTACAAATGTAAGTAACATCTTCGCCGGCCTCGCAGACAGTCTGAAACTCATGAGAAAATTCAGTAAAAGCCCCACCAGCCGCGAACGTGATATAAGTATCTTCACCTACTCCCAGCCGGGTAAAGGCTCTCATGTAGGCCTCTTTGCAAGCCTCATAAAATTCATTATGTTGTTCTTCGGTAGCCGCAAAGGAATAAGCATCCTTCATAACAAACTCTCGCCCACGCATCATGCCACTTTTTGCTCTTGTCTCATTGCGAAGCTTATTTTGAAATTGATAGATAGCTACCGGCAGATCCTTGTAACTTGAAATATGATTCTTCATCATATTAGCCAGTGGCTCCTCGTGACTCCAGGCCAAACCGATCTGACCACCAGTCTTTAGTTCGGTCTTAAACCAAATATCAACCACCTCATCGTCCCAGCGATGAGTTCGCTCCCAGACTTCCTTTGGTTGTAAGTTGGTAGCAATCAACTCGTTAGTGCCAAGGGAGATCATCTCTTCACGCACAATCTGCTTGATTTTTTGCACCACCATAAGACCAAGTGGTAGAAGCTGATAGACACCAGCCATCTCCTTATGAATATAGCCCGCTCTAATCAAAAGCTGAGCATTCTTCGCTACTTCATCAGCCGGAATTTCTTTTTGAGTTTTAGTAAAAAGTTTTGATTGGCGCATATAAATTAGTTTGAGTTCTATAAGTAAAACACCCGGACTTACCTCCAAATAGTAATAAACCCATTCTAGCGGTAAACCGGTGCGGGGTCAAAAAACAGCCAATCGCACTTATGACCATTGGCTGTTCTTACGTTGATGAATCATTTCTACAGCAATCGCGCGATATCGTGCCAAGTGACAGTAATCATGAGAAGCATAAGGAGAGCAAAGCCTAAAAGGTTTAAGCGTGTAGCCCAGATCGGGTTGATTGGCCGACGAGTGATAGCCTCGATGGCCACAAACACCAACCGACCACCATCAAGGGCCGGTACCGGAAGCAAGTTGATGACCGCCAAATTGAGAGAAATCATGGCGGTAAAAGTCAGTAAAGCCGTAATACCGTAGCTAGCCGCATCCCCCACCATGCCCACAATCCCGACTGGCCCAGCCACTTGTGAAAAGTCAGCGGTACCATTTACGGCCTGACCAAGCAGAGTAAATAAGCCAACAGTGATATTTTTTAGACCAGAGACGGTGGTTTCGGTAGCAGCCACAATCGATCCGACAAATGACTGCTTGATGTTTTCTACCAAAGATAACGACACACCGACTGCTGGCTTAGTCTCATCGTCTGGCAGTAGACCGACAATCGGTGTCACTAATACTTCCTTGTCTTCACCCGCGTAGTGATAAGTCAGCTTAAGTTCACTCTCAGCATTATCCTGCACAAATTGGCTAAAGTTGGACGGACTGAGGGTAACTAGAGACTGATCACCAGTAGACAATGACAATACTTCAGCCCCGGCTGGAACAACATCATACAAAGGACTCTCTGCTAGTATGCCCGAAATATAGAGATTGGCTTCTGGCGTGGCTGTAGCCTCATCCACTTGGGTCGGCACACCAATCATAAAAGTTAGAGCAAACAGAAACCAAGCAAAGATTACGTTCATCGTCACTCCAGCTAGTAGCACCACCGCCTGAGCCCACTTGGGACGCGAAGAAAAAGAACGAGGGTCGGCTTCTGACTCACTAGCTGTTTGCGGATTTTCTCCCAAAATCTTGACAAAACCGCCGATTGGCAAAGAGTTGAAACTGTATTCTGTCTCACCACGTTTAATCACAAACAAGCGGGGTGGAAAACCGATAGCAAACTCCTCAACCTTCATCCCCGTCTTCTTGGCGGTTATATAATGGCCCCACTCATGTACTAGGATAAGGACAAATAAGACAAATAGAAATAGAATAACTGACATAAATTTTTATTGTTGTAGCTCTTTTTCTTTCCGCATATAGAGTGACTCCAGTTTGGCGTTGCAATCTTCAACTTGTTTTTGAATTTTTTCCTTTAGGGAAAACTTGTCGTCCTCACTGATTTCAGTGGCTTTAAATTTTCTTTCTAAATCTTTCATTTCCTCATCTCGAGCCGACTTAACCGAGACGCGAGCATCTTCTAATTTACTTTTGGCTAACTTAAGTAGTTGAGTACGTCTCTCGCTAGTTAATTCTGGAAAAATCACCCGCAATCCAGCCGAGTCAGCCACAACTGAGACACCCAGATCGGCTTCTTGCATTGCCTTCTCTACGGATTTTATCTGACTAGTGTCCCAGAGCGAGACACGGAGTGTGCGTGCATCCTCAATACTAATTGACCCTACTTGTTGCAAAGAAACAAAAGTGCCATAAGACTCAACTTTAATACTATCTAATAGCCCCGGGTTGGCTTGGCCAGTCCGAATACCAACATACTCTTTTTGTAACCACTCAAATACCCCATCAAGTCGTTTTGTTATATCAAGACTCATGCTTTCAATCATTTATTATTATAGTATTAATAGTGTACCACCTATCTAGTTTTGCGTACAAACTGGCAGGGATAAAGCCAGCTCCTCCAGAAGCATCTTGTTGGAAGCACCGCGGGTATTGAGCAGATTAATAATCATAGAGATAGTCGGTAAAACAGCCACTAAAGAAGCCGAGTTTTTGGCTACATAGTCCTTTAAGCCGACTTTTATCTCTTCTACCCACACCAAATCCTTCTTGGTCATCTTTTTAGTTATCTCCTCTTGCCTATACGCCAGAGGGCTTTTTAGAAAGCTAGCAAACGCTACTGGGATAGGAGATAAAGTGCCAGTATTTTCTAATTTATGAAACCTTGACCGTACTGTAGGTAGCAACTGTAATTCAGGCGAAGTGATAAACAAAAACAAAGTCGTGGCTGGAGGCTCCTCTAATATCTTCAAAAGGGCTTGTTGGGCTTCAAAAGTGATGGCCGTGAGATTTACCACCAACAATCTGCACGTACCTTCCCGTGGCCGAAAACTAGCTTCCAAAATAAGTTGTTTTACTTCCCCGATACCTAAAGTGGTGAAAGGAAAAATCGACACTTCATAGTTAGAGGTGTCGCCATAACTAAGCAGTGCATCCTTTATATTAGGATAGGACTGTTCCAACAGAACGGCATGATGTTGCATGCTGGATATTATGATTGGTGGCGCTTCTTTTGTAAATCAAGAATATGTCTAATTACTCGTCTTAAATATTTTTCGAAAGTCTCGCCTGGTTGGTAAATTATCCCTTGTTCATAACGCCAACCATTCATATAGTCGGTAATGCTTTGTCTAATTTCTTGAGTAGCACCTTCAAAACGACCAGCCAACAAAAGCGGTACTTGCAAGTCAGAAATACTTTTAAATAGAGGGTGTTCACTTCCTTTAGGTCCAGTGCCAAACAAACCGCTTTTTTTAAAGAGCGACCAATCAGACAGCAATTGGTGCAAACCATCGTCAACTTCTTTAGTAAATAGAGGATCTCCAATCGCTCCGGTTGAGACTGAGGCTGAGTCTGGCAAATCCTGAGGTGTCAATATTTTTGCTGTATCAGCCAAAGATTGAGACCGGGAATCAGTGCTCAAATTACTTTCAAATCCGCTAACTGATTCTGGGGTATCAGTTTTAGGTATAACTGGTGGTATTGGTAACGGAGCTACTGGTCTGACTGGTGGCACTGGAGCAACCAGAGGACGCTCCTGTAGTTTTATATCTATCTCGGGGACACTTGGTGTTGGTACTGAAATTTCTTCAATTACTTCATTTTTAACTGTAGATTCTGTCATTACTGGCCTGGTCGAAATAGGTACTGGAGCTGGTGTTGAGGCTGGAGCTCTTGGTGGTTGTGGTGGAACAACGCTTAAAGTTGGCTCAGCTTTAGGTACAAGCGGTACTTGAACCTCTGGTAATGTTTGCTTTTTTGCTTGATGGGCTGTGATGGCTTTCTCCACCGCTACATAAGCACTTTCTAATCTCTGCATCGCTGGACCCATTTCACTGACTGCTCCAGTGCCGAGCTTTTTCATGGCCTCAAGTAAGGCATTCATGTACTCACGGCCCACTTCATTATTTATGTCAACCAAATTGACCGGGTTACCCACCTTACTGTTTACTGCCGTTTTTATCTGTCTGATTCTTTCCAAATAATTAACCTCTGCTTCCGAAATAGGTTGTGGTGCTGGTGGCACCGGTGTAGGAGCAGGTGCTGGTGTTGCTACTGGCGTAGCTACAACAATCGGAGTTGGAGTTTGAATTGGAATAGAGGAAATCGGCGCTACCGGAATAGGCACTGACATTACTGGTGTTACCGGTAATGGAGCTGGTTGACTAGGAATGACCGGAGCTACTGGTACGGAAGCAATTGGAGCTGGTGTAGACGGTAGCGGTGCTGGTGGTACATTTTGTACTGGTACAGATTGGACTACTTCTGGTACAACCAGAGTTGGCGCCTCGGCTGGTTGCGGAGTAAATGTGGTTACTGGTGCTAGTGTCGGAGTTGGTGTAGAAGTTGGTTGAGATTGATTAAAGACGGGAGCATTAACAGCCGATTGCACGAATGAAGTGTCTTTCGTTGTGGGCGCGGTTGCTGCTGGGGCCTTGAAATTAGGAGTCGGTCGGTAGGTACCAAAGGGCAATACTGGGGCTGGCGTGCCCGATCTTTGCATCACCACCGGCGTAATTTGGTGGGCGTTTAATTTTTGTTCGAGCGAAATCCGCACTGATGCATCACCACCGCCATTGGTGTAAGCGAAAATCAAATCGCGTAATTCATTTTTCTCAGCGGGAGAAATTTTACTGGCCCGAATAGCCGAAAGAACAGACATCACTCCGGCTTGTGATTTTAGGTCAAACTGGCCAACAAAAGAACTGTCTTGAGACATAACATAGTTATCATAACATCATAAAGAGAACCGCCAAGCCATATCGTCTCTAAAGCTGTGTATTAACTTCTTCTGTTGCAGGAGATTCTTCTGTCACCTCTTTAATTTCCGATTGCAAAACGGCTATCTCTTGTTGTAACAAGTCTCGAAATTTAGGGTACTCGGCACATAACACCTCGATAAAATTTTCTTCGGCGACATGAGTTTCCACAAATGCTTCAAACCTCTCGGCTGTTTCTGCTTCCTCTTCAGCCAAGAACTGCATGAGCGCACTTTGAAAAACTAGATTACCAATTTCTTCCGTAAATTCTACCTCATCATCATTTGCCACTTCCTCATCTGGGTTAGTTGTATTATCTGGATTCATATTTATTTACCTTATTTTCCCCTATTAATATTAGTAATATATGGTTCAACCGTAGCTCGAGAAAATAGATCCGAGAATTTTGTCGTGTCAGAGTATGGTAGGCTTACTTTTTTCATTTCGCCAAAGTTATACAGCCATTCTTGGAGCTTATTTTCATCAATATCATTTAGGCTAGCGAAAGCTTTAATACCTTCAGGAGTATTTTGGATTTCTGTCAGATCTTTTACCGACATGTCTTTAATCACATCATAGACTCGAGGCTTACCAACTATCTCATCCCAGGCAGTCTGTTGACCTTCGACTTTGGTAATCGCCCTGTCTAAGAACTTAGCGAGTTGTTCCTCTCCGCCAAAATGTCCGAGTACATAGTCTTTGTATACCTCGGTATTAAAGTAGTTTCCATCTAGTGAAAACGGTCGGGGTCCCGCCACGGAAGCATCAAACTCTGGTACAGACGCCATGGCAGTCGCCGCTTCTACATTTACTACGCCAAACTCTTCTGGCTTAAATGGAACCGGCTCAACTTTGATTTTAATATCTTGCACACCCATTTCTACCCCATTAGTATTTATCGGTAGAGTTCCAGTACCAGGACGAGTTGCCAGTACTTCTTTATCAGCGATAATATCTCTAATCTCTTCTTCCATTTCGACCAGATCAAGCTTCTCCCCCGTCCTTATCAAATCGGCCTTATCACTTGATACACCAATTTCATCTCGCAATTCTGCACTTGCATCAATCCGAGCACGAAGTTCCATTAATACTCTAGACCGGTCCTCGGCCGAAACATCCTTCAAGGCCTCACTATTTTTTTGTGCAATTTCCCAAATCGTATCACCGGATTTAACCGTATATTCTAGCGAAATATCCTCAATTTTTATTTGTGAAATATTCGCCTGTTTCCACCATGTAGTATCACCATATTGCTTTTGTACTTTTTCAAAAAGTAGTCTTTCTACTTCTGCTTTAGGAGTATGAGGGTTAGCTTCGAGTATGTCTTTAGTGGCCAAATCAATCGCTTTGTATAATCCTTTTACTTCACTTTCAGGAATAGCTCCCACTTCTAGAGTGCCCACAAAACCACTACCTTGTAACTCGATATTTGTCACCGTCATAGCCCCCAAAGTAGTATCTGGCATCTCGACTTTTCCGACCTGAACTAACGTCGACAAAGTTTCTGGTCCGTTGGCTACAGTCGAGGTTTCAGCTGTCTGTTCAGTCGGGTTATAAATCAGACCGTCAGGATTAAGACTATCCACACCACTTCCTTCAGCAAAAGTCGAATTTGGCCTAATTGATCCGTCTCCAGTTCTCTGGGGGATGGTCGTCTCACTTCCTCCAGATAACCCATTGAGTTGATTGCTTATATTAAAGTGAGCGTCTGCGATGTTAGCTGTAGCATTAATAGCCCCACCGACTAATACAGCCGTCCCTAAGGCAGTTGCTTTTTGTCTTAACTTTTGAACTTCTACTTGAGTAGTCGCGATTCTCAAAGCTTGTCGCCTTTTTGCTACACTATTATTTTCATAACCAGCGAGCGGAGTGGTGCCGAGAGTATCAGACAAGTAAGATTCTGCAGCAGAAACCTTACCTTGTCTCAGCTTATACATTTGCATAGCTGCCAACGTACCTCCAGTCACAGACATCGCCCAGCGCGTACCCGCCCACAATGCTCCCCCTGCCCCACCAGTAAGCGCCCAACCCATAGTTGAAGCAAAGGCCAAACTAACAGCCCTGGTTGCTCTAGGATTATCACGCATCTTGGTCATGATTCGGTTAATTCGTGGCCAATCCGCCGCTTGTTCAGCTTTAGCTTCTTGAACAACCTTTGTCTGTTCTGCGTAAGGATCTAGAACCAGCCTTTCATCTAAACCACTAATTATACTACTATTGTCTGGCGTATATTTACTGCCAGTAGCCCTTCCAGAGCGCATTTCTAGCTTTGCTGAGATCAGAGTTTTGTACTCATCAGCAGCTTGGTCTGACTTAGACTGTAGCTCTTGCAACTCCTTTGGCAAAAAATCTCCCTTACCTACAAGTTTTCGCGAACCATCCCCAATTTTTCTCAGGAAACCACGATTTCGATAATAATCTTTAAGTCCGTTGGTGTGTTTTGCTTTTAATTCACTCATTCGTGCTTTTGCTTCTTTAATTTTTTCCCGATGTTCTAGATGTCTCTCTTTCACTGATTCAGCTCGAACTTGAGCATCAGGGTTTATCCCGGCAGCGATCAAACGTTCACGGCTAGCTTGCGCTTCTGGACTCATCGCTGGAACAGGGGCTTCTGGGGCCTGAACCGCTGGTGTGGTCGGTGACCACTCCAGCGCCGGCATATCTTTGGATCCAGTTTCCTCGACTGGCTCAGGCGTAGCAACAGCTTCTGGTGAAGCCAAAAGTGATTTTTGCTGCAGAATATCGGCAATCTTTTTGTTTATTTCTTTCAACACAGTAACTGGGCCACGCAATTTATCGGCGCGTTCTTCATCATTGTATCTGGGATTAGTGAGGATTGAATCAACTGACTTGAACACCATTCCCGCTCGCCACAGGTCAGCATCGATTAAGTACGGCAAATCTTTTTGTTCGCCACTATTTATATCCACGATCTCTAGCAGTTCCTCATGTCGTGACTTTTCCGCCATAAAAGCCTCTTTAGCTTCCGCCAATTCAGGAGTAATTTCTGCTTCTACTGCACTAGGCGCTTCAGGTGTAGGTTGCTCGGAAGTAGACCCTGCTTGAGGGGCTTCAGCGCCTGCGACAGCAGCGCTGTCAGCAACTGGTAGTTCATCAGCCTTAATTAGGTTCTCAAAATTAACGGTCGCTCCACTCAATACTTCTGAATCGGTAATTTCTGAGCCAATCGGAGAGACTAATTCGTCCTCAGCAAAACCATCTGATATTGGTGTATATTCAGCGTTTTCAGCAAGGCTATCTACTACGACTGAATCTGCTAAATCACCCACCACTTCCGCTGGTTGGTTAGTATTTCCTACCCCTTGGGACTCATAGTGAGCTCGGAAAACATCGGGGTTTGGCTCTCTATCCTTTATCATTTCTCTAACCGCGTTTATGATTTGTCCTTTCAGGGCACCATGATCAATATCTTGATATTTCCGTGTCCTTCTTTGGTCAACCACTTCTTCTGCCCAGGGATTAACTTTTGTTTCAAAAAAGTTGTTAATCTCTGGTTCGCTATAACCAGCTGCTTCTAAGGTAATTTTTATATCCTGCCTAATTTTTACTATAGTTTCTTTCTCTACCCATTTTTGATTCTTATGTCTGAAAACACCATCAAGGTTTCCATTTTGCCAGTGACCATAGAATCTTAAACCCCATTTTATGTCCTTTTCTATACTTTTTTCTTCACTTTTGGGCGTTTCTTGATCTAAAGCTACGTCCTCATTATCCAAAGTTTCTGGAGTGGCAATAGGTTCTGTGGCCATTGGAGGATTGGCGTACTCTTCAATTTGATTTCTCAATTTGTCAGTATCATTTTCATTTGTCTCAGTTGGAACATATATTTGTTCAATTGCTTCCGTCAAGGGAGACTTTTTAAACGGGATAGAGGATGAATTTTCTGTTGATTTCATAAGTTTATTTAATTCATTAAATTCTAGCATTAGCTTATCCACAAAATCTGCAAAATAATCCACCCTCCGTTTAAGCTCGGAGAGCATAGCTGGCCCAGTTAAGCTACTAGCTTTGGCTGTAGAATTTTTCAATTTATTACCTTCCTCTAAAAGACCTTTAATTTTTTCAAACTTTACTCTTGCCGGTACACTGACTTTGAGAAAATCCTCAGAATATTCTAAATTTGCCATCTGGTGCTCTATCGTATTGAAATCATCAGCTACTTTACTATTTATCTCCTCAACCGTCAGTCCTTTTTCGTTTCCATTATTTGGCTTAACAAAATTTATAATATTTGGTTCGTCATTTACAGACTCACCGGTCGGTACAGTTACTGATTCCTCTCTAATACGGGCATCATACTTTAACTCAGCTTCCATTATCAAACCGGTAACAATTTTACTCTTGGCTTCTTTTATCGCTTCAAATAATTCATTAGCTTTTTTAATATTGTCACTGTATTTAGACGGAGGTAATTTTGTTTGGGTATCGAGCAACCTATCCAATACAACAGTCAGTTCTTCGTAATTGAGTTTGAAAAGATTGATAGCATCTTGGACTGACTGAACATCTACTTCTGGTGTAGCGTTCAATGTCTCGTTTAAGGAAGCACGGTAATGATCACACAGAGACCTGATTAAACGAGCTTCGTTTTCTATACTCTCTGGTACCAACACCAAATCTTCCGGATTGGTTCCGGCACTTTGGATAGCTTCAAGTTCTGCTTTGTAATTTGCTACCATAGAAAAAAGCATCGCTACTACAGCATACCACCAGCATTAGGGACTGGCGCCGGTTTTTTTTGGTAGCGAGCCGAGATCTCGGCTTCCACTTCAGCGCGCGGACGACCGTTTCTGCGAGAGCTTTCTTCAATCATCGCCTGGACACGCGCTGGATCTGAAGTGATTGGTGGCATAGTCGCCATACTAAAGGGTTTGGTCGGGACACCATTGGCCAAAATACGTAAAATGGCATTATAGTTTGGTACATTCATAATATCTTTAGCACTAAAGACAGGAGCAAATTGTTGCTCCAAAAATTGAGCATCTTCGGTACCAACTCGGAAAGAGACGATTGAACCAACGTTACCAAACACCGCATCCTTAATATCTTGATCTAACTGAGCGATGAACTGATGTACTACTGTCAGACTAAGTTTGTACTTACGCGCTTCAGACAGTATGGAAGCGATCGCCGGTGTCGAGACGTTTTGGAACTCATCGATGTGTAAATAGAAAGGTGGAAAACTGCGGGTTGGATCATCGACGCGCGATAGCGCAGCCATGAGTATCTTACCGACAATAATCATACCAATCAGGTTGGCGTTGATCTCCCCGAGACGACCCTTGGAGAGATTAACCAAGAGAATTTTTCTTTCATCCATCACCTTACGGAAATTGAAGGAGGAGTGTTGTTGACCAATAATTGGTCGCATATAGTCGTTGGCGGTAAAGACATCAAACTTAGAGACGATGTACGGCACGATATTCTCGAGCGAAGCCTCACCACCAGCTTTGGTAGCTATCTCAGTCCAAAACTGCACCACCACCGGGTTCTTGGCCTTGGAGAGTTTATAGCGTCGATACTGGGCATCGACCATCACCCGCGAAATATCCATCAGTGTGTTACCACTTTCCGGATCCTCCATCACCAGCATGGTAGCGTTACGGAAATACTGCTCAAACATCGGCCCCATACTCTCGGGATTGGCGCCGTAAAGTTTTTGGAAAATTGAGAAGAGCTCATTAACGACGAAAGTTTTTTGCTCTGGTTTATTGATATCGTACTCAAGCATATTAAGCGCTACGACCATATCCATCCGCGATGGGTCAAAGTAAATAACGTCTTTGGCCCGCTCCGGTGGCATGGCACCGAGCACCTCTTCAATATCAGTACCATGTGGGTCGATCATACAAACACCATTACCCTGCTGAATATCCTGGATGATGGTATTGGTCATAAACTTGGACTTACCAGTACCAGTCTGACCAATAATATATAAGTGGCGCATGCGGTCTACTTCGGTCATATAGATCGGTGTCTCCACGTTGCGGTGTCTGTTTACTCCAAGCAAGGTACCAGTAGTCGGCATATCAAGTGGAGCCGGAGCAGTGACGGATTGTGATTGCTTAAACTGCGGTGAGCTTAAGATACCGTTACTTGGAAAGTGAACCAGCGTCGACAGCTCAGTGAGTGACAGCGGTAGCGTAGCCGGACTAAGAAACTCACGAAAAGAAAAAGCTTTTTGAGCACGTAAAAGTGAGCTTCCTTTAGTTCTCTTAAACCTTAGGGCATTACCTTCGACAATATCAAACTGATTAAAAGTCGACTCAATCTCAGTCATGATCTGATCAGCCCGGTGATCTTCCTTAGCCGAGACAGCGATACGAATATTCACCTCGATAATATCAGCGGTGATTTTCCTGCGGAATATTTCCACTTTATCAGCATCAGGAGAGGTTTTTACTTCTGGCTCATCCTTCTTCTTTTGACTATTCAAAAACAAATCGGAGATTCCACCCATGAGTTGACCGCCAATCGTACTGCGCGAAATAGCATCACTGGCTTTTAGACCATTCTTCTCGATATCCTTAATAATATCTTCATAAGTTTTGCGATACTTTTTTTGCGGATGACGCATCACAAACTGCACCGCTGCCCCACCACCTTCACGTTCGATTTTGGAAAAGGCATTCAAAATAACGGCCAAGGGATCGGAAGTAAAGCCGTCAGCTACGCGCAATGGATAAATTGGGTGCTTTTTTAATTCAGCTTCGGCAATGAGATTGGTCCCGCCATTAACAAAAATATTGTAGTCGTGAGCCTGTAGGGTTAGTTCGGCATGCGGAAAGAGTGACAGGGTTTGCTTCTCAAACAGCGTCACAAACTGATTTGGTACTGCCACATAAAAAACAATATCATCACTATTGTCTGCCACGGCAATCTCAATCACAAAGTGATTCTCATCCTGTTTAGACCCAATAGTTCTAAGTCCAGCAAACAACTGCTCCATCATACCGACCAATTCAGAAAGCTGATATTCATGACCGTCTTTACCCTTGACCTCAGGTAGCATTACTTCATAGAGCGTCATATTGAGCATATGCCACGGCGCCACATCTTCTTTGAGGTCTTGGATTTTTGCGCCACTACGAATATATTCGATAAGTTGACGATGTGCCTCATCGACCACATAGGCGTTTTCTAATTTCTCCAAGACCGATAATGCGTTACGTACTCCTTTCTCCATCGCTACCGTCATAATTTCTGAAACCGGATCACTCGAGCGACCGGCCAGTTCGGCTGAAGCTACCAAGGTCGGCTCGTCAATAATATGTTCTTTGGCCAAAATCATCTTGGGCGTAAACTGAGCATATTCGGCTAATTCCTGGCGCCCTAGGGTCTCGATATCAGCCCTATCTACTTCAGCTGTACGGGAAAGAAGCTCTCGTTCACGCTCGGCTAATTGTTCTCGCAAAAAGCGCAACTCCTCCTCGGGTGAGGAAAACTGATTGGGTACGCGTTCGGACATAATATGTATTGTACCTTAGACACAAATACATAAATCTCTCTATCCACTTACTATATGAAAGGAGCTGCGAAATTGAGTACAATTCAAGGCGACCAAGCAAAATATGACAGGGCGTACTTTTTGTACGGCGAGAATTACTTTGCGCCGGAGCAACGGGAGATGTGTGCCATTTTCTCAGCTCCTTATCGTTTAGCCAAAACAGCCTGCTTATAAGCATCCAAGTGCTCTAGAGCAATACCAGTACCGGTAGCAACACAAAATAGCGCATCATTGGCCAATTGCGCTTTTACACCTGTACGACGTCGTACCAATTCCGGAAAATTTCGTAATTGTGAAGTGCCACCAGTCATGATAATTCCTCCATCAATAATATCGGCTGCCAACTCCGGTGGTGTATCTTGAAAAACGTCCTTAATTGCCTTTATCATCTCACGTAGTTCTTTGCCAATTGCTCGTACCACTTCATTGGTACGGATCTCCGTGGTCCGCGGTAGACCCGAGAGTACATCCCGGCCTTTTATTTCCATCACTAATTCTTCCTCCAATGGCAAAGCTGAACCAACCGTAATCTTTATCTCCTCAGCCGTCTTTTCACCGATGGATAGGTTTCTGGTTTTTTTTACATAATCAATGATTGAAGCGTCGATGCGATTACCGGCACACTTCACGGAGTTGGCCGCCACTATTCCACCCAGCGAAATAACCGCCACGTCGATGGTACCCCCACCAATATCGACAATCATATGCCCTTGCGGTTCATAAATAGGAATACCGGCGCCAATCGCCGCCAAAATCGGCTCTTTGACTACATAAGCATTGCGCGCGCCAGCTTTAATAGTCGCTTCCACTACCGCCCGTCGCTCCGTTGAAGTCACGCCCGCTGGTACCGAGACCATCACGTCCGGCTTAAAAATATTAAACCGCGGTAGCGCTTTGCGGAGGAAGTAGCGCAACATTGTCTCGGTTACGCGATAGTCAGCGATTACTCCGTCCTTCATCGGACGATAAGCTCTTATACTATCGGGCGTACGACCAATCATTCGTTTGGCCTCAGCCCCGACCGCCAAAACCTGATTATCTTCCCCCACCGCGACCACCGACGGCTCATTGAGAATAATGCCCTGTCCAGGAACAAATACCAAAATACTTGTCGTCCCCAGGTCGATACCGATCTTAGGAGTAAACTTATTAAACATGAATGTACATAGTAACGCTTTTCCCCCAATCTACCAAATGAAAAAAAATAGCATATATGCTATAATGCTCTTTGTATGAAAAATATTGGACAATCTATCGCGGATTTGCGCGAGACCAAGGGGATGACTCAGGAAGCTTTGGCTAAAGCACTAAAAACCACGCAGAGCGCCATCGCCCGCATTGAGAGTGGTAAGCAAAACGTTAGTGCCGATATGCTTAAGCGTATCAGCAAAGCGCTTGGCAAGAACCTAATTACCCTTTCTCCCGGGACTGTTAATATTGAAATTGAGGGTGGCAAGAAATTATCCGGTACTATCACTACTAGCACATCCAAAAACGGTGCGGTCGGGCTACTCTGCGCCAGTTTGCTCAACCGTGGCACTACTACCCTACACAAGATGCCTCGAATTGAAGAAGTACACCGGATTATTGAAGTACTAGAAAGTATCGGTGTGCGGGTCGAGTGGCAAGATAGTACGATCAAAATTACCCCGCCCAAGAAATTTAACCTCAAAAAAATCGACCAGCAAGCTGCTACCCGTACCCGTAGTATCGTCATGTTTATTGGTCCTTTGATTCATGAGCTAGAAAAATTTAGTCTCCCACAATCGGGTGGTTGCAAACTTGGTAGTCGAACCGTACGGCCGCACTTTTATGCCCTGGAAAATTTTGGCGTCAATATCGAAACCACTTCTGACACATACGAAATAACCAAAAAGCCAGCGACTCCAGAGGAAATCATTCTTTATGAATCCGGGGACACCGTGACTGAAAACACCCTGTTTGCTGCTGCCAAGACACCCAGTACCACCACTATCAAGTACGCTACCGCCAACTACATGGTCCAGGAGGTTTGTAACTTTCTCTCTGTCTTAGGAGTAAAGATTGAAGGCTTTGGCACCACTACCCTAAAAGTCACGGGCGTAGCCAATATCAAACAAGACATTGAGTATACCCTCTCGGAAGATCCAACTGATTCCATGTTTTTTATCGCAACAGCGATTGTGACAAATTCCAGCATCACGATTACTCGTTGCCCGATAGAATTTCTCGAACTAGAACTGCTAAAGCTCGAGAAGATGGGTTTTGAGTACAAAAAATCCAAACCCTATCTCAGTCATAATGGTGTCACCAAGTTGGTAGACCTGACTACTAAGCCATCCAAACTAAAAGCCCTTCATGAAAAAATTCACCCCGCTGTCTATCCGGGATTAAATATCGACAACCTTCCCTTCTTTGCCGTCATTGCCACCCAAGCTGAAGGCCAAACCCTCATCCATGATTGGGTTTACGAAAAGCGCGCTATCTACTTTACTGAACTCGATAAACTAGGTGCTGAAACCGTTTTGGCTGACCCTCATCGTATTTACATTACCGGTCCGACCCCACTCAAGGCCACTGAACTCATCTGTCCACCAGCTCTGCGCCCCGCCACTATCCTCCTTATCGCTATGCTCGGCGCCAAAGGCCACTCTATCCTCCGCAATATCTACAGTATCAACCGTGGCTACGAAAAACTCATCGAACGTCTCGCCTCTATCGGCGCCAAGGTGTCTTACCTAGACGAGTTTTAGCAAAAACCCAAGAACACAAGCAAAGAATGAAAAACAAAGGTCCGACCTAGGCAACTTGCCTAGGTCGGACCTTTGTTTACCCTTTCTTGTCACCAACATTAATAATCTGACCAAACGCGGTGGTTCTGTTACAATACCGCCACATGTTTGTGATTGAAGTTATTCCCCTTATCCGCGGGACCAAAATCGATACGCTTTCCTACTACAGTAGTACCAATTATCCGATTGGTACTTTTCTATCTGTACCAATCCGTAATAAAGAGACCAAGGCCATCGTCACCAAAGTGACGGCCGTCGCCGACAATAAGTCCGCTCTCCGCAACGCCACATTTTCCCTCAAAAAACTCCCTTCCCAGGCTACTCTACACACTGTCCCCGATAATCTCCTAGGTACCGCCAAGGCGCTGACTAGCCTCTACCCGAGCACTGTCGGCGCTATCCTCTACCAATTACTCCCGCCGGAAGTTCGTGAAGGCAAATACCAATACCCGAGCATCTCCACTCTAAAGCATAATGAAGAAACTACTCCGCGTATTATTACCGCCCGGCGGAGTGATCGTTTTATTGCTTATCGTAGTCACATCCGCAGTGTACTGGCCAAGCGTGGCTCGGTCTTACTCATAGTCCCGACTAGTACCGAAACCGAACTAGCCCATCTAGAACTCGCCTCTGGGATTGAGGATAGAGTAGTGGTATTTTCACCAGCACATTCGGAAAAGAAACGCCAAGAAGCCTATTTGGCTTTTGACGACACCTCTCTCGCTAAGCTAATTATCACCACCCCAAGTCATGCCTATCTTGATCGAGTGGACTTGCTTTCAATTATTATTGAAGACGAAGCTAGTGAGTATTACCGTAGTCGCACCAGACCCTACCTTGATCACCGTACAGCTCTTATCACACACGCCAAGCAAACCGGCCGGAGCCTCCTGTTGGGAGACATTCTCCCCCAACCAGAAACTGAGCACCGTAGACGATCGGATATATACACCACTGAGGGCGAAGAAACTAAACGCATCAATTATACTGTCCCTTTCACTATCATCGAACAGACCGACAAACCCACGCCCGAGCGACCATTCTCGTTGTTTTCACCAGACTTGACCACGCGTCTAAACAATATTCTGAGCAGTCGTGGCCATATCTTCCTCTACGGGGCCAGACGGGGTATTTCACCAGTCGTTACTTGTATCGACTGTGGTCATATTTTTCGTTGTCCCGATTCTGGCACACCTTATTCTTTGATTAAAACTCATTCCAAGACTGGTAACGAGGAACGCTGGTTTGTCTGTAGCACTTCTGGTAAGCGAGTACGCGCCGCTGATACCTGTAGTAAATGTGGTTCGTGGCGACTACGCGAACGCGGTATTGGCATCCAAACTGTCTACAATGAATGTACTGAACGTTTCCCTGGCAAAAAAATTTTCCTCTTTGATCGAGAGACAGTTACTACCAAAAAACGCGCCGAAGCTATCTTGAGTGAATTTTATAGCGCACGTAGCGCCATCCTGGTAGGCACCCAAATGACTCTTCCTTACCTCATCCCCAAAGGAGTAGACCTGTCGGCTGTGGTCTCGCTTGATGCCACCAGGTCAAATCCCACCTGGCGGGCTGATGAGCAGACCCTAAGACTTTTGCTCCTGCTTCGTGATTTTTCACACAAGGAAGTCTTGGTGCAAACCAGGACACCGGCTGATGACCTACTAAAAAACGCTAGTACTGGCTTGATTGATAGTTTTTATAATGATGAACTTGAGCTTCGCTCCAGCCTCCAGTATCCCCCTTTTGCCGTTTTTATCCTCCTCAGCTGGCAAGGTACTAGTGAGTCAGTAAAAGTAGTAGAGGAAGAGGTGCTGAACCGGACTACTCCATTTGTCGGTAATTGCTACAGCAGTCCTCTTTCAACCGAACAAAAAACCCTCCGTCACGCTCTTTTCAGAATTTCACCGCAAGACAAAGACTTACCAACTCTTATCGAGACCATCAGTAAGTTTCCGCCCTACATAAAAGTGGAAATTGACCCTAGCCGAATTGTATAATTTATGGCGTTATGTTATTTTTCCTGTATCTATGGCCAAGTTAGTCCCCGAAAATCACCCTGTCCTCCATGCTATTGCGGAAGAAATTACCGCTGAGGAATTTACTGATGGTACCGTAACCAAAATCGTGAAAAACTTACGCGAAGCTATCAAAACCTACAAGGTCGATGGTTTTACTGCGGTCGCGATTGCGGCTCCGCAGATTGGTGTAGGTAAGCGTATTTTTATTATCGAAGACCAAAGTACAGAAGCCGATCGTCTCCCGACTGTGATTGCGGTCAATCCAAAGTTTACTAAACTATCAAAAAAATCTCATGTCGTCGGGGAAGGTTGTCTTTCTATCCCCGACCGCTACGGACTAGTACGGCGATCGACTAATGTAACAATTGAGGCCTATGACGAGACTGGTACCAAGTACACCCGTGGTGCTGGTGGTTTACTCGCTCAGATTATGCAACATGAGTATGATCACCTCGATGGCATTCTCTTTACTGACCGCGCCGAAAAAGTCTGGACCAAAGAGGAAATGGATAAACGAACCGCTACTGAAGCCCCCCTTGCCTAATTTATGAAGTTTGCTTTTTTTGGCACACCAGATTTAGCCGTTAACGCGCTTTTCGAGTTGCTCAGTTTTGATCTGGTGCCAAGTCTAATTGTTACTACCCCTGATGCACCGGTTGGTCGCAAACAGATTATTACTCCACCTCCGACCAAGGTCTGGGCGAAAGAGCGAGACATTCCTGTTTTTCAACCCACTAGCCTTAAAAATCCTGACGACCTGACTCCACTGACAAATGAAGCGTGGGATATCTTTGTGGTATTTGCCTACGGAAAAATAATGCCCGAGTGGCTTCTTAATCTCCCCAAATACAGCACTATCAACGCTCACCCTTCCCTCTTACCCAAACTTCGTGGTGCCAGCCCGATTCGTAGCACCTTGCTACACGACCTATCCGCCTGTGGTGTTACGATTATTCAAATGGATGCAAAGATGGACCACGGGCCAATCTTATTCCAACAACCAGTCACCTTAGCGGAACCGATCTCGGGCGAAGAGCTAGATAAAACTCTCAGTCTCATGTGTGGCGACTTACTCGCCCATGTTATGCAGGAATTACCCAAAGGAAATATCACTCCCACCCCTCAAGATCACAGCCAAGCCACTTTTTGTACAAAGATAACTAAGGAGATGGGTGAACTAAAAATTGACCCACATAATTTGCCAAGCGGTGACGAAGCCATAGCAACATACCGCAAAATTTGCGCGTTTGCTGGCTGGCCAGAAACTTTCTTTATGCACGAGGGTAAACGCATCAAAATCAAATCTGCCCATTTAGATAAAACCCCAGACATAGTCCATCTCTCTATTGACCGTATCGTCCCGGAAGGGAAAAATGAAATGGACTTTACAAGATACTTTGGGTAGATAAAAGCTGGGGTGGCCTTTGGCCACCCCAGCTTTTATCTTAATACTTATTTCCGACCAAACCGCATCATCTCCTTCAGCTTTCTGCCACCCTGACGAATTAGACTGCCTTTCTTTTCGCTCTTCTTACGCATGGCCTGATCTAACTCATCCTTCACCACGTCTACCGCTGCTTCAAAGGTCTCTTGGGTATTTTGAGCGCGATAGAGAGTACCAGCCACCCAAATGTTAACCTCGACTCGACAAATCGGACCCGATTTATGAGACACGACTTTCTCAAACTCCACTTCCACTTTTACGTCTGTTTCATCACCAATATATTTTTCCAGTGAAGCTAATTTTTGACTAACAAAGCTATGAATTGAATTACTAGTACCACTGTTATTGTGCTTGAATGTAATATTTTTTAGTGACATAACTTTTATTTTACTTAACCTGATAGACTATCCGCAACCGAGAATATCTTCCGACTACTGTGATGCCCAGAAATAATTCGAACTTGCTTGAGGTTCACTTTATATATTTCTGCAATCAACGCTCGAGCTCTTTGATTGGCGAGATTACGCTCTGCCGGCTCCTTAAGCAAGATCTCGAACCGATCCTCACCAATCTGCTTTACTAACTCCCGTTTTGCCCCAGGATATACCTCTATCCTGACGTACATATCAGAAACTATCCCTCACACGACACGCAGGCATTGTCGCTGATGTGCATCCTGACCTTAGTTGGAGTCTTTACTCCATAGTTTGTCTGCAAATGCGCCACAATGTCATCGGATTCATACATTTCTACCGCCTTTGCCTCATCTACCAAATATGGCACCATTGATTTACCTCCCCTCTCAACTAACTCCGCCTGTAGCGCGGTATCAGAAATATCCTTTAATTCAACTTCTAAATTGAGACGATCAAGCACGGCCATAACCCGCCGGCAAAATGGACACGTGGGTCGATAGTACAATGTAAGCATAGAAAACATTTATCTGATTAACTTCTCCATTATACTACTTTTTTCGTACTCCTCCATCCACACCCCTCCTCCCCCAGGAGTTTTCTTGAATATTCAGTATTTTTCTGTACAATACAAACCACTTACCCAAATGTCACAGTTTAAGTAAGTAAATAAGATGTAGAAGTAGCTATCTTCAGCGGTTCCGCCAGCTGGCGGATCAGTGGTACAGCATAACAATCAGCATGTACACGGTATACGCAATATACAATCCAGATTGCAAAAAGTATTATGTTGGACAGACAATAAATATTGAGAGTAGATTACAGCAGCACAACCAAAAAATGTATCCGGGATATACCTCACGTTTTGTTGGAAAGTGGTTTGTAATCTACTCTGAAGAAGTAAAAACTCGAAGCGAAGCTCTCTTAAGAGAGAAACAGCTTAAGAGTTATCAGGGTAGAGAGTTTGTAAAAAAACATATTCCGCGGTAGCTCAGTGGTAGAGCAGGTCGCTGTTAACGACTTGGTCGTAGGTTCGAATCCTACCCGCGGAGCTAAGTATTGACTTTTATAATTAAATATTGTATTATACAATAACATCAATTG
>CAYRMI010000008.1:0-30055 GCA_964425625.1 uncultured Candidatus Saccharibacteria bacterium | reverse complement strand
AAAATACCACACATATTTAATAAAGTTATAGCGTATATGCTATATAATACCAAACATGGGTTAAATTAGTTACCACTTTATCTAATTACTGTTTATTGCGCGCAAAATTTCTTTAGGTATACTGTGCGGTACAGTCTTAAGCTGTATTTAGACCGATTAGCTCAGCTGGTAGAGCGCTTCGTCGACATCGAAGAGGCCACAAGTTCAAGTCTTGTATCGGTCACACGAGTACAAAAAATCACCCCTTCTCTTTAGAAGGGGTGATTTTTTGTAGGAAGCAAAAGGTTTTGCTTCCGTACTCGTGTGACGGCCGCAGGCATGTTGTTGGCTCATTCCTAGAGCCAACAACAGCCGAGGCGAGGTCACAAGTACTTACTAGAATTAGAGCGAAGCGACTAATTATAGTTAGTAACTTGGACCACCATAATGTACATTTACCAATCTCTAATCAAACACTTACTAATTATCTAAACCACATGTCGACACCCTCCCTTTTCTCTTGTATAGTGCGCATGACTTATGATTATCTTATCGATTGAAACTAGCTGCGATGAAACCGCCATCAGCGTGGTAGAAGCTATTGGTGATTTTCCCGAGACTAAGTACGAGATACTCGGTAATTCTCTCTTTTCCCAGATTGATATCCATCGTGAATACGGTGGAGTCTTTCCTACCCTAGCCAAACGCGAACATATCGCTACCATTTTACCGATGCTGGAACGCGCTCTTGCTGAAAGTAAATTACTACATGACTATACTCCCGCCCCCACTCCAGAACAAAAAGCCTCTATTTATGAAATATTAAAAAGAGAAAACGGCCTAGCCGAACAAATTCTTGAATACTATGAAAGAGCTGGTCGTCCGCCCGTAGACGCGATTGCTGTCACCAGCGGGCCAGGCCTTGAACCAGCCCTATGGGTCGGGGTAAATTTTGCTAAAGCTCTAAGTAGCCTATGGCAAGTACCAGTGGTACCAGTTGATCATATGGAAGGACATATCCTGGTTTCAGTTTTTGATGGACACCATCTAGCACCACTCACTTTCCCTGCTTTGGCTCTATTAGTTTCGGGCGGTCATACCGAACTCATCATCATGAAAGATTGGCTACAATACGGAAAAATCGGCCAAACCAGAGATGATGCAGTCGGCGAAGCTTTTGACAAAGTTGCCCGATTGCTTGGTCTACCCTACCCAGGCGGTCCAGAAATCAGTCGCTTGGCTAAAATTGCTCGCGAAGCCCACCTCCCTCCCTACGCCGATCTTCCCTCACCAATGCTAAATTCAGATAATCTAGATTTTTCATTTTCTGGCTTAAAGACAGCGGTGCGCTACGCTATCGCTGACAAAACTTTGAGCGAGCTAGATAAGCAAGCCTTGGCTCGTGATTTTGAAGACGCAGTGGTAACGGTACTAATTCATAAGCTAAAAAAAGCCATCGATGAATATGGTGCCGGCTCAGTAATTTTGGGTGGTGGAGTGGCAGCCAACACCCGTTTACGCGAAGCGGTCAGTGCCTTAGCTACTTTAACTTTATATCCCGGCTTACAAGTCTATTTACCAAACCTTAGCCTCTCAACTGATAATAGTGTCATGATAGCACTAGCTGGACATGCCCATTTACAAAGCGCCCTCACTCCCGAAGAGTTCGCTAAGACAATCAAAGCCGATGGCAACCGTTCCCTCTAGAACAAGCCTTCAAACTCCTTATTTTTCATGGTACGATGCGAATCTAACTATTGTATTACTATGAATGAAAATACCAACCAAAACAGCCATCTACCGGAAATTTTTCTTAAACCCTACAATCCAACTGAACACGAAAACGCTATCTATGCGACTTGGGAGAAAAGTGGATATTTCAACCCTGATGTCTGTATTGAAAAAGGTATCACCCAGGCTGACGCCGAGACTTTTTCGATTGTCATGCCCCCACCAAACGCCAATGGCAGCCTCCATGCTGGCCACGCTCTTTTCGTGACGATTGAAGACATTATGATCCGTTATGCTCGCATGCAGGGCAAGAAAACACTCTGGATTCCAGGTGCGGATCATGCGGGTTTTGAGACCCAGGTAGTATATGAAAAGAAACTTGAAAAAGAGGGTCGCTCTCGCTTCGATCTCACACGTGAACAACTTTATGCAGAAATCCTCGATTTCACCCTTTCCAACAAATCTTACATGGAGGGGCAATTGCGACAACTCGGTGCTTCATGCGATTGGTCACGTTCACTCTTCACCCTTGACGAGCGAGTTAAAAAAATAGTTTACGACACCTTCAAACAACTAGAAAATGATGGACTACTCTACCGTGGAGCTCGCTCAAGTAATTGGTGTCCGAAACATCAAACTTCATTCTCAAACCTAGAAGTAGAACATGAAGAACGAGTTGATCCTTTTTATTATTTCCAATACGGACCTTTTGTGATAGGTACCGCTCGGCCAGAGACAAAATTTGGTGACAAATACGTGGTCATGCACCCAAATGATGAGCGTTATAAAGACTTTAACCACGGTCAAAAAATAGAAATAGAGTGGATAAACGGACCCATTACCGCCACAGTAATAAAAGATGAAGCGGGTGACCCAGAAATGGGTACCGGTGTCATGACTATTACTCCTTGGCATTCTGGAGTTGACTTTGAAATAGCCAAACGCCACAACCTAGACTATGAACAAATTATTGACTGGCGAGGTAAACTCCTTCCCATTGCCGATGAGTTTGCTGGCATGGATATTCGCGAAGCCCGTAAAATGATAGTCGAAAAACTTGATGCCAAAGGACTTTTGGTTCGTATCGACGAAAAATATGAACACTCAGTACCTTGTTGCTACAAATGTGGTCGTGAAATCGAACCACAAATTAAAGAACAGTGGTTTGTCAACATGAAGCCCCTCGCCAAAAAAGCTCTAGAGGCACTTGATGCTAAAAAATTTGAATTTGTCACCGAGCGAGATGAGCGTGTTTTTCGACACTGGTTATCCAACATCGAAGACTGGCCGATTGCGCGCCAAATTGCCTGGGGTATACCAATTCCTGCCAAAGTTTGTACTGAATGTCATCATGGCATAGTTGATCTAGACAATACCATTACTACCTGTACTAAGTGTGCTGGCACAGTAACCCAAGAACTAGACACCTTTGATACCTGGTTTTCGTCTGGCCAATGGCCACTGGCCACCACCGACTTTGGCGGTACAAGCAACGATTTTGAAAGTTTCTACCCCACCTCAGTTATGGAAACTGGAAAAGATATTCTCTTTTTCTGGGTGGCTCGTATGGTCATGCTTGGTCTGTATCGCACTGGTGATGTACCATTCAAAAAAATCTACCTCCACGGCATGGTGCGTGATAAGCACGGAAAAAAGATGAGCAAAAGTAAAGGAAATGTAATTTCCCCAAAAGAAATCCAAGACAAATACGGTACTGACGCACTTCGTATGGGCCTCATAGTTAACAACACTCCCGGTACCGACATGAACTTAGATCCAGACAAAGTAAACGCCTATAAGAAGTTTGCTAATAAATTATGGAATATCACCAGATTTGTACTTGATAATACACAAGATTACACAACTGATACTACACACACTAAAGAGGACAGTGATTTTGAAGAAGTAAACCTTGAACCTGCTCTACGAGAAATTACGACCGACATGAATAATGACCGTTATGACTTGGCCGCCGAAAAAATCTATCATTTCATCTGGGATCATTTTGCTAGTACAGTGATTGAAGACTCCAAACCACTCTTAGCCCAAAATGGAGCTGTGCGAGCTTCCCGACAGAGGTTATTATGCCACTACTTAGTTACCTCCCTAAAACTCCTTCATCCCTTCATGCCTTATGTCACCGAAGTGATTTGGCAAGAATTACCAGGATATATGAAAGACTCAGAACTACTGATAGTCGCCAAGTGGCCTAAATAAACAAAGAACAACTACAAGAAACCCCCGCCAACCTAAGTAACGGGGGTTTCTTGCGGTACTGTAATGCTACAATAAAGGAATGGAATTGCAGATAGCTTCACAAGACTTCGCCGTCGCTTTTCTCTTTGGCTTAACACCTGCTATATTCTGGCTCTGGTTTTGGCTTCGAGAAGACAGAAATAAGCCTGAGCCTTTGCTACTTATAATTATTACCTTTATCGCTGGTATGGCGGTGGTGCCAGTAGCCCTACCACTACAGCAGTTGGCCCAAGATATCTACACTGGAGCAAACCTCATTTTGGTCTGGGTAATTATTGAAGAAGTGCTCAAATACACGGCCGCTATCTTGGTTATTTTTTGGAACCGAGCAGTTGACGAACCAATCGACTTTATTATCTACCTAATTGCCATTGCTTTAGGTTTTGCGGCCTTGGAAAACACTCTATTTGCTCATATACCATTAGCCAATAACGATTACATCCAAATGACCGTTTCTGGCTCATTTCGTATTATCGGCGCTTCCCTGCTTCATGTTTTGGCATCCGCCACCATCGGCGTCTTCCTGGCTTTTGCGTTTTATAAGTCAAAAACTGTAAAATTGGCTTTTGGTACCTTTGGGTTATTCATTGCTATTTTATTGCATGCTCTCTTTAACTTTTTTATAATGAGTGCATCGGAACCAGGCAAGGAGAATGGCGTCCTACTCGTACTTCTGTTTGTCTGGATGGGAATTATCCTACTGTTCCTATTGTTTGAAAAAATAAAATTACTCGAATCTTCACAACGTCCCTTGTTTCGTAAATAATCATCATCATGAAAAAACCATCATTTTTAGAAAGACTAACCGGTTCAGTACCAACCAACGACTACGATCGCATCCTTGATGATGAGCATCATTTTGGTGATGAAGAAAATCCCGAAGGCGAGGAGAATGACGAATATAAGGATGATGAAAGTTGGGATGAAGCAGAACAATCAAGTGCTACACCCCAAGAAGGTGAGCTACCGGTAGATATGTACCAGACTAACGACGCCATTATCATAAAAGCACTAGTGGCTGGTGTCAGTCCAGCTGACCTTGATATATCTATCACTAGAGACATGGTAACGATTCGTGGTATGCGCGAAGAATACCAAGAAACTAATGATGATAACTACTATCACCGCGAACTATTCTGGGGAAGCTTCTCTCGTACCCTGCTACTGCCCGAAGAAGTAGTGATCGATGAAGCTGAAGCCCAAGAGAAGCATGGGCTATTAGAGATTCGTTTACCAAAACTAGATAAGCACCGCAGTACTCAATTGCGAGTGAAGACTAATGTGGTGCAGGGGAAGTAAACGGATTTAATCATATGCCATCTTTAGAAAGATACTTGACACTAGTTATTGTGGTTGGTGGTGTTTTGTCAGTAATATTTTGCTATTTTGCCATATCAAAAATTAGAAACAATACAAACCTGTCACGAAAGAAAAAAATTGTAATTGTCTTACTGATACTCCCACTAGCAATAATTATCACTTTCCTAATTACTGGAGCAATCTTGTCCATTTATTTTTAGCAGTTTGTATCTGATGGCGGACTGATCCTGACGGTCACCAACGTACTTGGTGAAAAGACATTCTTGGGGGCGGGCTCGACCACGAATCACTAAGTATATTTGTTCTCCGCCAGCTGGCGGATTCGACTCCAAATCTACTAAGTGTTCTTGACCACACCTCGCCTCTCTCTTTCTCCGCTTCGCTCCGAAATTCACATGAGGCTCCGGTCTTCGAGCCCGCCCCCAAGCTATAAATAGCAACACCCGAAACACTTACGTGTTTCGGGTGGCTATTTGTGCTTGGGGGCGGGCTGATCCTGACGGTCACCAAGCTAGTTTATTTCTCCGCCAGCTGGCGGATCATAATCTAGCTGGTGCCGCGGGACACAGCTCACTCGCCTAACGGCATCGTTCCGCTGGTTCGAGCCTGCCCGCATCTGGCGCAGGCCAGATGCTCCCCAAGCACAGAATACACAAAAAGCCCCATAAGGGCTTTTTGTGTATTCTGTGCTTGGGGGCGGGCTCGAACCGCCGACCCCTTCCTCTTCAGGGAAATGCTCTACCAACTGAGCTACCCAAGCAAGTGAGCATTATTCTATATTGTTTAATGACTTATTTCAACCATCACTAGTTTGTAGTTCCCTTGGCTTTAAATTCATCATAAAACCCTTTTATCGTCGCTCCATCTGGCAGTACTGCTTCAATACTACTAACCCGCTCTTTTATACTATTTAAGTTGGGTTCAATATAATAGTAATAAACATAAAAAAGTGAGCCCAGCATAATTACGAACCATAAAAAACGTAATATGGAAGATAAGATGGCCGTCCGTCTCATTTTCCTTAGAATAGTGTTATTTTCAATCAATAACCGCTGATTCTCTTGCAGTAATTGCTTAATGTCGTCATGTTGTTGGTTATCTGGATGCATACGTGTACATTATAGCAAAACCCTAGCGATAAATTGCCTGATTATGTTAGAGTACTAAAACTGCCCTTGTAAGAAAATCTTGCAAGAGCTATATTCGGAGCTAGAGTAAAATCCAGCTTTTACTCTGTTTCCTCATTTGCCCTTGTAGTTCAATGGATAGAACTCCGCACTCCTAACGCGGTGATTTAGGTTCGATTCCTAACTAGGGCACAAACGTACTATCAAAACCACTCACATCGGGAGTGATTTTGACTTTTTTATCTACCCTTACTTATTTCTACAGCCCCAACAGTTCCTTCAACTTCCCCTCATCAAATCCAATCACCACATCATCATCAATCCGAATAACCGGCACACCCATTTGGTTAGTCACTTCAATCATTTCCTGACGTTTTTCGGCGTCTGAAGCAACATCATACTCAGTATAAGTAATATTATTTTCAGCAAAGAAATCTTTTGCTGCGTGACAGAAATGACAAACTGGTGTGCTGTAAATAGTAACTTTTTTGTCCATATAATGACTTATTTTGTAACCAAACTATTTTACCACAACTTACCAAAAACGATACCAAGAACGAACCTCTTCTGTGGTGGTAGCTACTGTCTCGATTTTACTTGTTTCCTCCTCGACAATTATTACGACCTGCTCCCCTTCTTTGGCAATATCAAACTGACGTCTCATCTCAGCTTCTATCCCCCGATCATGTGAAAGATATTCAACTTCTGATTCAAGCTCTGTCTTCCTAACTTCAAGTTCCTTTATCTCAGTCTCTACCTCGGCCCGACGTTCAGCCATATCACGCGCTATCAGATAGCGATCATAAGTACTGACAATCATAAACCCAACCAAGACTAGCAAAACTACCCAAGTTATTCTTGATTCAAAAGCATTCTTAATGGCTCTCTTTTGCTGAAAATCAAACATGTGTTAATATTCTAGCACCTAATTATGAGTATACTATTTTCTAAACGCGCCCGAGGGATTATTAAGTGGATTTGGGCTGTCATTGCCATTATTATTATTCTTAGTATGATTTTTGCTTATTCCGGTGGAGTTGAGGTTATTTCAAATTTCGTTAGCTAAATCAGCCATCAAGCTAAAGGAAATGATAAAGTCGGACTTATTAGTCCGACTTTATCATTTTCATAAAGACTTCCTGCGAAATATTCACTCTGCCTTTACCGAGTTCTAGGGCTTTCTTTTTACCCTTCTTTTGCTTATCGCGCAATTTCATCTTACGAGTAATATCACCACCATATAAGTACCCCGTGACATCCTTCTTAAGGGCAGAAAGGGACCTTGAGGCAATAATTTTACCTCTAACCTTAGCTTGGATCTTTGTCACATACTGTTGTCTGGGTAAGTTGTCATAAAGCTTATCAACGGTTGCTCTAGCGTCAAATTCCGCCCGCCGGTCCCCTACTACCCGTGAAAAAGCCGTAATCAACTCTTCCGCCACCAAGACGTCCAGACGGACTACTTGGGCCGGCCGTAACTCGGCTATTTCGTAAGATAGTGAAGCATAGCCACTAGTCGCGTTTTTTAACTTATCAAAAAAGTTCCGCATTAGTTCTCGTAAAGGCATTTCTACCGTCACTAAGTTACGTCCATCACTCAGCACCTCTGTTTCCAAAACACTACCTTCATGATCAAATAACAAGTTCATGATATTGCCAACATACTCAGGAGGCGAAATTATTTGTCCC
Source organism: uncultured Candidatus Saccharibacteria bacterium (assembly GCA_964425625.1). Taxonomy (GTDB): domain Bacteria; phylum Patescibacteriota; class Minisyncoccia; order Phycocordibacterales; family UBA918; genus OLB19. The sequence goes on along the minus strand of CAYRMI010000008.1, from coordinate 21,953 downwards.
AAAAGCCACGGTTCGCGGACGGTTACTTTTTCACCATACTCTGGAAAGCGTGAAGCTGCATAGACAGACTCTACCTGACCATCGGCGTAAGTTATTTCGTAAGCAATCGAGGGTGAGGTGATGATGATTTCAATATTAAATTCCCGACGTAATCTCTCCGTCACTATTTCCAAGTGAAGCATTCCCAAAAACCCACAACGAAAGCCTCGTCCTAATACCCCAGACGATTCCTCTTCGTAGGACAAAGAAGAATCAGACAGCTTTAACCGATCCAGCGCTTGGCGCAAAATGGTAAAATCATCTTGACTATCAGGGAAGACTGATGCCCAGACCACTGGACGGGCCTCTTTGTAGCCAGGAAGCGCTGGAGCTGGCTTTTTATCAAGAATAAGCGTATCACCTACTGTAGCCACTCCAGGCTCTTTAATACCGGTCACAATGTACCCTATCTCACCAGCTCGCAAAACCTCAACTGGCACCTCTGCTGGTGTAACCATACCAACTTCTAAAGCCGTAAAAGTTTTACCACTAACAACAAACCGTAACTGATCACCTTTTTTAACTTCACCATCAAACACACGCATAAAGACAATCACCCCACGGTGATTAGAATACTGAAAATCAAAAACCAGTCCTCGATAGGCGTCCAATTCTGGTGGCCTTGGTGCCGGTATACGTTCACATATAGCCTCCAGCAAGTTGGGTACTCCCGCTCCAGTTTTGCCAGATACGAGTAAAATATCATCTCGCTTACAATCTAGTAATTTCATCACCGATTCTCCAACTTCTTCTGGTCGCGAATGACCCATGTCAGTTTTTGTGAGCACCGGAATTATAGTGAGTCCTTGCTCTTTAGCCATCTGGAGAGTGGTCAAAGTCTGAGCTTGTATACCTTGAGTACTATCAATCAAAAGCAAAACACCCTCCACTGCTTTTAGGGCTCTTGATACTTCATAAGAAAAATCTATATGCCCTGGTGTATCGATAAGGTTGAGCTGATAGGCTACCCCATTACGAAAATACTGCATCCGTACTGGTTGCATTTTTATAGTGATACCCCGCTCACGCTCCAGTTCCATCGAGTCAAGTACCTGCTCCTTCATCTTACGTAACTCGACGGTCTTTGTATGCTCAAGCATACGGTCAGCCAAAGTAGACTTACCGTGATCAATGTGGGCAATAATGCTGAAATTACGGATATTATATTCCATATGTTTGTGTACTCTACCTTAATTTAGCCAAAAAACTAGAGGTCGGTCGTTTGTGGCGCAATTACATCAGTCTTAAACAATTTAGATTTAAATGACGAATAGATTTCTTTTAACTCTTGTGACTTTAGCACGTAATAGGTCAAAACAGCCCCACCAATACCCATCAGACCAGCCATTAGACCTTGCAGGAATATACCAATAAGAGTTTCTTGGATTATACCTTCAACAATGAAAATTAAAGTGGCATAAGCAGAAATAGCCGCTACCAAAGAAGCGGCAAAAGCTTCGGCAATTTGTCGATACAAAGAGAACCAAGCAAAACCAAAATAACGGGTAGCAAAAAACAGCAGTAGCACCATTTCAAAGATAACGCCAATAACAAAACTTAGAGCGAGCGGTAAAACCTCTATCCCGATTACTCCCTCCAATCTAAACAACCCTTCGATAAAATTTTGCAGAGCTGGATATATCTTATAAGCCCACTGCAAAGATACCGCACTAAAAACAGTCACTAAAGTTCCCGATAGAGCAATTAAGAGTGGCGTACGGGTGTTTCCTCCAGCATAAAAAGCTCTAATTAAAAGCAACATAATCGATTGGGCCACCAATGACACCACGAACAGCGCCAGCATAGCCGCTGTTAAACGAGTTTCATTCCAGCCGAACTCGCCACTACCCAAAACCACTCTGACTATTTGCGCTCGCAAAACTATCACCAAAGCAATAATCGGTAGTGACCAAAAAATAATGTGTCGGAAAGCGGTCAGTACATGTCGGCAAAAGGCCTCCCTTTCTTGCTTAGCAAATAAGTCTGCCAATACTGGAAAGGCCGCCACCGAGTAACTCATACCGATAACGGCCAAAGGGACCGATTGTAAGTTGAAAGCAAACTGAAAGACCGAGACCGAGCCAGCCGTCATGAGCGTCGCCATACCAATCAAGACCAACAAAACAGTCTGATGAATAGATAATGTAATAGCTCGAGGAAAAGCAAAAATAAGTACCGAACGTATTAATGACCAATTAATATTTCTGACAAAACCAAAAGCTAAATCATGTCTACGCACCAGTGGTAATTGTATCAACAAGTGTCCAGTCGCCCCCAGGACCACTCCTATCACTAAACCACTTAAACCAAACCAGGGATAGAAAACAATAATTCCAACGATAATCCCTAGGTTATAAACTAAAGGACTGACTGCATACAAAATAAACCGTTGCGAAAATTGTGTCACTACCCCATACAAACTGGACAAGCCTAGTAAAAATGGTTGTAACAACAAAATCCGAATTAGTAGTGTCAACAAGGATGAATCCTCAGCGAAACCCGGAAATATGTACTCAACCAAATATGGGGTAGCGATAAATAAAGCCAATGCTACCAAACCATAAACAGCCACAAACAGCGTAAACATCTGGCTCAAAATCTCCGCTCCACTGGTGACGATTTTCTGTACTCGTGTCTTACTCACAAAGGGTAGTAACACGTAAACTGACAGGACTGAACTAAAAAGCGCAAACAATAAGTCGGGTATTCGAAAGGCTGCGTAATATAAGTCTAGATCTCCTCCAGCACCGAAAGTATGAGCCAACAACCGATCTCTAACCAACGCCAGCATCTGCGAGCCGATGGCAAAAAAAGCTAAGATATACGCAGCCTGATGAAGGCCACGTATCTCTGTATAGACCAGCTGGAAGACTCTTTTAACCATGGGAGACCGTTACTCTACCACCACCTCCTCACTAGTGGTAGAGATTGATACTTCTTCTTGAGCTGATATTACTCGGTTAATTGGTGAAACAAGATTTGTATCAGGCTCATCGGTAGTGATGGTTTGGTCACCCGATTGTAGTAATTCTCGATTCTCTTCAATTGGCACTTCTGATCCTATTTCCGGACGATTATAATCACCGCCTTCAATCTGAGTTATAAGGGAACGCAAACTCTCGTTATCTTGATTAGTCTGTTCAATAATCTTCAACTCTGCTAGCGCCAAATCCGCTTGATTTAGGTCTAAGTAAACCAGCGCCAACAAGTAACGGGCATTAGCATAATTAGGGTCTAAGGTTATGGCATTTTGAAATGATTGCTTCGCTCCCTCCAAATCGGCCGTAGCTAAAAGCAATAATCCTAGCTGGAAATAACGACCGGGATTGTAAGGTTCAATACCGATAATCGCCTTAGTAGTAGCAATGGCGGAAGTAGCATTACCTTCTTTAATATCTAACTGTGACAGCATAAAGAGAGCATCGGTATAGTTTCGCTTCATATTGAGAGCTGTCATTAGTTCTTCCCTGGTGGTTACATCATTTCCAAAACGATTGGCTATTTGAGCCTTAATCATTGGATATTCTGGATTCTGTGGGTCTAACTCAGTCGCTCTAGCAAAAGCACTATTACGCCTTTCCGCCACTCCTTCAAAATCACTGTCATTTAGTAACCCGTAAAAACTACCTAACATGGCGTGGTTGAAAGGATTAGTGGGATCGAGTTTAATTGCTAGGTTAGTGAGATCGATTCCTTCTACCAGTGCTTGCTCAAATAACTGTCTATCTTCATCAGTTGGTTCAGACAAGGCTATCAGTCGATTTAATTCAGACAAGCGTAAACGAGCTCTCTCCGCTACAAAAGTGTCTTGCTCTGGCAAAGCAACTGAAACATCCGCCAACATTTGGTCATAGCTTGCGATATCTGCGGTAATAGCTGTATCCCGTAAATTATTAGTTAGTTCTAATTTGGTAAAAAAGTCTCGATTCACCGCAATAAAGGTAGAAGTACTAGTAATAATTACAAATAAAGCGCCAGCTATTAGTAAGAAACCATGCTGTCGACTATGACTCACATCTATCACCTTAACCGGTACACTACTCTGACTCTGGGCCACCACGATGGATAGGCCTGTCATAATTGCAGTGATAATCATAATTGTTACCCCTGGTGTGTACCAAAAAGTCATCGCCCATAAATATACGGTCGCAGAAAAAACAATCAGACCTAAAGAATTCCAGCCCCGATCAGTCAACTCAGTCTTAAACAACATTCTATAACCAACAAATAGGAGCGATAAAATGAACCCCCAGAAGAAGATGGTACCAATTAAGCCTGTATTAACGGCTACAGTATAGGCATAACTGTTACCCGTCGGAAAATTTGTGTTCCAAAACTGAGTTTCGTTGATAACTGGATTTTTATATATTCTCCAGGCATCCTCAAAACGATTAGGACCAGTTCCAGTTAAAGCATTTTCTCGGTAGACTGATTTTGCAATATCAGTTGTCGCATTGAATGAAGGGCGCACCTCCAGATAAGAGACACCGGTCAATCGCGATACCTGACCACCTAAATAATCTCCACTAACAACAAAAGACCCAGACACAACACAAATCAATGCAACTATACCGAGAGAAAAACGAGAAATAGTCGATAACGAAGACTCCTCTGCCTTTAGCCAAGTATCTCTAGCTATTAGGTATAAGAAAGTCATCACACCGAGTAGTCCCACGACAACCCAGACAAAATAGAAATTAACAATAGCTAGAACAGCCAATGATAATAGCACTATTATACTGGATAATACTTGGGCAAAAAGATTATTAGGAATCTTATAGATGGCCACCAAGATAATAACTAACATTAGCCCAGCATAGAGAGCTAAGTCGTTTAGTCCGCCAACAAGAGTCTGTAACTGACTAGTAAAGATACCCATTGATAGAAAATCAGCCCCCAATAGTAAACGTACAAAGGTGAAGCCATATACTCCTAGGACTCCTACCAACATCATCATAAGAAGTCTTGTAGTAGCCACTTTATCACCAACAAAAACCAAACAAAGGGTGATTACTAGAGCCATTAAAATAGTAAACCCCGCTGTCATCACTTCAAGAGAAGTACCAAAAACAGCATCGTAAGTATCACCAGACAATAAGGCCGAAACAAAAGTACCAATCGCAAATAACCAAAAGAATATCATTGGTAGCGATATATACATATTTACCTTACCACTTCGCAGTAAAGCTAAACTGGTTAGAATTATCGCGATATATACTCCCACCACTACAAAAAAAGTTTTTACCAAGCCAAAGGCAACATATACTTCTGGGACAAACCAAAGGGGCAAGAGGCCAAAAACTAAAATTAAGATTACTTGTGCCCCTCTCATAAAAGACGAACTAAGCGTATCTGTGCCTGAACTCTGTACTCGGGGTGAAAAAATATTACGTTGCATATAATTAACTAAAATAATCTATCAATTCAGATTATTGTAACACACACAAAAGCACCTATTTCTAGGTGCCTTTGTGCGTATCTAAGCCGAATTCTGTCCGAGCAAGTTCTTTACAATAGAGTCTATTCTACTTACAAGAATTTACTTGGGATGATCATATACCTAGGATATTAGTTACCTAATACCTCTTGCGGCTCTCCAAGCAAGTTCTAAAGAACCTGCTCGGCACGGCCTTGCACGCCAGTAAGGATTTTGCCGTTTCACCTCACTTGTTACCAAGTAAGCTATTCCCAAGGGGAATTCCTTTGCTTTCGCATTGGACGTCTCTGCTCGCACCTCTACCAAGCAAGTTCTAAAGAACCTGCTCGGCGACGGGCGTTACCCGCTACCTTGCTCCGAGCACGTTCTCGTACAACCTTTATCTACGATAGAATTACCAAACTGTAGTTCTTCTACCGCCATACCAAAAGCTTATACCAGAACGTGCTCGGGCGTGTTCGGACTTTCCTCCAAGCCAGTTCAAAAGAACTAGCTCGGCGATCATCATACTTCAAAATTATAACACATTTTCTCAATTCCTCAATACTATCTTTCTTCCAATTCTGGGACTACTGATACTTTTGTGTCGCGTATCTCAGTTGGCATTGGGAAACCTGGAACATTGGGAGTACACTCGGCTCTGACTAACTGAGCAGCATAAAGTGGCGAAGTACTAAAATCATAGTCAATCATGGCCAAACTTCCTAGGTGAGTTATGTCTTTAGGTCCGGCTTCTACCCCATAAATAGTACATAACACTTCATAATTCGCAGTAATTTCCAATTTTACCTGAGTTATATCACCCATTCTCACCAGTGGCTTTCTTACCGATAAGTTGATTACTGGTGGTAGTGGTGGTGGTGGCGGTAGAACCATATTCTCAATCAAAATGGTGTGACTGGTCCAGCCAGATAAGCCACCATTATCATCACGAGCCCTCACCTTAAAGGTATAGCTACCAATTGCTGGCCAGAGGTTATTCAAGCCTTGCGGATTACCACTTAACACATATCCAGATAGGGGGATAGTTCGATCTACTGTACCATTATTATCCCAATCAAATTGGTACAATAGTTCATCACCATCAGCATCAATTGATCTGACAGTAAAGGCCACCGCAGTAGAAACTGGGGCATTACTTGGAGCAGCTGTACTCATATCAATTCCTCGAATAACTGGAGCTTCTGGGACGGTATTAGGAGACACCGGCGGTACATCAGTCTTAATGATTTTAATCTCTCGCCAAGAAGACCATACGTTGTTCAAATTTTTGCAACGAAGTCCAAATACTCTGGTTTGGTTTGAGGCAATCGCTAAGCTGGCATGTCCAGCCGTAATACTACCAGTGACACTACCACCCGCCACAAAACCAGACCCTTCGCAGGTTACAGCATTTAGGCTATTCCATTCTAGCTTCGTAATATTATCAGTAGCAGAAATTGTGCGTTCACCGGAAGTTATTGGGGTAGCAAATCCATCTGTCCGAATACTCAGTAATGGCTCTGCTCCAGGACTAGGTGGTACTGGTGAAGGTGGTAAAGGCGGAACTGGTGGAGCTGGTGGAAGTGGAAGAGGCGGGACAGGTACAGGAAGAGGTGGTGGCGGTGGAAGAGGCGGTGGTACAGGTGGTGCCGGAGGTAATGGCGGTAGGGTTGGTGGTAAAGGTGGTGTTGGTGGAGCTGGTGGTAAGGGTGGTAAAGGTGGTAAAGGTAACGGCGGTATCGGTGGAGGAACTGGGGGTATGGGAGGTAATGGCAAAGGTGGAATAGGAGGAGGTAGGGGTGGCACTGGTGGTAGGGGTGGCACTGGTGGCAAAGGTGGTGGTACTGGTTCTGGTACCGGTGGCAAAGGTGGTGGTACTGGGTCGGTCATCGGCACAGAATCAGCTAGCACTAGAATTGGCGCTGATACAGCCAAAATAAACCCAAAAATTAGGTGCAAAAAAAGTCGAGCGCTTGGTGAAGCATTAATCATACTTTTAACAGTTAAATACTAAAAAAAAGTCCATTCATCAATAAACAGTGACCTTGGAGAGAAAGACGATAAGTCAACTTCTTTTTTGATTATACCATTCATTATGTCAAATATCAATAGCTTCGGTGAATGTCTGCTTAGTGTCTCTGTGGCCACCAAAGCCAAATATCTTCCGGCTGGCGATAGTTTGGTATCAGCTACTACTAAGTCAGAGAAAGTGGCTTGATATAGATGAGTAGCTTCACTACCTCGTAAGGTATATAAGAATACTTTTGTGGTTGGTATTAGAGACTGCCGATCAATGAATGTGTCTACTACTAGTAGTACAGCTTGCTCATTAAAATAACTAATCTTTCGCTCAAGCAAATCAACTGTTACTGGGTTAATACCCGGCAAAATAGTTTCGTTTTTGGTTAATAAATCCAACTGGAAAATTTCTCCATTACGCACAAAGATTAGTGTACTTGTCCCAACCAAGCTAGGGCTAGAGCCTACTCCTAACCGTTCTACATCAACCACCCGATTACCACTAAGGGTTGTTTTATTAATTATTTGCTCTTTCAAACCTGTCTCCGAATTTATCTCTGCTGTAGTAAAAAATATAGTTGTTCCATCTTTAGCTAGAACAATCTGTTCTAGATTTGATGACTGATTATCTTTAAGTAATTCTAAATTCCACATCTGGTCTTGATCTCGTAATAAAGCTTGTGGATTTTTAAATCCAGCTTTAGCTTCTATACCTCCGCTGTAATCTCCAGAAAAGAATAAGTAAGTGTCTTGATCAATATATCTAGATAAACCGAACGAACTAGCAAGTTGCGGAAATTTTCTTGGCTGCAAGTCGATTCCAAACGGTAACAAGTCATTGTGCTTAAAGTCATATTCGTACATCCGGAGAACTGGTTTTGGTAATCGTTCATCAACCAACGATAGTTTTAGTTCCCCATCCAAATCTTCATTTGGATACAACGGACTATAAGTGGATTCTTTATCAGGCAAAATTGTTAGAGCTGACTCGTAAGGAAAATCATCTAGCCTAAAGTCATAGATTAACTCTGGTGCGGTAGCTGTGGTATCTACCACCATTATCTCCTCCCATTCTGTTTTAGCCTCAGCAAATAGTTCCTGATAGGCCGGAATGGTCTTCATGATAGAAATGTAATTTTCTGCTAGTTTTAGGGCAAATTCTATATCGACTTTAAAATTAGCGCCAGTCGCAAAAGTCTGTGAAGCAAATTGTTTAAGCTGCGCTTCATAAAAACGGGCATGGACAGGATCAATATTAGCCAAAACATTGAGTACGGTAGCGACTTCAGTTACCGTCAAACTAGGAAAGCTGGGAGTCGGAAAGTACAAAAGACCACTCGATGAAGCATTATAAAAAGTAGGTGGAGCGACATCAAAATAATTTTGAATTTTTATCACCCCAGACCGAACATCCGCCAAAGCCATCTCTAACAGGTTGGTTGTGTAGGGGCGAGATTTGCTGAGTAATAAAGTATGTAGAGCTAAATCAGGAAGAACTAATAAATTACCAATGTAGTAAGATGTATTGTAGACATGAATAGAGCCAAAGTCAGTACCATTTTGTCTGGCTAAATATACCTCTTCTAAAGCTAACTTAAATTCCTCCTCCTCTACCAAAGGTAGGATTGGTTGGCTAAAAAATAAATCTTTTATGGTCGGATATGCTTCAATATCATGAATATATTTAGCGCCATACTCATAGACTTTAGTCGCCTCAGCTGGACTAGCATATTGACTAAACTTTTTTATCACAGTTTCTTCTACCACCACTGGTACCGCACTATTTCTACCAAACCATAACAACAAAGACAGCATTACTACAAAAAGTAAAGTAAAAAAAAGTAAAAAGCGGAATAGTAGGCGATTTTGATTATAAAATTTTAGTTGTGCATCCATAATGAGCAAATAATTTTGCGTTGTCCTTATATGATAGCAACTATATGAAATAGGCTATTGGCTTATGAACATGGGACAATACACATTATGAGCTCTTTAAAAATCTGGGAGTTTAACTATATCGCCGACTTTAATATTATTTGCAATTACAAAACCAGAAACTGTCTCAATTACATACATAGCGGGCTGATCTGGACTAAAATTTTCTGGATATGACTCTGGAGTGGCGTTGTTTACAATATATACGATTTCACTGTCTTCATTTACCCAAATAATGTCAATAGCATAATTCATGTCCTTCATCCAAATAGAATGAAAACCGGACGATTCAAAAATGAAAAATTTGACTATATTTTCAGGTAAGAATAACGTCTTTGATAAACCCTTTATTCGTTCAGGCCAAGTCTTGGCAATGGAAGCTTGTACGGCTACTCCTCCTATGAGCATCGATTTGGTTTCCGGAAAAGCATTATCTTCAGTTGGTATAATTTTTTCTTCTTTTTGCGTTGAAGCTATTAGCTCATTCTCCAACAGGTTAGCTGAAGTAGCAACTAAACTCTGTGCTTCTAAAGCATCTTTCGTTTCAAAGTAGACATACACGACCAAAATACACAGCGGAGCAACAAACCCTAAACTAAGTGTATATAAAGGCAAGTGATTTTTTCTTTTTTTCATTTACGGACCTTAGAATACGCTAAAATTTTACTTATGAAAACAGTGAGTGGATATAAGTAGTTAATCCGGCGACAGTTGCCCCCAAGACCGTTCCCCACATCATATCAACTAACGTCACTGACAAAGGCCAACTTTTTAAAGTCGCTAAATTGGTTAGATCATAGGTAGCATAAGTAAAAAAGCCGAACAATGCTCCGTAGATGCATGCTTGCAGCAACTTGTCTGCTAAAACGGCTGGATAGATAGCAAAAAATGTCAGTCCCACTAAAAAGACTAAATAAAATATAATCGCGGCCACCCAATTGACTTCTCCCAACAACTGTCCAATCTTGTTTTGGTAAAAATCTCGCGCTACCACACCGAGCCAAATCATATCAATTAAAAAGAAGACCGGTACACTAATCAGATAGAGCGTCAAAAATGTTTGTATATTCATATTTATATAGTATAGCAAAAAAGCTTAAAGGACGACGAGCTTTGCTCGTCGCCCTTTAAACTTTATCCCCTTTACTTATTTAGGCATCGAATTTAGTAAGGCTGAAGTAGTTGCTAGATCACGGTTTGAGCCCGCGTCTATAATAATCGTATTACCATGAGCGGCCGCGTTAGTTATTGCATCAATCCGGTTGGTGTCTGTCAAAAACTTAATCGCCTCTTCGGGCCGGAGGCCAGCCTTAGCCATTGTCGCCATCGCTTCCTCCAAACCTCTAGCGACAGCAGTACGCATCTGCGCCATACCCTCTCCTTGTAATTTTTTACTCTCAGCCTCGGCTTGGGCTGCACCAACCAATTTAATTCGAGCCGCTTCAGCTTCATTACGAGCCGCTTCCATTAACCTCTTACTGGCTATCACTTTATTAAAAGCATCCCGCACCTCCGAACTCGGTTGTGGTTCGTCCACCAAGACATTTTCAATGATATAACCAAACCGAGCAAACTGTTCCGATAGAGCATCTTGTACTTGCTGTTCAACCGAGTCTCGATTGGCGTACAGTTCGGTCATCTCCATCCCCGAAGCAGTCTGGCGAACATTATTTAGGACATAAGAAGTAATCTGCTTTTCTGGTGCCTCCAACTCATAGTGCGCTTTTACCGCCCCTAATGCATCATCGCTGGCTCGGTACTGTACCTTGACCGGTAATGTCATAAAAGCATTGTCACTGGTTTTGACTGAGACATCAGCATGAATCTCTTGTAGCTGTAAATTAACCCTAGCTACTATAGCGGTAATTGGCCAAGGCCACTTGACTCGCAAGCCAGGAAAGACGGCCGACTTATGTGGCCGGCCAAAAGTTTCCAATATCACTGCTGTCTTACCTTTGACCACATAAAGCATCGACGGCAACAATAATACAATCAACAAAATTACCAAATACCAAAACATAAATTTTTATTTATCTAATAAGGGTATGTATATCTTACATCATCTAGAACTTCTTTTTCATGGGCATGACTACCAGACAAATAATTGGCAATAAATCCCATTAAAACTGCTCCGATCGTTACTACTAAAATATGTTTAAAAAACAAAGATAAACTTTCATGATGTGAACGCTTGGGTAGCAAATCATGAATCACGACATGTAGGAAGAATCCAGCACTCACGGCCAACAACAATATTTCTAATTCGTGCGTAGCCAAAGCAAAATAGCCAAGCAAAACACCAATCAAAATTGCACTAGAAACCACGAAGTTTATACCCAGAGCTTTTTTGATTGAATATCCGGCTTGTCGTAAAACAAAGAATTCAGACACTTCTTGCAAAGCTTCATGAATAAAAATAGAAAACGTAGCCGCAATACCTAAGGCCGGAGAAGCAGAAAAAGCCACCACCAAAATAACTCCATCGGCAATATTATGAATTGAATCGCCGATAATTAATTTTTTAGCGGCTAGACCGTGCTTATGCTCACAATGTGGATCATGATGATGATGACTCTCTGGTAATAGCGCATGTATACCCCATGCCAAAGCATACCCAACGCCAATTAAACTAGCTCCTAGCCAAACTGAAGTAGTCAATGCAAAAACTTCAAGTCCAAGTCCACCCGCCGTGACCAAAAACACACCGGCCGAGAATGAGATCAAGTAAGACAATTTAGTTTCAAGAAAATTTCGAGCGGTTTTTTGAATAAAGAGTATACCCGAAAGTGAAGCTATCATTATCACTAGAGCTGCAACCAAGGTCTCAAAAATCATATCTTAGAAAAATTAGAGTTAATTTATTATACAAACAATTTACATCTTAACATCACTACTTTATTAATGCAAATGATTTGCATTTACTGTAATAATTAAGTATAGTACAGACATAATTAATCGACCTATTGTCATGCGTTTAACCAAACACCGTCAAGAGATACTAACTGTCCTGCAAAATAGCCACCAAGCCCAATCTGCTAACGATATTCACCGGACTCTTCCCCATATAAACCTAGTAACCATCTATCGTAGCCTAGATACTTTTGCTGAAGCTGGGATGATAAAAAAACTCCACCTAGGAGAATCAGAAGCTTCTTATGAAATCCAGACTACTCCGCATCATCATGCCATCTGCAACGACTGTAATCAGATCATCCACTTTACTATCAATGAGAATGCCTTGCTTAAATATTTAGCATTCCCCAATTTTAAAATTACTGATATAGATATAACCGTGCGTGGCCACTGCAAAAGTAATCACTTAGATAAGCAAAATCGATCCCAACCCCAGCAAGCACAAAAGACCAAAGACATCGGTCGCAGTAGTAATGAAAATACTCGACATTGAAGCTGGGTCTTTACCGATATGCTTTAAAAACAACGGGACAAATGAGCCAAAAAGTCCGGCCACCATATGTACTGCTACCATACTGATACCCACTACCAGTCCCAGCATCGCACTTTCATTCCAGATAACAGAGATAATCGCCACGATAAGTCCGATAGTCACACCATTGAGAAATCCAGCACCAATTTCGCGTCGGATGGCTGGCCAACCCTCCTTAAGCGAGATGGTACCCAATGTAAGACCACGTAGCATAACCGCAAAAGTCTGACTGCCTGCATTGCCGCCCATACCAGCCACAATCGGTATATACATAGCTAAGATAACCAACTTATCGATAGTATCTTTAAAAATAAAAATCATTGAACCAGCAAAAAAGCAGGTGACCAAGTTGAGTATAAGCCACTTATAACGATGACTATACTTCTGCCAAGAAGTATCTAAAGGACGTTCACTCTCATCCAATCCACTAACACCGTAGAGGGTTTCGGCTGGAAGTTTACCAAAAAGGTTTAAAGCATCATCAGCATAAATAATTCCCAGTACACTTTCATCATAATCAAGGACAACAATTTTTTTGCGCTGTGAGACCGAAAATAAATTTAGTACTTCAACTACTTCGGCTCGGTAGGTTATGGTCGAGACTGGTTGTACATACTTTCTTAGTCCAACCGAATTTCGCTGTCTAACTAATACAGACATTGGTACCTCCCCCACCAAAACTCCATTCTCATGAATAAGTATCTCGGGAAAAGTTCCAGTATCTTGATAATGCTCATCCAAAGCGTCAGCGGCGTCCCCGACGGTCACATTTATCGGCAAAAGAACGTAGTTGAAACTAATTAAAGCCGTAGTGGCCTTGGGATGAAAACGTAAGAAATATTCGATTTTTTCCCTAGCCTCTGTCTTGATTTTTTGAATAATCTTTAGGCGTCGCTTTTGGTCTTTTATTCTGGCTAAAATATTTTCAGCTTGTCGTGGATCCATATGATCGACAATCTGTACAATCTCATTGTTTTTCAAATCATGTAGTATAGCCTGCTGCACATGTGGAGAGAGACTTTCTAACACCGCGCTCTGTTCAGCTAAAGCCAGCGATCTAAACATCACCAAACGTTCTTCTGGTTTTCTTGTTATAGTCTTTAGCTTATCTAAGAGTACAGCATCCATAATTAGAGTATACCAGCCTGTTTCTAATAAAGAATAAGGCCGGTGTGTATCACCGACCTTATTCTTATAATTATCGAAACTAGAGCAGAACTTCAATTTCTGCTTCGGTCCGCAGACTTTCTAGTAGAGCATTAACCTCTACTTGTTGACGATCAAGCTTAATCTGTTCAACTGCTTGATCATAAACTTCATCCAGCGGTGGTAAACCAGCCTCTGCTCCTCCCAAGTCAGTATAGAATTTTTCGACATCTGCTTTTGTTACCTCAGCGTCATCTGAAGTCAGTTTCAAGTCAAAGTAGTTTTGAATCAAAATTTCATTTTCAATGTCACGTCGGAGTATCTTTTCAGTAATACCAAACTCAGCTAACCGAGCTGTTAATTGCTCGGCTCCACCGATGCTACTTTCTATTTCTGTATAACGAGTTTCAATCGCTTCAGCCGTCGCTTCAACTCCTTCCTTCTTGGCCGCTTGGCGTAATAATTCACCGTTTACCAAAGTATCAACCGCTTGTGTCCGATACTGCTCCATCATGGTCTCATCAGTAGTATCGGCTCCTTGCGCTTGGGCCATCTGAAGGAGTTGATTAAAGCTACTATCAAAATCTTGTCGGGTAATCTTTTCACCATTAACCAGAGCTACTGGTTGACCACTTCTTATATCACCAAAAATTCCCGTAGTCACTCGCCCTTCACGTTCCATAACAAATAGTAAGCCGACCGCCATCACCACGACAGCCACACCCGTAAGCAGGTATAGGCGTAAATTTGAGCGGGTTGGTTTTGTTTCTGCCACTGCACTTTCTAGAGATTTACTCTCCTCTGGAGCAACTTCAGCCCCTACTTCATTTTCAACTTCAGACACGTCATTTGTTTCAACCAAAGCTTCTGTCTCAACGACCGGTGATGATTGGTTTATAACTTCTTTTTCAATCTCCGCTTTAGGCACTTCATCAGTTTTAACCGCAACGTCAATGTCAGAGTTTTTATCTTTGTCTTCTTGCATAACTTAATGTTAAATCAATAAACGCACTCCTCAACCGAGCTGAGTATGTGATTAGCGACTATCATATCACAAAGGTTATTCACTAGTCACGGCTTTTTGGTGTTGAACACTCCAAGAGGCCAAAACTACAGCCGTAGCTGCTGCCGCATTTAGCGATTCGCACCGGGGATGAATCGGAATTGAAATGAGATCATCACAAACTTCTTTAGTTTTCTGTCGCAGTCCAGAGCCTTCATTTCCTAAAATGAAAGCACTCGGTCGAGCGAATTTTTCAGCTACACTTGAGACTGTTCCTTCCCCTTCCAATCCATAGATCCAAAAACCACGCTGTTTTAAGTCTCTTGCCACAGCATTGACATTACTAATAGCCACTAAGGGAATTTTAAAAGCCATACCAGCCGATACCTTGATTACCGTTCCTGTCACTGGAGCTTGATTGTGCGGTGGTATAAGTACACCAGCTAGACCAAAAGCAGCCGCCGAACGAATAACTGCCCCAACATTATGTGGATCTTGTACCTCACCCAAAATTAGTAAAGCTGTGTCTGACGTAACATTAAGTTTCTGCGCGAAGTTTTTGTAATCAACCATTAACTTTTCTGGCAGTATTCCGGCTACAATCCCTTGGTGAGCTGCATTGGCGGAGATACCCCGTGGTGGGTTTTTGAGATTTAGCGGTCGAATTTCTAGCTTAGAGGCCTCAATCTGGGCAATAATTCTAGCATCGGAAAAACTAGTATCTAGATATACTTGTTTGACTACGTCTGGCCGAAACCGCAAGGCCTCTGACACAGCATGTTTACCAAAAATATATTCGTATTCTACTTTCATGGCGCCATCCTAACACGTTTGACGCGCTTGGCTAGAGGTGGGCGATACTTTTTACATAAGCTGCCAGCTCATCTTGTAGTACTTGAGCTGGCTTTCTCTTCTTACCCTCAAACATCATTTTTAAGGCATGTTCGGTCACACTGATTTTTACAGATCCCCACACATCACCAAAATCAACGTAATAACCATCAAAAACTTTAATACTTTTTGGCTTCTTGGCTATTAACCATTGCTTGACCATCTCCAGCGCTTGCTTCTTATTATCTACGTCCACAATCACATCTTCCGTCTGTTCATAGCATTGATAAGGTGCCATCAACTGTGAAAAAGTAAGACCTTTTTTCTTAGCCTCAGCATAAGCCTCAAGTACGTAGAGCAGGGTTATAGTAACTGAATCAGTATAAAAATACTTTTTGAAGTAAAAGTGACCAGAATGTTCACAACCAAACACCACGTCTTTTTGTCGCATCGTCTCCTTTATAAAAGCATGCCCAACCCGAGCTGGTACCGGCTTGCCACCAAATTGCTTGATTGTTTCTTCGAGGATACGGCTAGTTAGATTGGTGTGGACCACTTTTGCGCCTGGTTCTTTTTTTAAAATCCTCTCAGCAATGAGAGCTCCTACGATGGCACTGTTAATAAATTTCCCTTTTTCATCAAAAAAGGCGATCCGATCAGCATCACCATCAAACGAGATACCAAAATCATAAGTCTTTGCCTTTAGCTCTTTGGTAATATCCTTTTGATTTTTACTGAGAGTTGGATCAGAACCACGATTGGGAAAGCGTCCGTCCATGTCACTAAACAAAGTGGTAAATCTAATCGGCAATTTTTCTTTTAGCAAGGGCATTACTACAGCTGACATACCATTACCACAGTCAGCCAAAATATTCATCTCTGGTAATGACTTTGCTTTAAAACCAGTTAGGACTTTTTTCTGGTAACCTTTACTGACATCTTTATTGGCAATTTTACCTGGTCGCTTGGCTTCCTTAAAAACCCCTTTCTCCATACGTTTTCTAATCGACTTTAGTCCATGTGCTTCAGTAAGAGGGATAGCATCGGGCAAGACTAGCTTGAGACCATTATATTCTTTTGGGCTATGCGAAGCCGTTATCATTACGCCGGGTAACTGCCAGGTACCAGAGGCAAAGTAAACCATTGGGGTAGACACCAAACCCAAATCCACTACATCTGCCCCCGCATCAACCACCCCGCGGCAAAATGCAGTATGTAGAGCCGGAGAAGACAATCGTACATCGCGCCCGACCACTACTTTACTAAAAGCATATTCATCTACAAACGAACGAGCAATCAAATATGTTACTTCTTCATCTAGCTCAGTCGGATAAACTCCTCTGATATCGGCATCTTTAAAGGCACTTTTATAATTGGCAGAAATATTTATTGGCATAACAGAGACAGTATACTACGAGCATTCGTTTTCATCTCTCGAGCTGGTGATAGCCGGTTGGTTATGACTAATGAGCGATGGAATTAATTGCAAAGTAAACTATAATACAGTCATCTCATGACAAGTTTAGATGCCATTATTCTCGGTATTATCGAGGGAATCACCGAATTTTTACCTATCTCTTCGACTGGGCACCTAATTTTGGCTGGTCACCTACTAGGCTTGGACATCGACTCCGATTTTGTAAAAAGTTTTCAGATAGTAGTGCAAATGGGGGCTATTTGTGCTGTTTTGGTTTTGTACTGGCGGTCTTTCCTCTCTGTACCAATTTTATTAAGGCTACTTTGTGGTTTTATACCGACGGCAGTTGTTGGCTTTACCCTCTACCCATTTTTAAAAGGATACTTGCTAGGCAACCCGATGATTGTCGTCACGGCTCTTGCCGTCGGCGGTCTTTTGCTCATATTGTTTGAATTATTTTATCCTAAAACCATTGAAGATACGGAACAAAAAGTAACTGACGTTAGCTATAAGCAGGCCTTGATTATTGGCTTGTTCCAATCTATCGCTCTCATACCCGGCGTGTCGCGTTCGGCGGCGACGATTGTCGGCGGTTTGATTATTGGTTTACAAAGAGTAACGATTGTAGAATTTTCTTTTTTGCTAGCTGTCCCAACCATGACCGCCGCCACCGGATACGATATCCTAAAAAACTACGCGATTTTTTCCATCGACACTTCTCTCCTTTTACTAACTGGTTTTATCACGGCCTTTTTGGTAGCCCTGGTCGTTATCACTTCTTTACTTAAGTTCATCAAAAAACATACCTTTATCCCTTTTGGCATATATCGCATCGTGGTTGCGGTTATTTTCTTCCTCCTTATTCTTTAATTCAGATGGTGTATACTATTGCCAATTAAATTAAAATAAATATGCATCAAGGAAATTGGAAATGTAGTACCTGTGGCGGAACGATTACTGAGTTACCGTTTCAACCCAGAAGTGAAGCGGGTCTAACCTGTCGTAACTGCTATATGAAAAATAAGGGCGGGCAATCTAAGCCAATGAACACACCTGCACCCGCTCCTGAGTTTGGCGATATCGCGACTGAAGCCCCTGACATTCCAGACTTTGCTGAAGTGGCTGGTGAGCCAGCACCGGCCGATGATTTTGGCGGTTCGGCTATTCCTGCTTCCACCGAAAAGCCTAAGTTTGCCGGCAAGTGGACCTGTGCCGGTTGTGGCGCCACCATTACTTCACTACCCTTCACTCCACGTGACACCAGTAACCTGAAGTGTCTCGATTGTTTCAAGCGTAGTAAAGAGTAATAGTCACTATTATAATATCCCTATAACATCACCCCGGAAGCCTAGGCTTCCGGGGTGATGTTAATGTACATAAAAAAAGCGCACTCTTTTGTGACTAAATATCACGAGTGCGCTTATTCTTTTGTAGATTTCACCAAGTGTGAGCTATACATTCTATTTATAGCTCCTGAGAATAGATATCTTCATCCGTTATATTCTCTCTATGAGAATAAAGATGAATAGATATATTCTCGCCACTTCCGTTACTTTCCGCTTTGGTTATATTTGCGATTTACGAAACCTTTTGTTGAGTAAACACGATATTTACGCGTCGCTCTTTGGACTGAAGTTCAACCTTGAGCGTCGTGTCTTTCGGAATAACCAGGTACCTCTGAATCCTAATTGACGTACCAAGGCAACCAAAATCGAGCATAGCTACCACAGTGTTGCCAAGATGGCCATCGAGGTACAACCGGAACTTCTCAGGATTCTTCAGGTTCACTACATCTCGACCTGAATAGGCGTAGTAGCGAACAAGTGGTCGTGTATCTCTATATGGGAGCCAAACGAAGTATGGTGTTGGCTTCTTCCATGCAAACTGTCGCGCATAGAGATGCTCACCATTATTGTACAGCTCGCACACATCCCGTTGTTCTCCAGGAACAATCGGGTAGTGCGACCATAGTCTCTTTTCGAGACGTTTTGAGTCGACAAATCGTTCAGGCGGAATATAAATACATTTATACACAGTAGCCTCCTTTCAGGCTGGGTTAAAGAACGGGACTAATACTAAAACACGGATTTTTGAATATTGCAATACCAACAATTTTATGCTAATTTTCTACCCAGCATCCTTAGTTCCCTCCAAATCAGAAAGGCTAACCCTATGACTATTAGCACCGATTCACCCAAGTTGGGACCGGAATCTCGGATAAAGCATAGTCGTGGCCGACCCAAAAGACGTGCCACCATAAACATTACCGCCAGACTCACCGGCCGAGCTTGGCAAGACTGGTCCGCTCTTTGCACAAGTACACCAAACGAATCGAGTAGTGTACTTGCCAAGAAATGTCTACTGGCACTCTTGGTGATCCATTTACGAAATGACGCTGGCGCTTACGCTACAGTGTTTGCAGAACTAACAATGTCGAGTGTCTGGGGTAAGCCTGGTGACAGGATTAACTTGTGTGAATACCTCAACATCACCCCACCAGCCGGAAAGACCAGTGGGATAGTACCAATAGGGCTTCAATCAATCGCCGGTCTGGGTGCCGAACTTTCAAAGCAAAATCACCTAATCACCGTCCGTTTTTCTGACTTATGGTACGATCGGTGGATGACCCTGGTACAAGTTTTGCCTGGTTTACCACCGGGTCAGATATTTGCTGAAGCAGTACGAGTCGGTGTAGCAACCAAGCTGGCGGCACAAGAAGGACGACCACGAGTCATAATTAATCTCCCCGACGGGCGCACGCATGATCTCGCTGATTTCCTGAATATCAAATAGGTGTGTTATCAGCTTGAAGTTTAGAGGTAAGGCCCACGATTTTGTGGGCCTTTCACTTTATAATTTTATTTATCCCTCACCTAAATTAACACGAGCCGGGGTTTTTAATCCCGACTCGTAATTCACATGGACCGGTACTTCGGTGGCGTAAAAATCAACTGGCCATCCAATGAGCCAAAGGATTTAGGCATGAAGTGCGCCACGCACCGCCAGGAACCCGGAAGGCCAACAAACTGGTACTCGATGGCCAAGACCCAGCCCCAATGCGCGGGTAACTTCCTGGTCCGCAAGGTCAGTGATACAGTTTCCATCTCCAGACCTTGGAACCTTGGCTGATGGTGAAAAAGTTCCCTGATGATTTTGACCAACCTTGCGCCGACCGTCAGGCGGTAGTTCTTCCAGTTCAAGCTTCCATGCTTGCCGTTCCATTCCAGAGCCCCCACTTGATCCTGCTTCCAGACAAAGGGGGCTGCATAAACAATATTTGACATGCTCGTCTCCTTGTCCTTAAGGACTAAATTGAAGTGGTTGAATACAATCTCCTTTGCGAGTGTACGCCGAGCCAGAGACCCTGTCAAACGCTCCAGCAAAGCAAACTACGCCAATAATCACTTTAAGTTGAACACGAGCGAGACTTTCATGATGAAAAGTATACCGATATAAAACCAAATTTGCTACCTAACGGAAAAATATAAACAAGCTGATACAATGTCCAGTGTCCCAACTCCTTAGTCTTGACCTGGTAGAAAGAAATTTCTTCCTTGTCATCCTTTGCAACAAGCATCATTAAATCATCATGCTCAAATATAAAAACATAATCATCTGTTGATTCATGTGCTTCGATCATGCGACATAACGACCAATCTTTTTGGTAATCAAGTCTAGACGAGGCAATACTACCTCCTTTGTCTCTTGGCGTTGACAGTAAAGCTGTTTCCTTCATGTAAGGCCATTATAGAGAGTATTGTCAATCCTACAACATAACCCTTAAAAAGGATCAGAAAAACCACCCTTACGGGTGGTTTTTCAGTCTGGTTACTGCTCTCAGCAGGTATGCAATTACGGAATAGATGAATCGTGATTTCAGACCTTGGACTCGAACCGATTTTGACGGTTCGTGTCCATGACTGATTCTCTAGGGAGCTTAATAAATATAGCTCCTTTCGAGACCTAGGTCTGTCTCACATGCTCGCTGCCGGAAAAGGATTCGAACCGTCTCGGTCTAGAACCAAAATTATCTTAATATACGGCTTGTTTATTGCTCTTTTTTGCGGTATAAATGATTTACTTATGCAGCAGCACCAAATGAAACTGGCAACAGAGCCATACAACAACATAGCCACGGGAAAGAAAGTGATCGAATCCCGTCTTTTTGATAAGAAGCGCCAGCAGATTGCGATTGGCGACCAGATTGTTTTCAGTGAAAATGATAATCCAGAAAATAGTGTAACTACTACAGTGAAAGGATTGTTACGCTACCAAACCTTCAAGGAACTTTTTACTGATCATGATCCAGCACTTTTCGGAGAAAAGAGCCGTGATTTTCTCCTGACACAGATAAAACAATTCTATCCTGACGAAGACGAGCAGAAATACGGCGTTGTCGGCATTCGCCTCGAATTACTTGACTAACGGCCATATTATATTGTAATGTTCCTACCGTACCCAACGTGGGTACGTCAACCTTTTTGTTGCTCAAGGAGCCTTGTTGGCTTCCCTGCAACAAATCAAAGAAAGGAGTTCATTACAATGATACGAGTACGAAGAGTTCGGCTCGATGACTTACCTGTTGTGGCGGAGATGATGCACACGCATCTTGATCCGTTCTACGGTGGCGATCATCGAGCACATGCAAAGCGCATCGTCGAAACTGCCTCCAGAGGCAACAAGGACAAGAAGGGTCACT
>CAYRMI010000007.1:26868-32479 GCA_964425625.1 uncultured Candidatus Saccharibacteria bacterium | reverse complement strand
GTGTCACTAAAGAAGGCTCCGGTTCCTCCGGCTACGACAGCGGCCATAAAGACCAGCATGCCGATACTCATGATTAATTTTCGATTCATAATCTGAAATAAATTTAATTACTAACGTAATAATGATAATTAACCTAGCTGAAAGCCACACTTAGCTTTGTCTAAAGGTATAAAAAAACGCACAAAAGTGCGCTTTTTTATACCTTCCCAATTGTAAGTGCGACTTCCATGGTTATCTCTAATTGTACGCTTCTCTAAATTAGGCACAATGTTGACAACTTGTGGATATGTATCAATACCCCACGAAGCCAAAGGCTTCGTGGGGTATTGATTTTCCATATTTTTGCGCAGTTTATCCTAATCTAAACTGTCTAATTAGCGCCAAGACACATAATCCTAAAAGCAAGCTCAGGAGTGGTAAGTTTGCACTGGTCGCCCCACCACGACCAGCGTTTGGTGCGCCATACGGCACTGCACTTATCTGGTCACCTAAGACTGCTCCGATTTGTGGAAAATCACCACCTTTGCCAATTAAAGTCGTAGGGGTAGTAGTACTAGCTCCGGCCACCATACCCCGGCGTTCAACTCTAGTTGCACTTGAGCCACCTCCGCCACCATTATTATCATCTGTCGGGTCTATTACTGGCGGCGTGGTAGTGGCGTTATCATCATCGTCTCCTTCCCCATCTCCATCGTCGTTAACACCACAGCGCAAGCTAACATCATCAACAAACGTACCATAACTATCACTCGGTCCCTCGTTTTTGAGTGAGATCTTGGTTGATGATGAGACAGCCACGAAACTGTAGCTGCTTGCTATCCAGTCAGCCACCGCCAAAGTACCAGTACCTACCATTGGACCATTTTGTGCCACCATTGAGTCATTAACCATCACAGTCAGCTCATTTTGCTCTCCAGCTACTAATTGTCTAGGCGCAAAATCCCAGGTTAGAGTGTAAGTCTTGCCGGGAATAGTAGAAATTGTCTGTGAGATTAAGGTTGAATGATCGCCATCAAGCTCAGCATACTGCGCTCCAGAAGCAGCTTGATTACTACTCCAGCCACGATGTAGTTCTAGAGTGGTAGAAGCTCCATCAGCAACCTTGGCTATATTCCAACCCAAAACTGAGGCAAAACGTTGCCACAAAGAACTATCAGTCACCACTTCGTTTTCAAAACTACCGTTGGTGATGAGTTCTTTCTCTGGCTCACAAGTCAAAACTGGAACTTCAGGGTCTTCAGGGTCTTCTACCTCTTTAGGATGATTCCAAGCCACACAATAATACGTATTACCAACCTTTACCCCATCTACTCGATCATAATTATCATAGTTTAAGACATCAACATGACAGTACATTTCTGCTGATACCGCATTGGAATTGGTGGCATGACCGGGACCATAAGTAAAAGGTATGAATTCATTTTTTAACACCTCACGCATCCAAATATAACTCAAACTGCCGAGAGCTGTAGAGTCAAGCTGTACTATCGCTGTTCCACTGGCATTCGTTGGTCCAAACTTATTCCACACACCACCAGCTACACCATAAAAAGCAGTAACTGGTAAACCGGTATCGGGATTAGTAGCTCCTTGTGGTGCCCATTCAAACTCGGTATTGCCAGCGAAAGCACAACTACTGTGTGTATTTACCCAGTCAGTGGCTGTATTGGCTGTAATGTTTGGCCCACCCATACCCCAATTTGGCAATTCTGCCTCATTGGTACAGACAATCTTACTAGCCATTATAGTAGCTACTTTTTCCTCTGGTTCTAGAGGATCATCGTCATAAGGGATATCACAGTCCTTGGCAGTACCAGTGATGATTAGTTCATACTTAAGTCCAGCTGGATTTGTCTTTATCGTACCTCCTGCCATCGCCCAATTCTTTACAACTATGGACAAAATGTTATTACCTTGATTTATCTCACTGGTCAGATCAATAGTGTCAGCGGTTATAAAATTCTTTTCCGTAGCGTCGGCAAATGTCGCTGGTCCATTTAAAGATAACTCATAACTATTATCACTAGCTAAAGTAAGTACAGCACTAGTGACTGGACCATTCCAACCAAACTTTTTTACAAAGGTTTGTACAGTATCATTTACTGGATCGGCTACAGGATCATCCCCCCAAATCCACTTTGCTGGCGAAGCTACTACTGCATCCCAATCATTATGAAACCAAGTGACTAATTTAGCTGGTAAATCGCCCTTTTCTACTACGGTATTTGTCTCGTCACTGACTACCTTTACAGTACAAGTTTCAACTGGAGTGGTGGTCTCACTAGTCGGTCGGATTGTGGCTGAAGCGGAATTATTGTCTAGATTTGGATCAAAAATACTTCCCACTATCGTGGCAGTGTTGGTAATTGTAGCTCCGGCAGTCGAAGATGAAACCATAGCAACTACTGTGACGTTCCATGAGGCCCCGCTAGCCAATGTACCAATAGACCAGGAGAGAATCGGTGTAGTATCTGGAGTAATTGAAGCAGAAATATAAGTTAAGCCGACAGCCAATGGATCTGTCAAAGTCAAGCCTTTTGCTTCATCTGGCCCATTATTAGTAACCGTCAGATTATAGGTCACATTTGTTCCAGCTATTGGAGTAGTTGTACTAACCGCTTTAACGATCACCATATCAGCACTTTTACCTACTGGGATACCACTGCAGTCACCTCGATTATATATTCCTTCTCCCGTCAATCCGTTGCTAAAAACCTGGGTCCAATTCTCACTACCGGGATAACTCATCAGGCCATCGCCAAAGTTATAGTCAAATGGCGGAATGATATCTCCTTTATCATCCAAACCCTTATCCTTATGACTATCATGCCCATTCGGGAGGTTTACAATCGACTTAGCATCAACTGTAATTGATTGGTACGGATTTATACCGTTATTTGCGTGACAGATTGTAACATTTGGGTTTATTTCTACTTCAGTTACTTGATTGACTACTACCTCTATCTCAGCGCTATCACCAATTGTGTTACCGTCCTTAGCATCAAGAAGTTGTACAGTAATAAGATAATTACCCGGTACACTATTGCTGTAACAAACCCCTTTATTGGCATCAATACTAAACTGATTGTCTGCATCTGGATCAGGATTATTACAAGCTCCCCCAATTGTACCCTCATAAAAGTCACCGTCACCATTGTCTAGTAATTTAATAAACGTTCCTGGCGTAGTGCTGGCCGTATCCTTTACTACCGATACTTTAAAATTTACTTTTTCATTTACTTCAGCCGTCAAGTCTGTATGATTTAACGTAACACCAGTACTGGCCGCCTCAACCACCAAAATGGATGTCAAAAAGGCACTAAAAATGATTGCCAAGGTTAATATCATAAAAATTACCCTCTCTCCCAACCAACCGTGCCTATATATTTTTGTCATAACTATCTAAATTACCTGATAACCCACCCAGTCGAAATGACTGTTTTATAAAATCAATATTAGCACTTATTTAAATTAACGCTTGATTTATAATACATTTTTGCAATTTTGCAAGTTTACCTGCCAAATCCTAATTTGCTATGCACTTTCCTTTGCCTATGAAAAATTAAACCCTGTATACTAAGTTTTATGATTAATTGGCTCCAAGCCAACCTTGTCCCCTACGCGCAGACGCTCCCTCTAGAGCTGTTTGTCTTTTTCGCCTCTTTTTTTGAAGAGATTATTCCCCCTATTCCAGCCTTCCCGATTATGATATTAGCTGGTGGTTTTGCTCGAGTACAAGATTATTACTTACTCCAAATACTTTTACTAGCCTTAGCAAGCGCTCTAGGAAAAACGGTCGGTTCAGTTCTGGTGTACCATCTGGCCGATAAACTTGAAGACGCCTTTGTCATACGTTTCGGAAAATTTTTTGGTCTTAAGCCAGGTCAACCCGAAGCCTTCGGTGCTAAGCTCGGTAATGGTTGGCTTGATTATCTTGTTCTCACCCTACTACGTTCTTTTCCGTTAATCCCCAGCTCTTTGATCTCGATTGGATCCGGGATACTCTCAATACCGTTACGCCTATTTCTGTTTGCTACTTTTCTTGGCACTGTTTTGCGTGATGGAATTTATATTTACGCCGGCTATATGGGTACTATCGCCCTTGCTTCCTACACCGAAAACACCGAACGATCGCAACTTATCGTAGTAGCCAGCGTTATTATTATCTTAGTCTTAAGCATTGCTTTCTTCTACCATAAGAACCAGAAAAGAAAGCAGGGATTATAGACTATTCACTTGGCTTTAATTTTAATTTACGCATAAAGCCAGCTTCAGCACAAAGACTTAACTCATCTGATTGATGTGAATTATGGTGCAAAAGCATTCTTTTTTGCATATCCTTTTTGTTTCTTCCCAACTCGTTTTGCTCATAATCTCGCCCAGACATTAGCAACATTACTCCACAAGCGTGAAAGATCGGTGGTTCGTTGGAAACCAACTGACCAATTAGACGCACCTTTTCACCCGATTGTAGAAGCTCAACATCTGAAAGAGGCAATTCACTGACTACTACTTGCCACTGTTTTTGGTCAACATCACCAAATTCCGCGATAGAATTGCCAGTATCGACACTCATAGATTGTCCAATTAAACGTCCTGTTTCTGGGCTATGCCAGAGCCTTTTTTCCACTTTATTTTGTGAGTCATAGACTTCAAAGTATGTTCCCAACTTTTCATCAATTACAAAACCTAGACCTACAGCATGTAAGATAGCTCCACCACAAAGGCTAAAGACTAGGCTACTAAGCAAAACAACCCATAAAGGATACCGATAGCCACGATTGGTGTGGCGAATATCATAGACAGCAATCACCAGCATTAAAAATAGCGCCACAAACCAAAGATAAGGTAAGACTCGTAGTAAATAGTAAACTAGACTGTCATCCAAAAATTCATAAGCATCAAACAGACGATACTTTAGGGTAAACAAGGTCATTGCCACAGCTAGAGAACCAAAGACACCAGCCAATAACCACAAAAACCACAATCCGTACTCGCGGGAAAGGAAAAAATAGCGAGAATGTGGAGCGATTTTCTCTACCTCAATCTGAGTAAGAACGGCTGAGGAGAGGTTATTTTTATCTGGAGCTAAATTCATACATTATTTACTACGTAATAACTGCTGGTTTAGTACATTGTACAACTGTTTTTTGCCCCGATAAATCAACGTACCTACTGATCCGAGCGGGATTTTCAAAATATCGGATATTTCTTCGTACTCCTTTTCTTCAAAAAATCGCAAAATCAACACCTGACGATACTTATTATCAATCTGCTGCAAAGCTTCGTTGACCTCCTCGGCCTCAATTTCCCGATCAAACTCGCGCTCCGGCGAATCAATTCCGGAAGCAAGCAAACCAATCACCTCCTCTGGCTTTGCCACCATATGTCCTTCAGGTCGGACTGAATGATGCCGATACCAACTAATTGCTTCGTTGTGTGCGATGCGGTAGATCCAGGAAGAAAAAGACAATTTAGCGTCAAAACTATTTAGGTTGCGATAAACCTTGATAAAAATATTTTGCAAAACATCCAGCTGGTCCTCGTTATTATGAATACCAAGTCGCTTTATGTAACGCCGTAATTTGCTCTCATACCGAGAGATAAGCAC
>CAYRMI010000007.1:6289-26768 GCA_964425625.1 uncultured Candidatus Saccharibacteria bacterium | reverse complement strand
CCAGCGGTTTTGGGGCAAATGGTAGCCCTGGGCGATAAGGTAGAAGTAGCTGGTGAAACTAAACGCTATGTCTATCTGGCCTATTACAAAGGCCGTGGGGTGATTACCCACTCACCCCAGGGAGCCGAAGTAGACATTGCCACCCGCCTCAAGCAGGACTACAACTTACGCGACCTCGCTCCGGTTGGTCGTCTAGATAAAGACTCGGAAGGACTGATCATCATCACCAATGATGGTCGGGTTACCGCTCCGTTGCTTGATCCTGAACTAGCACACGAAAAAGAATATGAGGTGACGGTAGATAAACCAGTGACGGGTATGTTTTTAAAACTTATGGGACTAGGCGTAACCATCGAAGGCTATCGCACCAAGCCAGCCACCGTAGTCGGTCATCCCCGCAACCAAAAGAGTTTTAGTATCACTTTGACTGAAGGTAAGAAACATCAAATCCGCCGTATGTGTGCCGCTCTTGGCTACCAGATCAAAAGCCTCAAGCGCGTGCGGGTGATGAACATACAACTAGGCGAGCTTAAACCCAACCAATTTCGAAAAATAGCTGGACCAGAACTAAAAAAATTACTTTCTGACTTAGGGTTTTAAGATAGCAAAAAGGGCGCGACCGTAGGTCGCGCCCTTTTTCTAAATTCATCATCCAAGCAAACTTTTAGTTTCAATCGTCCGTCTTGGCTGGCGCTCCCGGTATCGCTCGCGCCGCGTCAATAGCTTCTTGGTAGTTTACGCCGGTATTAGCCGGACCAGTGGAGCCGGACCCACCCGGTGGATTGGCTAACCAAAGTACTCCAAGCAATACAGCGATAATTATCGATACCAAACCAAATAATTGCATATGTATATTGTAACAGAAAATGGCCGGCCGTACTGAAGAGTACGGCCGGTCATTTTCATCTAGCAAAATTAGGACCCGCGTTTTCTATCCCCTTCTTTCAGTTTGGCCTTGCGTAGGCGGACACTCTTAGGCGTAATTTCCAGGTACTCATCATCGGCCATAATCTCGAGGCCAGTTTCAATCGAAATCACTTTAGGATTGATCAAAACAATCGCATCATCAGAACCTGAAGCGCGCATGTTGGTTAGTTGCTTGCCTTTGGTTGGATTCACGGTCATTTCTTCCCCCTTACTAGTATTACCAATCACCATCCCTTCATACACTTCGGTACCAGCACCGATATACAGCTGACCGCGATCCTGTAGACCAAAGAGAGCAAAACCAAGCGCTTTACCTTGAATCATTGAGATCATTGAACCAGCCTTTCGTTTCTGGATTTCACCGGCGTACGGACGGAAGCCTAGTACATGTGAGGCCAAGATGCCTTCACCACGCGTATCAACTACGAATTGGTTTTTATAACCCAAGAGACCACGGGTCGGTCCTTCAAAGATCAAGCGCACCTGATTATCGTGCGTAATCATGTTTTGCATGATAAAGCCACGATTAGATAACCTTTCGATAACCGGTCCTTGATATTCTCCAGGAATATCTACCGTTACCTCTTCAAACGGTTCAGACTTCACACCATCAATGTCTTTGATGATTACTTGTGGTTGTGAGACAGATAGCTCATAACCCTCACGACGCATATTCTCAAGTAAGATAGCAATGTGCATTTCTCCTCGACCGCGAACATCAAATGAATCGCCCTGATCAAAGTTTACTTGTAGACCAACGTTGATTTCTAGTTCTTTCTCTAAACGCTCTTTAATCTGTCGAGAAGTAACATACTTACCCTCCTTACCGGCAAACGGAGAATTATTGGGCATAAACTGCAAAGCAATGGTTGGTTCGTCTACTTTGATTGTCGGTAATGGTAGAGCATCTTCAGCGTCGGTCAAAGTATCACCAATATTTATATCCGGGAAACCAGCGATCATCACAATATCACCAGCAAATACTTCCTGGGCTTCTACTTTTGATACCCCATGAAAAGTCGACAACTTAACGACCTTACCCCTAGTTGTGGTGTGAGTTCCTTCGTGTTTAACAAATAGCTGTTGGTTGGCTTTGACTGAGCCCTCATAAACTCTAGCCACCGCAAGACGCCCGAGGAAGTTGTCATAACCAAGGTTGAATACCTGAGCTCGTAGCCCTTCACCAGCTTCATAAGCTCGCGCTGCCGGGACTTTCTCTAAGATTACATCCAATAATGGTGAGAGGTCTTTAAATTCATCCGTTAGTTTTCGCTTGGCTACACCCTCACGACCAATCGCATAGACCACCGTAAAGTCTGATTGTTCATCATTGGCGCCAAGTTCAAGGAATAGTTCTAGCACTTGCTCTTCAGTTCGCGCTGGATCAGCCGCTGGCTTATCTACCTTGTTTATGACCACAATTGGCTTAAGTCCTAGTTCGAGGGACTTCTTGAGTACGAAGCGAGTTTGTGGCATTGGCCCTTCCTGTGCATCCACGACCAGTAGCACGGAGTCGATGGAACGCAATACGCGCTCTACTTCTGACCCAAAGTCGGCGTGACCAGGCGTATCGACAATATTGATCTTAGTGCCATTGTATTCAATGGAAGTATTTTTGGCGTAAATAGTAATACCACGCTCTAATTCTAGCGCGTTACTATCCATTGAGGCATTACCCTCCCTCGCTCCAGTCTGCTCCATTAGAGCATCAGTGAGGGTGGTCTTACCATGGTCAACGTGGGCGATGATCGCGATATTGCGAATTTGCTGTGTCATTTTTGCTACTTAAATAATAAAATCCCCGCTTCGTATAGACGAGAATGGCGCGCTTTTTTGTAAAATCTGGCGCGCCCCTGAGCGTGCCTAGAATACCGGCTAAATTGACTTTTGTCTAGTCTAATAGCTCTTCTTTTTGCTGGCGACTTAACTTCTTGATAGTAGCTTCTCTTACCTGGGCGATACTACGGTTTAAACAGGTCTCTTCATACACTAAAGTAACTGGTTGCCTGACTCGTGTGTACTTTGCTCCACCTATTGTATTATGTTCCTTGACTCGCCTTTCAATATCAGTGGTTACACCGGTATAAAGTGAATTATCAGAGCAACGCAAAATATAGACTGACCAGGCCATAAAACTTAGAGAGTACCGCGGAAAGCTTGGTTTAGAAACCAAGCAAAAATTCCTGCCGCTAGGCAGATAATGATAGATTTAAGCATGATCTTTTTTGCGCTGATAACGCCAAGTCAAACAAAACAATACCAAAAGTATAATAATTCCTAGCGGATATAAAATATAAGTAGAAAGCAAAAGGTGTAATACTGATACGTCAAAAAAGTTCTGCACTAACCGTATCTCCCCCAACTTGGTAAAATACCCAGATTCCGCCGGATTATTACCAATGGCCAACATATATTTCCCTTGATTATCCGCGGTACTAACCTCAAAGCGATAGACACCTGACTGTAGATCAAAAGATACGGCTTCACTGCGCCAAAACTTAAAGCCAAGCACTGGGTCGTAAAATGGTTGCCAAATAACTTCCTTACCTTTCACTCGGCCAATCTCTGTCACTCCACGATTGTTGTCATTACTGCGCACCACAATTAAATTCAAAGCTAGAGGTTCTATGCCATCTGCCCGCTGTAAAATGGTCACGATGAGTGGTTTCTGTCCAGCCAGTGTAACTTCGTACATATGAGGATCACCAACCAACTCTCCCAGATATAACTGCTCTTGCTCTAGATTGGCATCAATCGCGAGGATTTCATACGGAATGAGTGGATTGTTTATAATCGGTGTAGAGGCCAAAACTAATACCGGTAGAGATAACAACCCCAAACAAAATAAACTAGCTATTTTATAAAACATCCATTCATCATAACAGAAAACCAACATCCCCGGAAAGAGAATGTTGGTAGACTGGAATATTTTAATTAGTGGTTAAATCTTTGTTTCCCCATCTCAAGGCCACGTATCTGTCCGTCTGTTACTCCTGCCTCTGCTAAAATTTCTTGGACTGTCTCATTATCATTGGCTTGTCGAGCCACTCGCAGAGCATCTCTTTCTTCATCGGTCAGATTTCCTAGTGAAGCGTGATGATTAAACCTTTGACCATAGCCACGATTGCCATGCTTCATTCTTGACCCTACCCCTAGCTCATCCATAATCTCCCGTGCTTCAGTGTAATTTCCAGCATCTCTCAGACTGTGCGCTTCCACAAACAGTGCGAAATCCTCCTTGGTGTTAATTAGGTCATACAAGGGTGTGTCTACCGTTGCTTCTCTAAAGGCCTGGAAGTCATTATCTGCGACCGCCTGTTCAATTGCCTCATGGGCCAATCTGGCCACTTGGCGCATCGAATCAAGAGCCGATTCATCTATTCCCGCCTTTACTAGAACATCTCTGGCTTCATCTATTCTCCCTTTTTGTTTGAGTTCTCTCGCCACCGTAAAAGCTTGCGCTTGTGAACCACTTAAGCCTGAACGATTCAAATATGTGTTGCCGGAAAAGGCTTGTGCCCCCGACGCAGTAACCGCAAACGCGGCAATTGCAATTAGTAAGTATTTAGAACTCATGTCAATGTAAAGTTTAACTAAAAAGATGTAGGTGACACTCACCTACATCTTTTCATACGTAAATGGCTAGATTTTTATTTCACCCCAAATCCGCCACAATACTGCTCCATAGTTCTGTCAATGTAGTCCAAATAATTCCTTCATATTTTATCGCGGACCGGCACGAGTCTAATTGATAATTTTCACCCGCTATGGTTATTACAAACTTATAATTTGTCGCCTCATTTCCATAGTAACAATCCACATTATCTCCAACCAGGGCTGATTCAAATAGAAGTGCCTCTTCTAGCATCACATTTTGTAACTTTACTCTTAAGCTACGAGGAACGCTTCCGTCATAGGAAGTACCAGAGACAATGGCTCGATAAGACCCGTCTTGTAAGAATTGAAACGACATACAGGTGTTGTCTTGCGCGCAGGCACCATAAGAGTCGGCCGTAATGACCAGATCGGCATACTCATCTTTAGTCGATGCTTCGGGTAAATGGTAAGTTGGAGCAAAGCCGAACAGATACATATACCCTCCTACCAAGCCTCCAACGACGAAGGTGATGATTATGCTGATTTTATCTTGGTGAGTCATGTGAATATTGTAGCACTAAAAGAATATCAATCACTTATCTTTAGTCGGATCACTAAGTCGCGAGCGGATTTGACTTTGCAGTTGCGATTATTTCTTGAACTTAGATATGCTTCTATTGACATCTGTGCAAAGTATTATATATTACGGCCTAGAACCAGAGTGTCCAAGGTTCTTTACAACCCAATCGATTAGCCTTATTTGGAGGAAACGTGATCACACGCTTACTAATCATCGTTGCCATGATTCTGGCGCTCCTTGGTTGTACCAAGGAAACAACACCCCCGTCGGTGGCTACACCACCAGTCGTAGTTGATCCAGAAAGGATGCTTGAACGGCAGGCAATCTACCAGGCCTGGAAACGAGATATGGATCAGCTTGCCAACGACTCTGGTGAGCCTATACTCACCCAGGTCAAAGCCTATATGGATCAAGGAGTGGCGTTTGCTGCCCCTCAAGCATCCGGCGACATCGTTGTCCGTGTCGCGGACGGCAACCCGGTGTTTTCAGTACTGGTTCTCTTGCCAGAGGATACCAAGCTAAGCCCTAATTGGGCTGAGCGGTACAACAATCGACACTTGCACGGAGCAGCCAGCTTTCATACCGATGGAAACTACATGGTCATCCGTGCGGACAACACTTCACCAAAGGTGCGGGCTATGTTGCTCGGGCATGAGGGTGTACACGCTCTGGCAGCCCAAGACAGATCCTTCGCCAAGCAAAACGACGAAGAATACTGCGGGGAGGAAGCGGTCGCTCACCGCATGGAGATCGAGATCATGAAGAAGGTGATGCCCTCCTTTACGGCCTACACCAAACGTGAGGCTAAGAAAGTAACAACCTCATTGCGGGCAAATCGTGGTCAGACTTTTTCGGCGCAGTTTGACTTGCACGAGACAACGTTCACACAAAACTTTGGTCAACCCACCTCCGATACAGAGATTGGGTACCGGGCAACCATGCTGACCCTCGGAGCGGTTTACTACGGCGCCCTGCAGTTCTACCAGGGAGATGACGAGGTGGCAATGGACCGACTCGCCCACTACCTATGTGGACTATACAAGGAGCATGGCATTCGCTAGGGCTTCATGCTTCTGATCCGCCAACATTTGGCACCCCGCGTTAGCTTCGGCCGACGCGGTTTTTTTATTTAACTGTATAGTAATAACATTCTGACAAGCTATCCCCACGACAAAAATTGGGACAGTCACGATTTTCTGATCTTCTCCTCGCTCACTGCGTTCGCTGCGGAGAGAGGGGGATTCGGTCACTCTCATGGATTTTATTTTGCTCCGCCAGCTGGCGGATCATAAAATCTCATTCGCTCGAATCTTACAGATTCTATTCAGGTTGTCGCTATTTTACAAATAGCTGGCAACCTCTTGCAAAATGACTTCAAGTCATTTTTCACCCCACTCGTCGCGGTCCTCGTCTTCGCTTTGCTACGACTGTGGGCTTCGCCGCGACTCGGTTCGAATCCCCCTCTCTCGCGCAAAACACAATCGCACAATACTCTCGCATTGTGCTCCTTGTTTTGCGGAGAGAGGGGGATTTTCTCGGCTTACAGCCGCAGTACACCTTTTGGACATATTTTCCTTTCAGTAAAATCTGCCTCAAAAGGTCTTCGAATCCGTGCAACGCTTTTGCTAGAAGCAAAAGCTGCACCCCTCTCTCCTCTCGTTCGTTTTACTCACTCGCGGAGAGAGGGGGATTCGAACCCCCGATTGGGTTTCCCCAATACTACCTTTCCAAGGTAGCGCGTTCAGCCGCTCTGCCATCTCTCCATTTATATTTAATTTTCATCACTTCTTTTACTGCAACACCGATATTTATACCATAATCAGAGCCCGGGTCTATAATCGCACGTCATCAATTAGTTTAATGATATTTTGCAAAGGCCAAGCGATAGAGAAAAGATAATTGGTGATATTCTCATCAGTGATCTGTTCAATAGTTTGATTCAATTGAATATTATTGTCAGGATAGAGTATATATAAGCGATTTTTGATGAAGGACAATCGTATATTGGTCTCTCTTCCCCGCCACCAATCATACAAGTCATGCATAAAATCAGGTGTCAGGATATACCGTGCTTCCATCTCATTGGTAGTAGCCACATGGAGTAGATTCTCAAATTCATTCCACTCCAAAATTGTTTCCCTTATTCCAGAACTAGTACTTCTATCAAATATGGTTAGATTATCGAAATGATTTTTGTGCGCTTCAGACGAAACAAAAGTCTTTCCCCCCAGCTCTCTCTTTAAATCAAAAATAACAAAATAGCCATGAAATATAAAATTAATCACTCTATTCTTACCGCTACCAGTTTCGTGTCTAATATCCATTTCAGACACCCGAATAAGGGAATCCTTATACTTAATTTCCAAAATATTATCTATCTGATTTGTATTATGCTCTTTCGTAATTAACTCAGACTTAGCTAAGTCATCCAAAGCTAGTATGGTGCCAACTGAATTTATATCTTTTAGTCGCTTAAGGGGGCCTTCCTTAAGTGCTATCTCCATCTTGGTTGGTTTAGCTTCGCCATCTTCTATCATTAAACCTGTCAGTCCAAGAATAGATAAGACCTTTGTAAAAATAATTTTATTAACACCAACATTATATCTTTTTATTAAAAGTAATTTTCCAACAAAAAATTTAAAGCCATAGAATACTGTACAGAAAAAGAGTGATATCACTAAAATTACATCCAAAGCATTTAGCTCAAATATTTCCAGCAAATTTGGAAATATTATAAAAGCCAGAACCAGCAGAAAAATTCCTATCTTCTGTTCCCTACGAGCCTCTATATACTCAGTCTCTAACTCCCCGATTTCTGCTCTGATTTCCGCCGCGATTCTAGCTGATTCTTTAGAAATTTTTTCTTTTAACTCTATTGCTTCGTTAGCTTCGGGTGTTTCCATATCATTTACTGTCCCATCTCACGCAAGATACGAATTCGATCTTCGACAGGTGGATGAGTGGCGAACAATCCGTTTATTTTTTGACCAATTGACCTCTTACCGCCTTCACTGTACGGATCAGCAATAAACAAGTGCGCCGTAGCATGGGATACTTTTTGTAATGGTTGGTGATTTTGCGAAATTTTTTCCAAGGCTGAAGCTAGTCCTTCGGGATAGCGGGTCAAAAGCGAGGCTGAAGCATCGGCTAAGTACTCACGTTTGCGAGAGATAGCGAGTTGAATCATTTGCGCCGCTATCGGCAATAAGATTATTCCAGCAATGCCTAAGATAAGAAACAAAGGACTGCGGTCTCGATCATTTCCGCCAAACATTACCGCTCGCGATAGAAAATCAGCTAATATAGCCACAAAACCAGCCAGCACTACCGCTACCGTCATCACCAGCATATCTCGATTGCCAATATGCGACATTTCATGGGCCATTACACCTTCAAGTTCGTTCTTATCAAGAACTTGCAACAAGCCAGTTGTGACTGCTACTACAGCATGCTCAGGATCGCGACCAGTCGCAAAAGCGTTGGGCGAAGGGTCATTGATAACGTAGATCTTTGGCATTGGCAGACCAGCTGTGACAGATAAATTTTCTACAATTCGGTATAGCTCCGGTGCCTGTTCCAAAGTTACTGGCTTAGCTCCCGTCATCCGTAAAACTAGCTTGTCTGAATACCAATAACTATAAATATTCATCCCGACAGCAAAGATAACGGCTAGATAGAGAATGGTTGAATCATTCATATACCAACTAGCAGCATAACCAATGGCCATTACACCCACCAAAAAACTAACCATTAAAAGCCAAGTTTTGCGTACGTTACTATCTTGTTGAGTGTATATAGTTGCCATAATATTAATCTATAGCTTATGGGTTTTGCTTAAAGAGGAATACCTTGTGGCGTTTCATTGGATTTGTAGCCGACATCTTCTGACCAAATCAGAAAATGTTGTCTTTTATATCGTCCTTTTTTTAGAGCATTTTCAGATCTCGCTTTCCTTAGATCATCTACTGAGATATCGAGCTGTTGGACAATTTCTTCCAGAACTGCCATCAGGTCCGCGTATTCATCGAGAAATTCCTCTTTAGTTCGAGACATGGCGAGCGAAGTCGCTTCTTCCTTAATCTTTTTAAAGAGTTCTTGTTGGAACTCTTGCATATCCGTGATTGGTCTAACCTCGCAATGCTGATGCTTGCCCTTAATGATATCAGGAATATTATCTCTAACTAGTTTGTTGTAGTAGACGCGTGTAGTGACAGACATACAGTTTAAAAGATTAATTAAAATCTCACTTTTACTGGTTGTCTGGCAGCTTCTTCATCTTCTCCTAAATTAAAGAAAGCCTCTTCCTTGAATTTGAACATCTGGCCGACCAAGTTTGAAGGGAATGACTGTAAGGCAATCTTAAGGTCTCGCACATTGGCGTTGTAGAAACGTCGAGCTGCCTGAATTTTATTTTCTGTGTCAGTCAATTCTGTTTGTAGACCCAAAAAATTCTGGTTAGCCTTTAGATCTGGATAAGCTTCGGCTACAGCTAACAGTTTACCGAGTGAAGCACCTAGAGCTGACTCAGCTCCAGACATTGCCATAATTTGCTCTGGTGTAACGTTGGTTGGGTCAACGTGCACTTGAGTAGCTTTAGCTCTAGCGTTAGTAACTTCATCTAGTACTGCTCGTTCGTGAGCAGCATATCCCTTGACTGTCTCGATGAGGTTTGGAATAAGATCATAACGGCGCTTTAACTGTGTATCGATATCGGCCCAAGCTTCTATTGTCCTTTGTGTTAATTTGACAAAGTTATTATAAGTGGCTACCACATAAAAACCGGTAAGTGCGAGTACAGCAATAATTACCCAAGTCATAGAACAAAAAATAATACTTTAATTTATAACAACTTATACTTCTTTACCTTATAATTATACCATAAAGGTAAATATACTAGAACGAAAAATCCGCACATAAGTGCGGATTTTTTCTAATTTCTAGTACATTCCGCCTCCCATTCCACCCATTCCTCCCATATCTGGCATCGCTTTTTCTGGCTCAGGCTCATCGGCTATAGCACACTCAGTCGTGAGAAGTATAGCTGCCGCTGAGACAGCGTGCTGCACACAAGCGCGTTCTACCTTGACCGGGTCGATAATTCCCGCCTTGATCATATCATCAACCATCACTCCTTTAGCGGCGTCATATCCAGTATTTCCACCCGCCTGGCGCACTCTCTCCACCACTACTGCCCCGTCAATCTTCCCGGTATTATTAACAATTTGCTTGAGTGGTACTTCTAGTGCCTTGAGCACAATATTGTAGCCAACCATCTCTTCCGTACTAAGATCCTTCTTAGACAGAATTTCCTTTTCTACAATTGCCGCCGCTCGAGCTAGTGAAGTACCACCACCAGGTACAATTCCTTCTTCAATCGCGGCTTTGGTAGCATTAACAGCATCTTCAATTTTAAGCTTGAGATACTTCATCTCGGTTTCGGTCGCCGCTCCCACGCGAATAACTGCCACTCCACCCGAGAGTTTGGCAATACGCTCCTCAAGCTTTTCCTTATCAAATTTTGAAGTTGTAGATTCTAGCTGTGACTTCAATGCTTTTACCCGATCCATTATGACTGACTTTTCACCCGCTCCGCCAACAATTACAGTGTTGTCCTTGGTAGCAATCACCCGATCGGCTTTACCAAGTTGAGAAATTTCTGTGTTTTTCAGATCAAGTCCTAGATCATCAGTAATTACTTGACCACCAGTAGTAACCGCCAAGTCGGCCAATAACTCTTTTTTGCGGTCTCCATAACCCGGCGCCTTCACCGCCAACACTGAAAATCCTCCTTTTAGCTTATTAACCACAAAAGTGGCCAACGCCTCCCCTTCTACATCATCGGCAATAATCACCAGTTCCTTCTTGCCAGTCTGAGCAATTTTTTCCAATAAAGGCAATATCTCCTGGACTGATGAAATCTTTTTGTCAGTAATTAGTATCTGAGCATTTTTGTATTCAGACTCCATTCGTTCAGGGTTGGTTACCATGTATGGTGAGACATAGCCCTTATCAAACTGCATACCCTCGGTTAATTCAGTTTCAATTCCAAAGGATTGTGACTCCTCAACGGTCACCACCCCATCCTTACCTACTTTATCAATAGTTTCAGCAATTTTTTCTCCCAGCTCAGCGCTCTCGGCGGAAATAGTAGCAACTTGCTTAATCTCATCAATAGAGCCAATCTGTGTAGCCATTTGACGCAAGGTCTCAACCATATCTTTAGCAGCATGCTCCATACCAGTACGCACCGCCATAGCATTGAGACCCATAGTAGTTTGACGCAAACCTTCACTTACTAGCGCCTGAGTCAACACAGTAGCAGTAGTAGTACCATCACCAGCTAGTTCATTGGTCTTCGTAGCGACTTCTTTGATAATTTCGGCGCCCATATTTTCAAACTTGTCCTTGAGGGTAATCTCACGCGCAATCGATACCCCATCATTAGTGATAGTCGGTCCACCAAAACCTTTATCTAGGACTACGTTTCGCCCACGTGGTCCAAGTGTCACTTTTACTGCATTGGCGACTGTATCCACTCCTTTTTGCAATTTCTTCTTTACCTCCTCTCCGTAAATTACCTGTTTGGCCATAATAGTTGCTGTTTAACTTGTAATTTAATTTTCTTATAGATCGTGCGGTTCTATCTAAATATACCCAAAATGCTACTTTCTCCCACGATGAAGTAATCTTGTTTGTCTAGCTTGACTTCATCATAACCATACTTGGAAAAGATTACTCTATCCCCTACTTTAACCTCAAGCGGGATCCTCTTTTCCCCGTCTTCATCCCACTTGCCTGGTCCCACCTCCAAGACTATCCCTTGTTCTGGCTTCTCTTTCTTAGCGGAATCCGGAATAATAATTCCTGATGGTGAAGTAGTACCTGCCTCAGCCTCGGTTAGTGGACGTACTATCACTCGATCGCCTAGCGGTTTGATAGGGCTTTCGCTAGCTTTTGTTTGATCTGACATAAAGATATCTATGAATTATTGAGACAAAAAATTAATAAAAACTACAAAACCACGCAAAAAAACAAACGACGGACGTCCACGTGGTAGCGCTATTATACGTCACTGAAGTTAGCTGTCAAAAATTGATTCTTGCCTCGGTTCTCACTTTCTGGTATTATCGCCTCACATGGATATCATAAACACAGTAGAACCAGCACTGCCTTATATACAAGTCACACTCTCCATCCTGCTCGTAGCATCAATCTTGCTACAACAAAGAGGATCGAGTTTGGGCGGAGCGTTTGGCGGTGATAATTTCAGCTCAGCCTTCCACAAGCGCCGTGGTGCAGAACTTTTTTTGTTCCAATTCTCAATCGGCACGGCGGTACTTTTTGTACTCGCTACTTTTGCGAATATACTGGTTTAACACTGAAGATTATTCCACGTGAATGGCAGATTAGACTGTCTTCATTAATTAGTTAGTTATAATTTCTCCAAACTATATAATGTGTGCCCATAGCACTACGGTTATTAGTTGCCCTTAAAAATATGAAATCTCCTCATGACCAGCTTGGCGTCATGGATCGCTTACTTGGCCTAATCGAGCATCCAAAAATGAGTGACCGCTTAATATTACGGGGGTTGTTTTTTATCGCCTTAGTAGCTGGATTGTATTACCTACTTACTCTAAATAATATTTTTGTAGTGTCTACCCCTACTCGTGGGGGAAACTTAATTGAAGGAATTGTGGGTATTCCTCGCTTCGTCAATCCAGCCTTAGCCATTACCCGGGCCGATCAAGATAGTACTGCCCTCATCTACAGTGGGTTGATGAAAATAAGTGAGACAGGTATGTTGGTACCTGACGTAGCTGAGCGGATTGATATTTCGGAAGATGGTAATGTCTATCATATAGTCGTAAACAAAAACCGTTTTTTTCATGACGGCACACCGTTAACGGCTCGTGATGCAATCTTTACAATAAAGCTTATCCAAGATCCTGACCTTAAAAGTCCCTTGCGTGGCAACTGGAGCGAGGTAATCATTGAACCAATTAATGAATACGAGTTTAAAGTTATTCTCACTGAACCATATTCACCATTTATAGAGAATTTTACCGTCGGTATAATGCCCAGTCATATCTGGAGCAATCTACCTATTGAACAACTACCTTTTAGTCAGTACAACACTGAACCAATTGGTTCTGGACCCTTCATGGTGACAAAAGTGAATCGTGACTCTTCTGGACTCATAAGTGGTTATCAACTTAAACCAGCTACCAATAATCCAAATAAACCAAAACTAGCCACCGTTGAACTAAAATTTTTTCAAAATGAGAACCAATTGACAACCGCATTTGGGAAGTCAGAAATTAATGCCACGGTCTTTTTGCCTACAAAAATAATTAAAGATCTAGACCCCAAAGACTATCAAGTTATCAATAATCCACTACCAAGGGTATTTGGTATATTCTTAAATCAAAATCGATCAGTGGCCCTACGCGACAAATCGGCCAGACAAGCTCTCAGTCAAGCAATCGACCGTCAAGAAATAATTAACGCTGTCCTTGATGGTTATGGTGTCCCCATAGAAAAACCTATCGTTGCTGCCCAACGTGGGGTAATATTAGATGATACTGTACTAGAGCAAATCAGCACCACCACAGTGACTGCCGAAGAAATTCTTCAGGCTGGTGGTTGGAGAAAAAGTGACACAGGCGGTTGGGAAAAGAAGATTGGTCAAGAGATACAACCTTTGGCTGTCACCATTAAAACTGGTAACTCAGCGCTGTTTGATACCACGGCCACCATTGTAGCCGAAAACTGGCGTCAACTTGGAGTGGAAGTACAAGTAGAACAATATGAGCAGACTGGATTAGTGCAATCAGTAATACGATCAAGGGATTTCCAAGCCTTACTATTTGGACTGGATATGAACAGGCAGCAGGATCTATATCCTTTTTGGCACTCTTCGCAAAAAGATGATCCTGGGCTTAACATTGCCCAATACACCAATATCACAGTCGATAAGATTCTTGAGTCAGCCCGCATAACTAGCGACCCAGCGAAGCAAGAAGAAGTTTTGCATGAAGTTAGTAGCATAATAAGTGAAGAAGTCCCGGCCATATTCCTTTTCGCTCCAAATGTTACTTACGTTACCAGCTCAGAACTTGATACAGCGCCTATGATACAACTAGGAAGACCAGCTGACCGTTTTATGAACATAACCGAGTGGTATGCCAGAACAGATAAAGTATGGCCAATATTCCGAAATAAAAATTAATCAGAAATTCAAATAAACAATCAATATGAACAATAATCAAAACTTACGACCGTCATACACAACACCACACAGATCCACTGGAGAAAGGTCTCATAACCACACTCAAGGAAGTAGACCGAGTGCTCCAAGAGCAAGCAACGGTACCACTCACAAAGCTACCGGCAACCGTGGTCGACGCAACCACCCGCAGCGCCGTCGTTCAAATACTGCGCCGGCTCTTACCCATCGTATGTCGATTACGACCGAAAAACATCCAGTTATTCCTGAAGTAACAGACGAAAATACCATTCGCGTGATTCCGGTTTCCGGCGTTGAAGAAATTGGTCGAAACATGATAATCGTCGAAAATAAAGACGACATAATTGTGATTGATGCTGGTTTTCAATTCGTCACCGAGGAAAGCAACGCCCCAGGTATCAACTATATTTTACCGAACACACAATACCTGGAAGAGAGAAAACACAAAATCCGAGCCTTAGTTGTTACTCATGGCCACCTAGACCACATTGGTGGTATTCCATTTATCATTGAACGTATCGGCAATCCCCCAATCTATACTCAGTACCTTACCTCTCTTATGATCTTGAAACGTCAAGAGGAATTTCCCCATATCGAAGCAGTAAAAATGAATGTCATAAAAGAAGGTGAGTCTTTCACTGTTGGTTCGACTAAGGTAAAGACCTTCCCGGTTACCCACTCTATTCCTGACGCCATGGGTATAGCTATCGAGACCAAATTTGGTGATGTTGT
The DNA here is from genome assembly GCA_964425625.1 of uncultured Candidatus Saccharibacteria bacterium. GTDB lineage: Bacteria > Patescibacteriota > Minisyncoccia > Phycocordibacterales > UBA918 > OLB19. The sequence continues at coordinate 11,682 of CAYRMI010000007.1, read as the reverse complement.
TATCACTGGCGACATTAAACTTACTCATGAAGGTGGCAAGGTGGTGGTGGAAGAGCGCGCCTCATGGGAAAAAGTTGGTGAAAATAAAAATCTCATTTTACTTTGTGACTCAACCAACGCTGACCGTGAAGGTTTCTCGGCTTCAGAAGAAAAAGTGTATGAGACCTTGGACAATATCATCAGTGCAGCCACTGGAAGATTAGTCATCGGAACCTTCGCTTCCCAATTTGACCGCCTCATCAACATCATCAAGACTTGTGAAAAACTTGGTAAAAAAGTAGTAATGGAAGGACGAAGTATAAAGACAAACATCGATATTGCTATCCAAGCCAAGTTATTGGAAGTGGATCAACGTACTTTCATTGGCGCTGGTGATATGAACGATTATCCAAGTGACAAGATTGTTATCCTCTCAACCGGAGCCCAGGGTGAGGAATTTGCTGCTCTCATGCGCATGGCTACCGATAAACACAAGTTTATCACCCTAAATGAACGCGATACGGTAGTTTTGTCTTCTTCTATTATTCCGGGTAATGAAATTGCGGTGCAAAAGCTCAAAGACAATATCTACCGCAAAAACGTCAAGGTCATAAACTACAAAGGTTCACACGTACACTCCTCAGGACACGGCAACGCCGGCGAGCTTGTTTGGGTGCACCAAACTATCAAGCCATCTTTCTTAGTGCCTGTTCACGGTCATCATTTTCACCTCAAGAGTCATATGTATGCCGCTATAGAAAATGGTTTTCCAAAGGAAAATATTGTCGTTCCCGATAACGGTACAATTATTGATGTGGTTAATGGCACACAACTTATTAGACACTCAATCAAGATTCCTACTGAACTAGTGATGGTGGATGGCTTTACGGTTGGCACCAAACAAGAGGTGGTTTTGCGCGATCGTCTAACTCTGGCTCAGGATGGTATGTTTGTGATTATTGCTACCGTCAACAGCAAGACCGGTAAGCTCCGCAAATCACCTGACATTATTTCTCGTGGCTTTATTTACCTAAGAGAAAACCAGCAACTCCTTTCTGAAGCTCGTGTATTAATTAAGCGAACAGTGGAGAAGCATACTGAAAAGATGAATCCTCTTGACCTCGATTATGTGAAGGACCAACTGACTGACGTTGTCAGTGGTTTCTTGATGCAAAAGACCCAGAAGACACCAATGGTCATTCCAGTCCTAATCGGAATTTAGTTACCCACGATTTAACCGGCTCTTAAATAAAAATCCATAGTACACTATTAGTACTATGGATTTTTATCGTCATCTCTTTGCTCAACGTGGAAATGTCTCAACTATTACTTTCACTCTGGTCTATTTGCTTTCGATTATATTTACTTTTCAAGTTTTAGTTACGGCCTATAGTAGCTCTACTTACATGGAGCAATTTGTCGAAAAGTGGCAAGTCGGACTACTGTATTCGGTTGGCGCTGGCATAGCAATAATTCTTTCACTTATCCTACCTAGATTTCTCCGCCGAGTCGGTAACGTGGTTTCTTGCCTGCTGTTAATCTTCAGTATAAATGTTGCCCTTATTTTTATGGGTCTCGCTCTAAATACCACTCTCACAGTTATGGCCTTCATCGCTTATTTAGCATTAACACCACAAATATACTTAAACATTGACATCTTTCTCGAAACTTTAATTGGTGACAACGAAGAAACAACTGGCAGTAAGAGGGGGCTTATTTTAACTCTCATGAGTTTAGCTGCCTTTGCTTCGCCACTGGCGATGGGTCACATTATCGGAGAGGAAAATGACCTGTCAGCTGTTTACTACGTAGGAGCATCTGTTGGTTTGTTATTTATTTCACTGATTGTCGCTCGCTTTAGGCACTTTCAAGATCCTGATTATAAAACTGTCTTAGTACGAGACATGTTTAGGGAGACTGCCAAAGATACGGATATCAAAACCATCATGTATGGGCAATTTTTACTTCAGGTCTTTTACACCTGGGCAATCGTCTACATCCCCAACTACTTAAATACTGTCGTTGGTTTTGATTGGCTAACCATTAGTCAGATAATTGCTTTTGCCTTATTTGCCTTTGTTTTGTTTGAATACCCGATTGGTTTAATAGCCGATCGCTATCTCGGTGAAAAAGAAATGTTAGCCACAGGATTTGTCATTCTTGCATGCACTGTCGCCTGTATGTCGTTTATGGCTGATTTTTCTATTACCAGTTGGATGATCCTTATGTTCATCAGTCGCATTGGCGCCAGCCTAGTTGAAGTTACTACCGAAAGTTACTTTTTCAAAAAGGTGGACGGAGATGAACCTAGTATTATCGGCCTCTTCCGATTAATGCGGCCACTAGCGAACCTCGGTGGTGCGCTTATTGGTAGTATTGCCATCTTCTTCCTACCCTACAACTTTATCTACCTGGTCTTGGCTTTAATCATGGCCTCTGGTGTCTTCTTTACCACCTTTTTAACTGATACTAAGTAATTGCTCTATCCTATAGATAGTAAATAACATCCTTTCGCTCCACTACCACCTCCCACTTCATGCGCTTGGCGTGATTGTATAGACTCTGATTGGGATTAAAACAAATTGGGTTGGCAACTGACTCCAGTAGTGAAATATCGCCATCACTATCTCCGACCGCAATTGAATCTTCTTTGATCAGTTCAGGATTATGGTCAAACACTCGCTTTACAATCGTAGCTTTGTGGCGAATTAGATGTTCATCTGTGACCACGCCAGTAAAACGATCTTGTGGGCCAAGCTCATAGACGCGACCGTAAACCTTATCAAAGCCATATTGTAGACAAAAATCATCCAACATTGATTTGGGCGATTGCGAAACCGCCACTAGGTAGTACCCCTCTTGCTTTAGCTTCTTAATTAAATCTCGCGTATACCGATAAACTCTTTTACGTTGTACAGCCACCACTTGCCGGCCAATATCGGCCAAATCGCCGTAATACACACCCTTAATATGATGAAGGTAAGACTTAACCACCGCTTCTATGTAAGCCTCATAAGTCCCTTCGCGATTTTGCCAGGCCTCATGTTCTTCTGCATATAAATCTATTGCTTCCTCGGGAAATTTACCTTGTGCAATCAGGGCATGGACCAACTCTACTAGTAAGCTCGAACGAAAAACTGTTCCATCAATATCAAAGAAGGCAACTTTTTGCATACAATAGTGTAACAAAAAACAGCAAAAACTGCGCGGTCATATTAGCGCAAAATCTAATTAGGAAAACTGTATAAAAACCGGTCGCAAAGCCAGTACTTCTTCGGCCGTTAATGTCTCTGTTAAATACTCACCCTCATGGTAACGACCAACCGCGGAAATGGTAATGGAATTATCGACCAAAACAGCGGTCACATAAGCTAGTTGTGGTTCTTCATCGACTGGATAGCTCTCCATTATTGAGCCGGTCTTTGGTTCAATCCCAATCACCACCCCCCGCTTACCTCTCAGTAATTCATGCCATAAGCCAGCCAAGCGTGGACGCTCATTACCCCAAGGTAGTTGACGCTTCTGTTCCAAAAACTGATAAGTTATGTATTCCGAAGCTTGCAGTGGTAAAAAAAGTTCACTAGTAAAAAATTCGTCATTTATAAGGGTCCTTATCTTTTTTGTTTCCTCATCATTAGCCAAATACGTGTGTTTATTCTCCAATGTAGGCCAAACCTCGCTACGAAGCTTAGCTACCTCATCTTTCAGTATCCAGCCTCTCAGTTCCCCTTGCATCACCTCTATAAATCTACCCTCAAATCGCAAGGGCGACACCACCGTACCTAACGGTAATTTCTTAATTACCGTATCAACGGCCCAGACTGGTCTTAAAAACATTTTCGCTTCAGGCACGGCGATAAAACCTTCGGACAAAGTTTCGTGACCAACAAACGACATCTCATTTGCTTCGACTGTCTTCACAAAGGATGTGCTGGCACTCGTTGTCACATCATTGACGACAATACTAGGAGGTAGGCTTTTGTAAGGTCGGTGCGGTTTAAACCAACTTAATACTAAGACTTCTTTGGCAAATGAAAATAAGTCACCAATCACAGATAGCAAGACTTTCATATCAGCATAGACATTATGGTACTAAGCGTTTCTAAACATTTTTAGAGTTAGTTCAAATACAGTACCTAAGGTTAAAAGGAAAACCATAATAAAAAGAAACAGTCCAATAATTGGTAAATATATGAACGCATGAACAATTAATACCCCTGCCACCACCGTCACAACAGTAACTTGCTTCTCTCGATTTATATAGCGCATGACATAGAATCCCGTCACCGCACCAATAAGAGATAGGGTGATAAAAATTAAGACAAAGTAAATAGTGATAATTAGAAGCCCCAAAATACTGCCTAGTGTGCTAGCCAAGAGTATGGTGGCTGAAATTGGTGCCAAAAATATGACACCAAAACCAATCAAACAAGTACGAAGTGGTTTAACATAGGCGCTATCCATCACCTTCAAAGTAAATCTCTTCAACAGCAGATAGAGGACTAAAGCGGCAAATAAATTGATTAAAAATGCAATCGTAGCATTACGTAGATTATTCTCGGGTTTTACCACTACATCACTGCGCACGACCTCACCTTTTATCAAAGCATTTTGCGATCTAGTTAGTTCACGAGACGAATTATAAAGAACGGCTTCACCGATTTCTGCTCTTTCCCCCAGCACTAAATTACCGGTTTTAATATCTAGACTACCACCAACTACCGAATCCACCCGTAACTGTTCGCTCGTACCGAGAATGTCGTGACCCACCGAACCACTTATGTCTGCCTCGCCACCAAAAAATAGCAAATCACCACCAATAGTGGCAGTCGATAATACCTTAAGATCACTAGCAAATACAACTAAGTTACCGGTTACAGTACCAGCTATTACCACGGTTCCACCCACCACTCGTAAATCATCAGACACCACGCCATGTATATCAACCGTACCGCCTATTACGGCCATATCTGCCCCCACCTGACCATTTACTGTCACTTCGCCACCTATCAAAAGCAGATCCTCTGCTACCTCCCCAGAGACTGCGACTGTGCCACCTAAACCATAAAAATCACCCTCGACTACTTGTTCTGCTGACACGGCCACTGACTCACCAGTACGAACTACAGTTTCCGCCTCTGCTTGGTAAGGAAAAACAAAGGCTAGTGCGAATATAAAAAATAAAAATCTCATAGTTTAGAGTTTATAGCAAATATCTAGCTAATTTAAGTCGCCACAAATCCAAAGAATATATTATTTCTGGTTTATCTGGCGCGGATTAGACTACCGTAATATAGCACAAAATGAGGTCCTTCGAAATTAACGATTGATTCAAAATCTCGTTTTGCTCTATTCTTAAATTAGACTTTGAATATATATAAATATTCCTACCGCTATAAGGAGTGAGATACCCA
>CAYRMI010000007.1:0-6189 GCA_964425625.1 uncultured Candidatus Saccharibacteria bacterium | reverse complement strand
ACAACCGGATAACGTTTTAGTATAGTCTGACGCACTGGACTAATAACTTGGTCTGCTTCTGACCCAGTTTTTTTAAGAATTCTTTCTAATTGTTTAAGTGCGTCAAGAGCCTCCAACTTAGAGGAACTATTACTTACTGTTGGATCTTGGTTTTGGTTTTGGTTCATTTTCGTATTAGGGCGCTTCCTCTAAGATCAGTTCTACTTCTCTTTCTTTGCCCTTGGTCAAAACTTTAAGCTTTATCGTGTCGCCAACTTTTTTTGTCCGTAACGAACTAGCTAAATCTACGGTACGAAGTACTTCTCCGTCAACACTTAGAATTATATCATTCTCTGCAATTCCCGCCGTATCTGCTGGGGAACCAGGAATAACAGCTAATTCCTCTCTCGTTTCACCCCGAGCAACCAGTGCACCATAATCAACCGTTAGATTATTTAGTTCTTTAACTCTCTCATCTATCATTAGATACCGTACCCCTAAGTAAGGTCTAATGATCTTACCATTATCCTTTACCGAAGTGACAATACCTTCTACCAGATTAGCCGGTAAAGCAAAGCCAATATTGTCAGCCTCACGTGAAGTAGCGACATTAACCCCAATGACTTCGCCTTTTAAATTTAGCAATGGCCCACCTGAATTTCCTGGATTTATTGCTGCGTCTGTCTGAATTACTTGTTCTAATTTTTCGCTTCGACCGAAGTTATCAGAAGCAGTGATAGAACGAGCTACACCGGAAATCACACCCACTGAGACAGAATTACGAAATTCCCCCAAGGCATTTCCAATGGCCACCACCGTTTCACCAAGACGTAATGACTTGGAGTCACCAAAAGTGACATATGGTAGACTTTTTTCCTTTGGTAAATTTTCTATCTGCAAAATGGCTATGTCTAATTGTGTGTCTCTGGCTAGTACTTCAACTTCATAGGAATCGCCTTTGTTAGTTAATATAGAATATTTAGCCTCTTTGTCGTCTACCACATGTCGGTTAGTCACTACCAAACCATCCTCACTGACGATAAAGCCAGACCCGCCCCCGATTTCTCGCTCCTCTGTCCCCTTTTCCCTAACTCTAGGGATTGAAAAACCACCTATCCCTCCCCAGAAACTCCAAGGATTGTACTCTTCATAATATTGCTCATAGATTGGTACATCTTTTGTGACTACCACTGAAACTACGGCTTCATTAACTTGCTGTACCATATCAGGAATCACATCAGAAAAAGTAGCACGACTAGACGAGCTATCTGATAACTCTAAATTTTTATCCTCTGCTTTCCCCAAAGATAAAAACCTGTCATCAAGATCTAAAGCGAAAATTATAAACCCAATTAGCGAAAGGCTGAGTAAACTACTAGCTACGGCGGTGAAAATAATATAACGAAACTGCATACAGTAAACATTTTATTATAATAATGGCACGTATTACTACGGATTATTCAGTTTTTTATTTCACAAACAATGATTGTCCTTTCTCCCAAAATTCTTTTTCACCAGAAAGCATGAGCCAATACCACCATTCCGCCCCCCATAAATATTGTCGCGCCAAGTGAGTACCTTCGGCATAGCTTAATATTTCATTAAACTTTTCCACATCCATTCGAGTATATTGGACATCAATCGGTACTTCAGCGATTGGTTCAATTAACCAAGGTTCAGCTGATAATTCAATCAAAAAAATTGGCTTCTCCCCAAACAGAAGTGACATTATTCCCGCTTTTAAGCGATAAAACCAAGCTGGTAGAAAAGTCCGAAACTGACCCAGCTCAGGGTTCCAAAAATGCACATAAACACTAGTACCAAAGATATCTCCACTCTTATAAGCACCATGCCACGAACCTAAATTACCACTATCGGTCACAATAATCTGTCGACTACTATCGAGTGAGCGGACCAGTTCAATTTCCCGATTTAGGTAGTCCTTATCTAGCTCGCCACAATGTTCAAAGGCAAAAGCCCTTAAAAATGGTTCATTTTCAACCTGCCAATATTTTACCGCCACACTATCACGGTAGCGCTCGATAACTGTCTTCATGTAGGTGAGCTGGGCTTCATTTCTCACCTCTTCTGGCAAAGCTGACGCCCAACTTGGAACATGACACTCTGGCCAACGAGGTAGTCGTCTCCCGACGGCTAGTATCACCTCAGCCCCCACTTCCTCCGCTCGTTTTATTTGATAATCAAGTTCGGTAAAATTGTATTGTTTGTTGACCGGCTCTACCATAGGCCAGTGCGCTGCCAAACGTAAGTTTCTGACCCCTAAATCATTAAGTATTGCATCATAGGTCTCTTGCCAATCTAAACCAAGCTCTCTGGCGTACATCGTATTAAAAGACATGCCATAAGTGATGGTTTCGGGTTTTGGTTGTCTAGTCAGAGCAAAACCCAGCGCCAACAAGAGGAGGATTAGTAGCAAGATTGAAATTAGTATTTTCTTCCACATACACAATTACAAAAAAAGAATGAAATAACCTACAGTTATAATTGCCACGTAGAGCATTTGTCTAATCTTTTCTTCTTTACGCGTCTCAGTAATAGCTACGCTGTCGGGCAAGTAACGACTAAACAATATTGTGATAAGCAAAATAAAGACAAACTTTAATCCGTCCAATGCCTGCACGACCGTCACGTCACCTAAGTCAGTGGCTCTAAGCAGAAGAAAAGCCGAAATTCCGGCCAACACTTTTGCTAACAAGACCAATAGACTGGTTTTTTTCTTGTCTTCCGTTTGTTTGGTCTGCTCCGTAATCTTATGTAAGTAGGTAGGAACCATCAAGAGTGATAAAGCAAAAAAAACCAAACCTATCCTTGACCAGAAAAAACCATCAGCAAAGCTTGTCTCCAAAAAAAGCCCCTTCATAGTGATGTAATGTAAACCAAAGAAAAATCCACTATGCACCATCGTGAGCATGGTGTAACGATCAGGAATAGTCTGTGCCACCAACATTGTGCCGAGAATAATAATAATTACCCCCCACATGAAATTGGTAGATAGGAAGATTTCAAGAAATAAGTAACTAAGACCAAGCGTAGAGAGAGCCGAAACCACACCAATAATCGGCATCACATTAACCGCCTCGGCTTTGCGCAGAGCATCATACAAAGACACTAAAGCCATAAAAAAAGTATAAGCAGCCAAAATTGACATACCTATTACTTGGATAGTTGGCTTTACTACTTCACTCAAGGTAGGAATTTGTAAATAAGCTAAGCCTGGTACATATCCCAAAATATAAATTATTACCCAAAAGCCAGTCAGTAAACAGGAATAAAAGGCATACACAAACGGACGAGGCATTACCTTAACGTCCGTCACGATGTACTTATCAATAAAAACCACTATTGCACTCAAAAACTGACCAATGGTTGCCAGTACAAGCCAAGACATAGCTTTATTCTACTATACCGTTGTCCTCACAAATTTTTTTATACACGTAAGCTGAGGGTCGAATAGTTCTTTCTTGAGTTTCATAATTTATCTCCACCAAACCAAAACGCTTCTCAAACCCGAGCGCCCACTCGTAGTTATCCATAAACGACCAATAGAGATGGCCACGCACGTCAGCTCCGGCTTGGATGGCTCGCCATACCCCCTCTACCTGTTTAGTTATATATTCAGCGCGACCGCTATCAGAGGCATCGGCAATCCCTCCCTCCGAGACAAAAAGTGGTTTTCTGTATCTTGCGAGCATCATCAGAGCATCATAGATGTGTTCTGGGGCATAGTTCCAATCCATATCGGTTTTACGCCACACTCGCTTGTCACCAAACTGAGTGTAGAAATAATAATTAAGGCCAATTGAATCACAGTATTGATTAACCCGTCGCATAAACTTATGTGTCCAAAAATAATTTGCCAACCACGCCTTTACTAAGTTAAATGGATTGGAATTTGAATCAAACACAATTACATGTTTAACTACACTAACCTCTGTCTGGGGCGATACTTTTTTGATTTCCTTATAGGCCTCGTTGTGGGCCCAAGCTAAGTTTTTCATCACCCGAAAATAAGTAAACACTGGACCTAGTCCTTTATTTGCCTTGGCTTCATATTGACGACCGGAGTTGGTGATAGAAACGAGATCGGTCAAAGCAAACCTTTTAAAAGGAGGCCAGGTTCCCCGTAGCCAACCGTTACTACCAAAGACATTTGGTTCATTCATAGTAGAAAAATGTTCACACAAATCTCCCAGCTGTGTAACGACGTAAGCACAGTAACGGGCAAAGATTTCTGGTGAGTCGGATTGTTCAAAACCACCACTCTTTGAAAACCATAAAGGTAGCGTGAAATGCCAAAGTGTTATATAAGGTTTTAAACCCCTTTCCTGTAATGCCCGCAAAACTTCTCGGTAATGCAAAATTGTAGCTTCATCAAACTTACCCTCTTCTGGCTCTATCCGTGCCCATTCGACCGAGAAACGATGAGCGGTATGTCCAAGGTCTTTTGCTTTATCAAAATCAGCTTCATAAAGATGATAATGATCGCAAGCCAATCCACAAACTGGCACCCTACCTTCCTGACTGGCGTTAGCCCAATCGGTATTTTCAATCCCCCCTTCGACCTGATAAGCAGATGTGCCTGAGCCCCAATAAAACCCAGGCGGAAAAATTTTTGGATTTTGCTGGTTTCTTTCTAACATTTGCTAAGTTTAGCAAAAGTTAAAGGCCTTGTCGCACAGCATGCGACAAGGCCTTTGGGGACACCTGACTTCGACTTCACAACAGCCTAAGATTTGAACCATCGCCAATACTTCCATAGGCAATACGTCTCAGATCTAGCTGTTCTCCATCTTCTGATAAACCAAACCAGTAAGTGTCTTTATTGCCATAAAGCATTCGTACCGGAGTACGAAGAATGATTCTGGAAACAGCAATTGAATTGCCAGCTATCCAGCCAACGCGCCAGGTCATACCACCTATTGGGCATAACACTTGGTATTTCTTCCAGCCACCTAGAATTGGTACATGACACATTGGAAATCGCCAAATATGTGAGTCAAGCTGGCTAGAATCACCAGCTTGAAAAACCATGAGACGCTGACTCAAACCCAGCATCTCTTTCTTTGAGAGTTTCTGGTAATTCCAGCGATGAGTTTCTTGTGGTGACTCAAGAAAAGCGCTACCCGTCACTAGTCGATTTATAGTTTGACTGACGAGGAAACCGGCTAGTTGCCAAAAGGGACTAAGTGGCTTAACCTGAATTTTCATTTTGAGCTCCTACTTGAGGGGTAACTAAAGGGACTGATTTACGACCTACATTAAAACACACTTAGTAGTTTATGTCTATACCATCTACCGGTTTTGGGGCAATGTACTTTTGCCATTTTTGGTACAAAAGTGTGGTCGCTGTAACGTCTCTAGCATTGTAGCGAGCGATGTCGCGGAACTTTTCCTGCCGGAAAAGTTCCGCGACATCATCTCCACTCACCTCTACTTTAGGACTCTCTATCCCATAAGCTCGGCAAAACAAATGTAAACTTGGCCGGCGGGTCATCGCGCCATAAAAAGTCAGCTCGTCTTGCAAATCAACATGCCGGCAACTGTGCTGTTGATTAGGATACCTACCTTCCAGCAAATTTTTTGTTGGCATGACTTCCTGTGCCACACTACGATGAACTAAAAAAGGAGCATCAAAACTTCGACCATTGAAGGTAACAAAAGTATCATAATAACGTGCCCCTTCCCAAAATTCAGTCAACATTTCTGCCTCGCTACGCTGTTTATAGACATAGTCTCCCACTTCTTCATCGGCCGTTTCGGTTTTACCAGTGTAATAAACTACTCCTCTGGAGCGCTCGACATCGTACACACCAATCGCTACCACAAAGCCTGTCAGTGGCGAAAAACCTAGACCGGATTCAATATCAAGTTGTAGTAGACTTCTCTCCTTTTCTGATTTAGCACTTCTATCCGCCCACCTAGTAAGCGAGGCCTTAGTTACATCATCTAGCGTTTCCCATTGCTCGCCGACTGTTTCGATGTCAAAGACGAGAGTTGCCATATTCTATAGTTCTACTGGTATACCAGCAAAGCAGTTTAGTATCGACTCACGGTCGCTATGTAAGTAATATTGGTACTGTCCTCCTATCATGGCCCCACCACAATGATCAGTCGACATAGTTGGTGCATTGCCATAGATTGGAAAACCGTCCAAGGCATAGCCAACCAGTGTCTCGGCACCAAAAATAG